>NZ_CP136051.1:4792500-5105833 GCF_032999765.1 Imperialibacter roseus | reverse complement strand
GGGGGATTACCTTTCAAATCCAATTCCCGTGCGGTCATAAAAAAGCAAAACTGGTTCAATGCGTCTCGCTTGGACCTTTTGCTTTTTTATTTAGTCACAAACGAAACATTCAATCCCCAGAAATATAGATTGATCCTTGAAATCCGCCGCAACTGCTGTCGGCGGTGTGAAATATGATCGCCATAAAAAAGAGAAGGACTCACAGCAGGCGAGTCCTTTTTCTTTACCTATTCCTCCCTTCCAACTGTGAAGAGGTGTGTTAAGCGTGAAGGGTTCTTAATTGTCTTTCTTTTCTTTTTCAATCATCGATGAGGTGAGATCGTTCAGCACTTCCAATTTTGTTGAGAAGTCGCCTTTCAGTTTGTCCCGAAAGGTTTTCATATTGTCCAACAACGACTGCATGCTGTCGGGGATAGCTTCCTCCAGGTACTGTCGCATGCGCTTGGCCAGGGTGGGCGACTTGCCGTTCGTAGAGATGGCAATTTTCAGGTCTCCTTTGCGAACGATAGAGCCAAGGTAAAAATCACACAGCGCCGGAGTATCTGCCACATTGGTCAAAATGCCCAGCTCCGTTGTCTTTAGTTTGATTTCTTTGTGAAGTTCAAAATTATCTGTCGCCAGTATCACCAGCTGCTTGTTGTTCAGGTCGTCAAATTCAAACTTCCTGTAGGTCAGCACCACATTGGGGGAGCTTTTTGCCAGCTTTTCAGTTTCTTCTAAATAGCGATCGGCAACAACCATTACATTGGCCAGTGGGTTGTTGACCAGCAATGCAGTAAGCTTTTCGAGCCCCACATTGCCACCTCCCACAAGCAGCGTGTTGAAGTTCTCGAGTTTCAGGAAAACCGGAAAAAGCGTATTTTGGCTCATGACTTTTTTTCCAGTTGTTCCAGTATCGTTGCCATGAATTCTTCTTTCTGCGCAACTTTTACCACTTCACCAATAACGATAATGGCTGGGCTGCCGAGTCTTTTTTCCCGGGCAATAGAGGTAATGCTCGACACAGTGCCAATACCCATTTTTTGATTGGGCAGGCTGCCGTTCTGAATAATAGCGACGGGCGTTTCGTCTTTTTGAAACCTGGAAAAGATTCCCATAATTTCCTTCAGCTTGTTCATCCCCATCAGGATGATAACAGTGGCATTTGATTGGGCAGCATAGTAGAGATCGTTCGATACTTTGCCACCACTGGTGGTACCCGTAATCACCCAAAAGCTGTCGCTCATGCCTCGGGCAGTAAGGGGGATATTGTTTATAGCTGGAACGGCATGCGAACTGCTGATGCCAGGAATTACTTCCACGTCAATCCCAAAGCTTTTCACGTAATCCATTTCTTCCTGTCCACGACCGAAAATGAAAGGATCTCCGCCTTTCAGGCGTACCACATGCCCGTAGTGATAGGCATGCTCCACAATCAGTTTATTGATTTCCTCCTGCCTGTAGCTATGTCTACCGGCTCTTTTGCCTACAAAAAGCCTGACGGCCGACGCAGGGGCATAGCCGACCAGTTCCTCGTTAACCAGGGCGTCGTAAAGCACTGCATCAGCCGACTGCAAGGCCTTCACTGCTTTCAGCGTAATTAGCTCAGGGTCACCCGGGCCGGCGCCAACCAGGGAAACTTTTGGAAGTTTTTTTGCCTGAATATTCATTGTCAGTTGCTGGTTGAAAGGTTAATTGGATGCAATGAGCTGCTTGGTACGGGTAGCTTTTACCTTCTCAATAAATGCCGCCGCTTCCTCCTTAAATGTGCCAGCGAACGCCTTTGTAGGCTCGTTGCTGCTTATTTTGGTGATGTGTGCTTCGAAGCTTCCTTCCGGGAAAGTGAACTCACCTTTTTCAACAAAAATTCTGTCAAAGTCTCTGATGATGGCTATCTGCGTATTGTTTTTCACATCTTCAGAAAGTAACAACGCCTTGGCAGAAGTCACAAACACATTGTAGCTATGATAAAGCGAGTCCGCCCAGCGGCCCTCCGCAAAGGCTTCATTCGCCCAGTCGAGCTTTTCCTCAGAATCATAGAACAACGTAGCCACCAGGTCAATGATCACACCTGCACACTCGCCAACAGCTGTTTCCACCTTGAAATTCTGTTCTTCGCCCCAGTCTACAAAATCAGAATCTGAAAGATCGTCCAGCGAAGTAAGTGGCTTCAGCAAAGTATAGAAATACCTGTCGCCTTGTCGGGCGAAATAATCTTTGTAGTACTCGCCATCGTTGCCATTTTCGTCATAATCGGCGAGTAGCACTCTCAGTGCTTCCGGGCCTCTTTTGCTGGGGATCTTGATCACTTTGTTAGCAATACGGCCATTGCCGTCGGCGTCAACTCCCCCACCGAGAAGCACTTGCAGGGCAGGGAGAACCAGCCCGTCTTTTTTCTGAGAGCTGCCGTGGAAGCCTATGCCAGCAATGCCATGCTGCCCGCAAGAGTTGGGGCAACCGCTGATTTTAATGCTGATGTCACTGTTTTTCACCAGGTCGGGAAATTCTTCGGTCATTACCCTCTCCAGTTCAACAGCAATGCCATAGCTGCTGGAAATGCCCAGGTTACACGTGTCGGTGCCTGGGCAGGCAGCCACGTCAGCAGTCGATTCGAAACCGGGATTGGCCAGCCCCAGTTTGTCCAATGCCACGTAAAGACCCCGAAGTGCCTCTTCCCTTACAAACTTGAGTATGTAGCCTTGAGTAACAGTAATTCTGAGTTCATCCGCTGCAAACTCCCTGACGACCTCTGCAAGCGCCCTTGCTTTGTCGGAACTCAGGTTGCCAAGTTGGGTTTTAAGCCCGATAGCGAAGAAGCCTTTTTGCTTTTGAGGAAAAACGTTCGTTTGCAGCCATAGCTGATACCGAGCCTCATTGTCGATGCTTACTTCCGGATATACCTTTCCCTCTGGCTGCGGTTCAGGCTGCTGTACTGATGTGGTATCAATACGAAACGTCTTGTGTTTGAGCGCCGGATATTCAGCTTTGGCCAGATCAAGTAAGCCCTGCAACCCGATTTCGGCCATCAAGAACTTCATGCGTGCCTTTTGACGGCGTGCCCTTTCACCATATCTATCGAAAACCCGCAAGAGTGACTCGGCAAACGGAATGATTTGATCTTCCTCCATGAACTCATAGGCTACCTGGGCTAGCATCGGTTGCGCACCAAGGCCGCCTCCCACAACCACTTTAAAACCTCTAACCTCTTTTCCGTTTACCTGCTTCACTTTGGCAATGAACCCGATGTCGTGGATGAAAGAGAACGCCGAATCTTCGTCGGAACTGGAGAAGGAAATTTTAAACTTTCTGCCCATTTCCTGGCAAATAGGGTTGCGCAGAAAGTACTCAAATGTTGCCTGGGCGTAAGGCGTGATATCAAATGGCTCGTTGGGGTCAATGCCCGCTTTGGCAGATCCGGTTACATTTCTTACTGTGTTACCGCAGGCCTCCCTAAGTGTGATTTTTTCTTTTTCAAGCTTTGCCCAAAGTTCGGGTGTCCTGTCGAGGCTTACATAGTGAATCTGAATGTCCTGCCGTGTGGTGGCATGCAGGGTACTGCTGGCAAACTCATCCGACAAATTGGCTATATGCACCAGCTGCCGGGTAGTTATTTTGCCATAGGGCAGTTTGATCCTGATCATTTGTACGCCAGGCTGTCGTTGACCATACACTCCTCTTGCAAGGCGCACACTACGGAACTTGTCGTCGTCGATCTGCAGGTTCCTGAATTTTGAAATTTTGTCTGCCAGGTCAATGATGTCTTTCTCAATGACCGGGTTGTTGATGTCTTCTAGCTCACTTCTGAAACTTTGCATGGCTGAATTTTCTTGGGATAAAAACAAAAAAGCCTTTCCACTTTTATAGTTGGAAAGGCTTTTATTTATATTTTGGATGGTGCTATTGTTCGTTTTCTCGATTTGCTACCACACCAATTAAATGCCTTTCCGTTTCCGGACAACACCAGAACCAACAAGCGCACCTACTTGAGGCGAACTCTTTCTCATTTATCAAAAATTGGGTAGCAATTGAAATCACTTACTCTATAAATTTTATACAATGCTAAAGTTGGCATTTTATAAATCCAAAGATTGCATCATAAATTTTCCTGAATCAAAATATTTACAACTTTTGGGCGACTATTACAGTAGTTTATTTGGTACATCATGCGCTCAAATTAGCGGATGGTATACAACGGTGTAAGGACTCATTCGTACCTAAGCACTCTAACGGGATTTCGTCTCGCTGCGTTCAAGCTTATTACAGAAACGGTCAGCACAATGACACTTGCGACCAGAAGCCCCGCTGCCCCAAACGACCACCAACTGATCCCCGCCTTGTAAGCGAATGCCGATAGCCAGGCATCTATGGCAGCAAAAGTGACAGGTGTGGCAACAAGAACCGACAACCCAAGTATCACCAGCAGCCTTCTGTTGAGCAAAACAAGGATGCCGGAAATGGAAGCACCAAGCACCTTACGGATGCCAATTTCCTTAGTGCGTTGTTGAACCATAAAGCTGGTGAGTCCATAAAGGCCAATGCAGGCCACCAAAATGCTCAATATCGAAAAGAAATTGATGGCGCTGAGCAGTCGTTGTTCGTCGTTGTAAAAGCGGGCGAAATCTTCATCGAGGAAGGTGTAATTAAATGCTGCCTCTGATTCCATGCTTTCCCACTTTTCCCTGATGGCGTCAAGTGTAGCCGGGTAGTCGTTTCCGCTGAGCCGTGCGGCAATATTCCAGCCGTTCATGCGGTTAAGAATGCACAGAGCCGGTTGCACTTGTTTATGAAGCGATTGAAAATGAAAGTCTTTTATCACACCAACAATATGAAGTGGCTGGCTGTCGTCTCCCCATATTTTAACAGTATGGCCCACAGGGTCGTCGTAGCCGAGGCCTTCTGCGAGGGTTTCGTTGATCACCACGCCAGTGCTGTCGGAGGCAAATTTGGTGTCAAGAAACCTTCCTGACGTGACATCTATATTGTACACGTCGCTGAATTTGTCGTCGACCGTAAAGTAGGTGGACATTACACCACTCTCATTGACAGTACCACCTTCAGGCACGGCGTAGTAGGAGTTGTTGGTGTAGCCATTGCCAAGTGCATCCATGCCGGCGGACGCCGCTACTACATTGGGCACGGTGGCCAGCTCCTGCAGAAATGCTTGCTGTTGTTTGAAAATCGCTGAGTTTTGACTCAGCCGCATTACCACCACCTGCTCTTTGTCAAAGCCCAGATCCTTGTTTAGCATGAACTGATTTTGCCGGTAAATGAGGAGTGAGCCGGCAATGAGACACACAGTTACGATAAACTGGAAAGAAATAAGTAGCTCCCTGAAGGTTCGGCTTCCTTTGCCCTTTAATAGCTTGCCTTTTAGCGACTCCACCGGGCTCCACGACGACATTACCAGCGACGGGTAAAGGCCCGAGAACAGGGCTGTAAAAACAAACACCGAGACTAGCAATATAATCCCACTTTGTTCCTGCCAAATGCTGATGTAGATGCTTCTACCCGTTAGCTCCGCAAAAAGAGGCTTGCCAATGTCGGAAAGGGTGGCGCCCATTCCCCATGCCAGTGCGACGATAATGACTGCCTCAAACAGGAACTGCCACCTTAGCTGGGCCGACGAAGCACCCATGCTTTTCCTGACGCCCACTTCTTTGGCTCTTTTCATCGATTGTGCTGTGGAGGCGTTGATAAAATTAATGCAGGCCATCAGAAGGGTCAGGAGGCCAATTACGCCTAGTGTTTTTATAGTCGATGGGCTGCCAAACTGGAAGCCATCCATGAAATCGAAATTGCCTGCCTGGAGATAAATGTCAGCTACGGAGATTAGCCTTGGATGATCCTTCACAAGCTCATAGTCGGCCTTGGCATATACAGCTTCAATTTCCTTTTCCAGCGCTCTTGTGTCGACAGGTAAGGCACTTTTGATATAGGTATACACCGAGAGCTTGTACCACTGTGAAATGAGTTGACCCTCGGTGGTTTTGATTTCCCATGGCACTATCGCACTGATTTTCATGTGGCTGTCGGGGTAGTTTTTGATGATACCAGTGACTTTCAATGGCACTTCAAAGTCACCTGTCAGGCGGAGCGTTTGGCCAATGGGATCCGTGCTCCCGAAATACTTGCTGGCAAGCGTCTCTGTTAGAATGACGGACGATGGATCGTTGAGGGCTGTGGCGGGGTCGCCTTTGAGGAGCTCGAAATCAAAAAACTGAAAGAAGTGCTTCTCTGCCATAAGCACATCGCTGGAATACTTTTGGTCGCCCACTTGCACTGAAGACCGTATGTTGCGCACATTGATGACGTCGCTAACCGAAGCTAGTTGGCCTTTGAGTAGTTCAGCGTCTTGTCTGGTGGTCAGGCCCACGTTTCTGCTACCCTCACCCTTTAAATCTTCCTTCCAATGCAGCAAATAGGTATTGCTGGCCTCCTGCTGAAACGCATCAACTTTGAGCTCACCAATAATAAATGCCCCAATGGTGATGGCGGCTGTGATGCCAACAGCCAGTCCAATAATGTTGAGCAGTGAGAAAGTTTTATTTCTTACAAGGTTGCGGTAAGCAATCAAAAGGTAGTTCCTGATCATAGCTACTTTTTTTGCTAAAATCCAGGGCTAAGGAAATGCCATTTTTATAAGTAGCTGATAACCAATTAATTAATTCCAAGGAGGGTGTGTTGCTCTGTTTCAAAATGGAACAGCCCGTACATTATTTTGATTCGTCAAGGAATTTGATAAGCTCTTTATGTGATAGCAGCAGGGCGTCCATCACCTCCAGCAAGTTTTCGTAGTCGTCGGCAATATTTTTAACGTCACGGGAGATGTCGCTTGATTTCGACATTTTGAACTTGTGAAACTGCCTGAATCCCTCAAGTATTTTCTGCATGTCATCCGATTGACTCATGAAACGCTCCAGCCTTGCCCTGTTGTCGATGAGTTCTGCTTTCAGGTGAGCGGTTGCTTCGTCGGCCGGAATGGGTGCGGCTTCGTTGGGCAGGCCCATTTTTTCTAGTTCCTCCTGTATCGCCGCTGAGTTCGACAGGTCTTTTTCCAGGAGATCGGACAACTCAATGTTAAATAATTTTACAATTTTGAGGACGTTCTCAAGTCGGGGCTCTGCTGTTCCTTTCTCGTAACTGGCAATATTCCCCCTGTTGAGGGCAATCCTTTCGCCGAGCTGCTCCTGGCTCAGACCAGCTTTCTTTCGTAAAAATTTCAGGTTATCAGCGAAAAACTTCATTTTTTGTAAAAAATATTTACATTTTGATATAGGGCCCGGTTGTTTTTCACAACAATTGTGTACTTTTAAGTAAATTTATGTAAAAAAATTAAACATTTTCTATTGACCCTCGTTAATATTAGTGTTATGAATTTTACAAAACATCAAATTAACAGATATATCAATCCGATTCACACTTCTTCCAGTCAATTTTTTCCTTAGCGACCTAGTCCGCCAGGAGCGCCGTGCCGGGAATCCGTTATGGAGCAACCGGCAAGATGGCTAAAATAATTTTCTGACTTAAAAGAAGACGACATGATTACCGCAGAGAAAACCAGGAATACTAATTCGAAAAAGAAAGACTTTAAGAAGCTAGGGTTTTCTGCCCTAGACACCATAGAGATCACCCAAGGTCTAAACCAGCTATTGGCCAATTACTCAGTGCATTACCAGAAGCTCAGGAACTTTCATTGGAATGTAAAAGGTAACGATTTTTTCAGGTTGCATGAGAAGTTTGAAGAGTTGTACGATGAGGCCAGAGGGCACATTGACGACATCGCCGAGCGGATACGGGTTTTTGGCCAAACGCCCATGAGTACGATGGGTGAATACATTGAAAACGCCGAAATCAAAGAGATTAGAAAGGAGCTTCTTGCCAGGGAAATGGTAGTGGAGGTTTTGCTCGACATCAGAATCCTTCTTTCCGACATGCACAGTGTGGTGCACACCGCTCAGGAAAGTGATGATACCGGAACGGAAGACATGCTCACTAGCTATATTCAGGGACTGGAAAAACATCACTGGATGCTTAGTGCATGGTTAAACGAAAAATGGGAGGTTAAATGAGCAGTTTAGTAACCCATCCAAGAGTAGCCACCTTTATTTATAGCAGATCGAAGGTAAGAGACAGAAAACTGCTCGCCAGAGCAGAAGCGCTCAGCTTTAAGCTTAAGCGGGTTGATATTGAAACGGAGAAGCTCACAACTACTCATTTCGCAAGCTTAGCGAATGCCATGGATGTGGATATAAATAGTTTGATCGACTCACGAATTGTTCAGGGTCACGAAATTTCTGATACTGAAGGCGCTTTGAAGCTTATTAATAAAAATCCAGAGTTGCTTAAGACGCCAATAGTGGTCACTGCCGAATGTGTAACATACATTGGCGACTTCGGTGATTTGGCGAGGCTCGAGAAGCCCCTTCACGCAAGTAATCAGTCATTATCTTAACCGTAAAAACATCCCCGATGAAAAGGAAAGAAAATTATATAATGGTGCCGTTTGATTTTCAGCCTGAATCAAAAATGGCATTGAAAGCCGCCCTCAAGATTGGTAAAACATTGGGGATGCGAATAGAGGTCATACAATTCAAACCGATTGAAAGTGCTGCTTTTTTGCCGAACGTTGGCTTGATGGGAGGCTATGGGGCTGCAATTCCCCAGGTGGTGAAAACTGAGCAGAAATTTGAGGGAATGGATGAATTTCTGAGGGTGTTGGAAGAGATGAATGCCTTGCATAGAGATATTCATTTTCATCAGATTGAGGAGTCGCCCGAGGCAGGGATCAAGGAATTTATGCATGAAAACGATCCGTCGTTGCTGGTGATACATAAAGAGGCTTTCAAAGGAAGCAATCCCTTGACGGGCTCAGTTGTTCAGCGAATTATCAGGCATACAGATATGCCAGTGCTGGCATTGGAGGGTTCGGTACTGCCTGAATCGTTCAAAAATATCGTGCTGCCTACCGACGTCAGCAGGTTTCTTCCCACTGAAGCCGATTTCATCAGTCACTGGGTAGACTCATTTAACTCAACCGTTCATCTGGTCAATGTGGTACACACCGACTTGAATGATGATGATGAAATAAGGGGAAAGATGCAAAAAATAGCCCTGGAACTAGGCTTTGAGAAGTTCTTTGTCAATGCTACACACCATGATAAAGAGGTCGAAGCTATTGTTGAATTCAGCGAGAAGGTTGATGCTGACCTCATCATGATGAAGACCTACGATAAGACCGGCCTTGAACGCTTTTTATTTGGTAGCATCACAGAAGATGTTGTGAAAGCGCCGTCGCCAGCTGTTTTGGCTGTTAATGTATCTATGAACTAAAACAAAGCGAGGGATTCTACTTAATGCATTGGCTGGACATACTCATTTTCTTTATTTACATGGTGATCATGCTGGGGATAGGTTTCTTCTTCCTCAGGCAAAACAAAAGTGACGACGACTATTATGTAGGCGGGCGGTCCATGGGCAGCATGCACGTGGGCCTTAGTGTAGTGGCCACCGACGTTGGTGGTGGCTTTTCTATTGGGCTGGGTGGTCTTGGCTTCACGATGGGAATTTCAGGGTCGTGGATGTTGTTCACGGGCCTGATTGGTGCCTGGCTTTCGGCCGTGGTGCTTATTCCCAAGGTAAGCAAGATGTCGAAGCTTGAGGGGCTTTATACCTTTCCGCAGATCTTCGGACTTTTCTACAACAAAAAGGTGGCTTTGCTGGCTGGCATCATTTCTGCCATAGGTTATCTCGGCTTTACGAGTTCTCAAATGCTGGCTGGTGCTAAACTCGCCTCGGCCACTTTTGTTGATCTTGATCTCATGACTGCCCTGTTCGTTATGGGGGTGATAGCAGTGGTATACACTGTCATGGGCGGCTTGAAAGCAGTGATCTACACTGATACTGTTCAATGGATCATTCTCATGGCCGGTTTGATCTTCATCGGCATTCCGATGGGTTATCACGCCATTGGCGGATATGACGCTATTGTTCAAACACTTCCACCCGAGTTCCTGCGCTGGGATAACCTTACCTGGCAAATGCTGGTGAACTGGGCTGTGACCATCATTCCCATTTGGTTTGTTGGGATGACTTTGTACCAGAGAATCTACGCTTGCAAAGGGCCGAAGGAAGCCCAAAAGGCCTGGTTTATTGCGGGCCTTTTCGAGTGGCCAATTATGGCAATCATGGGCGTGGTTTTAGGTCTTTTTGCCAGAGTAGCGGCGGAGCAGGGCATGTTTGATGCAGTGGGCTATGCTGGTGCTGGAACCATGGATGAAGAAATTGGGTTGCCTTTACTTCTGAGAGATATTTTGCCGGTGGGTCTGCTTGGCTTGATGATGTCGGCCTATTTTTCGGCGATTCTGTCAACCGCTGACAGCTGCCTGATGGCTGCCTCGGGAAATATTGTTACGGACATCCTTGGGGTTAAATCGACCTCAGACGCTACCTCAAAGTCAACGCTGCGGATGTCGCAGTTGATAACGCTGGGAGTAGGTGTAGCAGCGCTTATCCTTGCCAGCACTATGGAAAACGTACTTGAACTTATGTTGTACTCCTATGCGTTTTTAGTGTCAGGATTACTGATTCCGCTGGTGGCGGCGCTGTTCGGTACCAGGGTATCCAGCACGGCAGCCTTTTGGTCGATGCTGGTCGGTGGCGCTACCACTGTTGGTTTGAGCATTGCACCTATTGACCTTCCACTTCAGCTGGATCCGAATGTGTTCGGTATTTCAGCGTCAGCAGCCATTTTTGTCATATTAAATTCAGTTACTACTAAAAAAACCTACGCTCATGATAAGCTATGAACTTCTCACACCTGGCCTTACTGTTGGCATGAACCAGCGCATGTTAATTGCGGCATTTCTGCACAAGCACCTGGACGAATTTGGCGATGAAAAAGAAGATATTCTAAAGTGCATTGACTATGCCCTTGACGATAACCTGAAGCCAGGCGGGTTTGTGTTGGTGGCACATGATCAAGAAAAAGATAAGATAGTGGGGACTGTGGTGGTAAACCGAACTGGCATGGAAGGTTACATACCTGAGAACATCCTTGTATACATAGCCATGCACAAAGATTACCGTGGGCAGGGTATAGGTAAGCAGCTCATGCAGAAAGCCATTGATTCCGCCGACGGTAACATTGCCTTACATGTGGAGCCAGAAAATCCAGCTGTACACTTGTACAAGAAGCTTGGCTTTACCAATAAATACCTGGAAATGAGGCTGGTGAAAAACTGACCTCCTCTTTTTTAAGTAAATTTGACCAACACCAACCCATCTGCTGAGTTCCCCTCAGTAGATTTATCATTTTAAGATGGCTTATATTACGCTCAACAGAACCAAGCTCAAACACAACTACGACTTCCTCAATTCGAGGTTCGAACAGAATAATATTGAGTGGGGGGTTGTGTCCAAGTTGCTCTGCGGCAACCGGACATTCATCGAAGAGCTGATTAAGCTTGGCACACGGGAAATCCATGATTCCAGAATAGGTAACCTGAAGGTGGTGAAGTCCATCAATCCCGATGTCCAAACTGTTTATATAAAGCCTCCGGCTAAAAAAAATATATTGAAGATTGTCAAATATGCTGACGTTAGCTTCAATACTGAGTACACCACCATGCAGTTGTTGTCCAAAGAGGCGATGCGGCAAGGCAAAGTACATAAGGTGATTATCATGATTGAGATGGGCGACCTGAGAGAGGGCGTTGTGGGTGACCACCTGCTGGAATTTTATGAGCAGGTATTTGAGTTGCCTAACCTTGAGATTGTGGGATTGGGCACGAACCTCAACTGCCTGAATGGAGTGATGCCGTCTCCGGACAAGCTGGTTCAGCTAAGCTTGTACAAAGAGCTGGTGGAAACCAAGTTCAATAAGAAGATTCCTTGGGTCTCAGGAGGCACCTCAGTCACTTTTCCTTTGCTACAACGAAAGCTGCTGCCGAAAGGCGTTAACCATTTCAGAATTGGTGAAACGCTGTATTTTGGAGCCGATTTATTCACAGGCGGAACAGTGGAGGGCATGCAAACGGACGTTTTCAAGCTTTACGCACAGATCATAGAGCTTACGCAAAAGCCAAAAACCCCCGAAGGTGAGCTGGCAGAGAACCCATCAGGCGAAGTTTTTGAAATTAGGCAGGAAGACATAGGAAAGACCTCTTACAGGGCCATTGTGGATATTGGACTGCTGGAGATTGCACCTGATTTTCTCATACCGGAAGAAAAGGGAGTTACGGTGATAGGAGCAAGCTCGGACATGCTGGTGCTTGATTTGGGCAATTCTGACAGGAACTATCAGGTGGGTGACATAGTGACCTTTCAGATGAAGTACATGGGTGTGCTGGGCGTGCTCAACTCCGACTACATTGAAAAATATGTAGTGGAGTAATCTTGTTAAGAACTTACCTTCTCTCCAAAAACCCAGCTTGGCTTGAGCATGATCCGCTTTAGCCCAAACTTCTTGATCGACACTTTTTCGATATATTCAACGGCTTCCTCCACTGAATCAGTCACCAGAAACAGATCCAGGTCTTCAGGTGATACGGTCTTTTCCTCCACCATGTGGTCCAGCTGGCTAACCAGATGGCTCCAATAGTCTTTGCCAAACAAAACCAGCGGGAAACCCTTAATTTTCCCCGTTTGTATCAGCGTCAACGTTTCAAAAAGCTCGTCCATGGTGCCAGCGCCGCCCGGCATCACCACAAAGCCATAGGAGTACTTTAGCAAAAGCACTTTTCTCACAAAGAAGTAGTTGAAGTTGACTACAATGTCGAGATAGGGATTGGCGTGCTGCTCGTGTGGAAGCACAATATTGCAGCCAATTGTTTTACCACCAACTTCTTTAGCTCCCCTTGGTGCGGCCTCCATGATGCCCGGGCCACCACCTGTCATTACGGTGAACCCAGCAAGTGCCAAGTGGTGCCCAAGTTCTTGTGCAGCTTTATAGGATGGGTGATCTTCCTGAAACCTTGCCGAGCCAAACACAGTAATACATGGCCCCGTAAAGTGCAACGCCCTGAATCCACGAATAAACTCAAGTGCCACTTTTACGATATACTTAAATTCCCGCCATCGGGTACCGGGCCCCTCTAAAAACTTCTTTTCGTTATGGTTATTAGTATCGGTGTTGTTCTCCATCATTGATCAAATAAAATCGCCTTCAATCACATTTGTATTGGCTCTATTTCCAAATTCTCCGTCATTAGCCCATACACTCAACCGTGAATATGACTATAAAATTTCCCTCCAGACTTATATTTTCTGCTTTTTCACTTGCCTTTCTGGCCGGTTGCGGCGACAAAACAACGGATACCAGCGAAAATAAGCAAGATAGCACAGCCGCTGGCAGAGCACCAGTTGCCATGACAGCTCCGAAACTAGAAGATACCTTCAAAGCCGAAATCGATGCACTGTCGGCTCATCCGCAGGTAAAAGAGGCTTTTCAGTTCATCGAAGCCTATGATGAGCAAACCATTAAAACCCTTATCACTCTTACCGAGATTGAAGCACCTCCATACAAAGAAAAGAACCGCAGTGATAAATATTTGTCGCTGCTTAAAGAAGCGGGTGCCGATTCAGTTTGGCAGGATGAAGTGTGGAATGCAATCGGCTTGGTAAAAGGAACAAAAAGAGGTAAGGTGCTGGCGTTTTGTGCCCACCTCGACACGGTTTTCCCGGAAGGCACCGATACCCGGGTGCAGCAATCAGGCGATACACTAAAGGCTCCGGGTATTTCGGACGATACCAGGGGGCTGGCCATCCTTATCACCATTATGAAGGCCATCCGTAAGGCAGGCATTCAGCCAGAAAATGATATTTTGTTTATTGGCAATGTAGGAGAAGAGGGGCAGGGCGATTTGCGTGGAGCCAAGTATCTTTTTGGGCCTAACGGGCCTAAGATTGACGCCTTTATCTCAGTGGACGGCAGTGGCCATGAGTCGGTTACCAACCAGGCACTTGGGTCGCACAGGTATCGTATTACTTTTGAGGGCCCCGGAGGACATTCGTGGGGAGCCTTTGGTTTGGGCAACCCTCACCATGCACTGGGTAGAGCCATTACTTATTTTACTGATGAGGCTGACAAGTTTACCCGTGGCGGGCCAAAGACTAATTATAACGTAGGCGTTATTTCGGGTGGCACGTCGGTCAATTCTATCCCATTTGAATCCATCATGGAGGTGGACATGCGTTCCGAGAGCCCTGAAAGCCTTGTTAAGGTAGATACCATTCTGCAGCAGGCGGTTCGCAAGGCGCTGGCCGATCAGAATAAACTAAAAAGGCATGGGCCCGATTTGACCGTCAAAATCGAGATGATCGGTGACCGCCCTTCTGGTGAGCACCCAGAAAGCATGGCCATTGTCCAAAGAGGCATAGCTGCAACGCAGTTTGTCGGCGGCAGACCAACTTTGAGAAGAGGCAGCACTGATTCCAATATCCCGATTTCAAAAGGGATACCTGCCATCACGATTGGCGGCGGAGGAATGGGTAGAAATGCTCACTCCCTTGATGAATATTTCATCAACAAGGACGGTGTGCTGGGAATCAAGAGAGCCCTACTGATTGTTTTGGCTGAAGTGGGTATTGATGATGAAATGAGGATTGAATCAAGATAAGCGATTCCTGTAGTCCTCATAGCCAAACTCCCTTATGAGTTGGAACGAGTTATCTTCTTTCCAAATACCAATAGAAGGATGGGGTACACCGTTGAAGGTCGTGGTTTTCACCATCGTGTAGTGGATCATGTCCTCAAAAACAATCAGATCCCCAGGCTGTAGCTCCTTATCGAATGAGTATTCGCTCATGTAGTCTCCGGCCAGGCAGCTCATGCCCCCCATGCGGTAGGTGGGTTTGCCTTTTTCAGGATCCATTTTGGCTCCTCTGATTCTTGGCTTGTAGGGCATTTCCAGGCAATCGGGCATGTGGCAGGTAAAAGAAGCGTCCAGAATGGCAGTTTTTACACCTGAGTTTTCTACTACATCGAGAACAGTAGACACCAGGTCGCCAGTTTCCCAGGCTACGGCACTGCCGGGCTCCAGGATGACTTCTACTCCCCATTTTTCCCGGAAGGCTTTCAGAATAGAAACGAGGTGGGCAGTATCATATCCTTTTTTGGTCATCAGGTGCCCGCCCCCCATGTTCACCCATTTTACCTGTGGAATCAGGTGACCAAACTTCTCTTCGAATGCTTTTAGCGTATTTTCAAGGGTGAAGGAGGTCGACTCGCATAAAACATGGAAATGCAGCCCCTCAATGCCCTCTGGCAGTCTTTCGCCAAAGTGCGCAGCGGTCATGCCCAGGCGGGAAGTAGGCGACGAAGGATTGTACAAGTCGGTTGTTACCTCTGAGTACTCGGGGTTGACCCGAATTCCACATGAGATTTTTTCAGGGTAGGCCACAACATTGTCTTTGAATCGCTCATACTGGCTAAGCGAATTAAAAGTGATGTGACTACTTAATGCCATGATCTCATCAAACTCCTGATCACGGTAGGCTACAGCATACGTGTGCGACTTTGTTTTCATCTCCTCAAAGCAAAGTTTGGCTTCAGAAAGCGAACTTGCTGTGGCCCCTTTCAGGTATTGCCTCACCAGGGGAAAGGCACTCCACATGGCAAAGCCTTTGAACGCCAGAATGATGCTGATACCGGCCCGCTCCTGCACATCGTTCATTAGCTCAAGGTTTCTGCGGAGCAGTGACTCTTCCAGCAGATAGCAGGGCGAAGGTATTTTTGAGTAGTCAATCATGGTCACTTGGTCGTGTAAAACAGTAAAGGGCAAGCCTTGTGCCTTGCCCCTTTTATCTTATAATAAAGCTAAAGCTTAGTCCATTTCAAGATCCACATCATGCAGCTCATGCCATGGTAAGCCCTGCTTGTTCATTTCTTCCATGAAGGGATCAGGGTTGAACTGCTCAACGTTGAACACGCCAGCGCCGCCCCACTTGCCTTCAAGCACAAGTTTAGCGCCAATCATAGCAGGCACACCAGTGGTATAGGAAACGCCCTGAGCTTTGGTTTCACGGTATGCATCAGGGTGCTTACAGTTATTGTAAACGTAATAGGTCTTTTCAGCACCATTTTTTATCCCACGCACCCTGCAACCAATCGAGGTTTCGCCCTTGTAGTTTTCTCCAAGATCTCCCGGGTCAGGCAATACAGCTTTTAAAAACTGAAGCGGCACGATTTCCATTCCATTGTAGTTGATTGGCTCAATGCTGCCCATGCCTATGTTCAGAATCACTCTGAGGTGAGTCAGGTAGTTGTCGCTGAAGGTCATCCAGAAGCGGGCTCTTTTCATCGTGGGGAAGTTTTTCACCAGCGACTCGAGTTCTTCATGGTAAATCAGGTAAGATTTCATGGGCCCGATGTTCGGATAGTTAATATCCTTACCTATTTCATGTGGTTTTGTTATTTTCCACTTGCCATCCTCAAAGAATTTTCCTTCCTGCGTTACTTCACGAATGTTTATTTCAGGATTGAAGTTGGTAGCAAAAGCCTTTCCGTGGTCTCCGGCGTTACAATCAACAATATCGAGGTAGTGAATTTCATCAAAATAATGCTTGGCGGCGTAGGAAGTGAAAACACCTGTAGCGCCTGGGTCGAAACCGCAACCTAACACGGCTGTCAGGCCGGCAGCTTTGAATTTTTCCTGATATGCCCACTGCCAGCTGTACTCAAACTTGGCTTCTTCTTTGGGCTCGTAGTTCGCTGTGTCGAGGTAGTTTACTTTGGTCTCCAAACAAGCATCCATGATAGTAAGATCCTGATAAGGAAGTGCCACATTAATGACAATGTCAGGGCGGAAACTGTTAATTAACTTGACCAGCTCAGGCACTACATCCGCATCTACTTTAGCGGTTTGTATGCTTACACCCAAGTCTTTTTTTATGTCAGCGGCAATGTCATCGCACTTGGATTTGGTTCTGCTGGCGAGCATGATTTCAGTAAACACACTTGAATTTTTGGCGCATTTGTAAGCCACCACACGACCGACTCCGCCGGCACCAATAATGAGTACTTTTCCCATCTTATATCTTATTACAGGTTAATTGCTTGAACTGCAAAAGTAGCACATGCGGAAATGTATTAAAAACACTGCGATTAATATTCTGACTCATGAGAATTTTGCCAGACAAAGGAAGGCGAAGGAGTGAGTTAAAAACAAGAAAAACCGGAGCGTAAGCCCCGGTTTTCATAGCTGGTAGTTATATTATAATTGTCAATTAGTCCATCAAAGCGCCAACCTGAACCCTTGAGTGAGCACTTACATAGTATCCGTCGTAAAGAAATTCCGACAAAAGCTCGGTGAGTTGCTTTTCTGAAGCATCTTTCTTGAATGTAGCAAAGCAGTAAGAAGCGTCTATACCGAGCACTTCCAGTTCTGGCATTCTTGCTTTTATCCTCACAATCTTTTGCTCCATGTAGGCAGCATTGGAGTTTTCAAGCAAGGGGAAGGCGATATTGATTTTGTCGCCAGAATAGCTCACATTCAATTTGGCTGGGAAGCGTACGCCAAGCTTGGCTAGTTCATGGTCAATCACTCTTGTGCTTTCGCCGTTTTCCAAAAGGGCAGTTCTTTTTTCGAAAAGAGCATCAACCTTTGCGTGATCAATTATCAGATCCTGAGCCATAAGAATGCCATTGAAGGCAACAAGAGAAACGATTATCAGTAGCTTTTTCATAGTGGTTGTATTATATGTTGTTTTTTGTCGTCGTTAAAATGCAATGGTGTAGAAAGCTCTTAAAGAATGTCATCACAAGCATGCCATTTTTGGGCTGCGATTCGTTGATAACAAGATAGATTTTTTCGTTAACCATGATCAAAATTACCAGGCAGATTTCCATTTTTAAAATCCGCTCGTTTCGAAGCATAAAAATGCATGTGGCATTGAAAACCACTATTCAGGATTTTACTAAAACGACCACTTTACACTGAAAACATTACATCATTTGTGACCCAATGGAGCACATGAAACTGCTTCAGATGCTTCAAATGATCGGGATGACTTGTTTTTGCTCATTTATTTTAACCTTTTATTACCTGCACCAGAAACTTTCAAATAATATGCAAGCCGTAAGGGGTTGGACTGCGGAATTATTGCTTATTGAGTTACTTTTGCACACCTGATTTGGACATGACTACACAAACCATCGAGACCCGCTTCAATCAACTTGCCGATGATCTTTCTGAAAATGGATACGGCATCATCGAGTCCTTTCTCAGCGATGAGGAGGTAAAGGACATTTTGAGTGTTTTGGATGACTATCAGGAAGCTGGCGACTTAAAGAGAGCCGGCATAGGGCAGGCTGAAAATCATCAGGTTGATAAATCGCAGCGGGGAGACTTGATCAGGTGGATAGAGCCTGAGAAAGCGAAGGATCCGACCCAGGTGTATTTGGATAGGATGAGGGAGCTGATGCAGTTCATCAACAGAACGTGCTTTCTAAGTCTGAAAGATTTTGAGTTTCATTACACGCTTTACCCGGTTGGCACTTTTTACAAACGGCATTTGGATCAGTTCAAGCAGGACGACCACCGTAAACTGAGTGTCATTTGCTATCTAAACTTCGATTGGAGGGAGGGGGACGGCGGACAGTTGCGGATGTACAAACCTGTTGGCGCTGACGAGCAGATAGTGGACGTGCTGCCTGTGGCAGGAAGATTGATCTGCTTCAGAAGCGATTTGCTGGAGCACGAAGTACTGCCAACTGCAAGAGAGAGGAAAAGCCTGACCGGTTGGCTGCGTGATCAACTGCTTGACGTGCCATTTTAATGAGAGACAAAAAAATAGGCACCGGCTGTTTTTAAATTCCCGTCGTATAGCTTTGTCTCAAACCGTTCCTGTTTTTTGTTTTCGAGCGTTCGTGGATCCAAATGCTTGACATTAATGGAAACATTCCCATCTTCATAAACTCTGACCTTCACGTAGTTGTATACATAGCCGCTACCAGCTGGGTTCTCAATCATTTTACTCTCAGAAAAAGTGATGAACGCCTTGCTGTTCTTCGCAGCATTCCTGCCGAAGTACTCAAAAAAATCAATGTTCATTCCTCCCACTATGTCGGGTGCACTTTCGACTTTCTTTTCATCCACATAAAAATCGCATTTGGCATAGTAGAAAGTGCCTTTCACGTCATATCCTCTCTTAAAGGTTTCCAAAAGCTCTTCAAAGGTTAGCAAAGGACTATTTTGAGCAAATGCGGGAGCAACACACGTAAAAAATATCAGGGAGATAAGTAGCAGCCTTTTCATAGATGGACGATTTAAACTGTAAATTAAACTATTAATTACATTTTTCAGATATACAAGGGAAGCTGGTTGCTCTTTAACGCTGCTTCTTGTTGAGGAAAGAGAAAACTATCCGCCCCACGCCAGAATGAAACATAAGATATGAAATGTGACTTGCTGGGATGATGAAGGGAGAGTGCGGAAGATGCCGAAAGTGCCTGGTAATAAGGAGGCTCATTTAGCCAGGGCAGTTGTGAAGGGTATAAAAATTCCAAAAAATAGAAAATTAGGGGAATCCCTTGCTTTGCAATTACGTTCTTCGAAATAGCTAATTCTCATATTTATGACCGATCTTCTGGCTGCCCGCTCACAAATGGCCATGTCACTGGGTTTCCACATTATATTCTCCTGCATCGGTATGGTCATGCCATTTCTCATGGCATTTGCCAATTACAAATGGCTCAAGACCGGCCAGGAGGACTACCACCGTTTAATGAAGGCCTGGGCCAGAGGTGTGGCTATTTTTTTTGCCGTAGGCGCAGTGTCGGGCACTGTGCTCAGTTTCGAGCTGGGGCTGCTTTGGCCGGGCTTTATGGAGCACGCCGGGCCTATCATTGGTATGCCTTTTTCGCTGGAAGGAGCAGCGTTCTTTCTGGAGGCGGTAGCACTTGGCTTGTTTTTATATGGTGAAAAGGTCTTGAAGCCCTGGGTGCATTTTACGTCAGGAGTTTTCGTTGGCATTTCCGGAGTGGCATCTGGCATTCTGGTGGTAGCAGCCAATGGCTGGATGAATAGCCCGTCAGGTTTCGACTGGGTAAACGGACAGGCATCGAACGTTGATCCTATTGCTGCTATGCTAAACGAGGCCTGGTTCACTCAGGCTTTGCATATGACGCTTGCCGCCTTTGTCGCCACTGGCTTTGGCGTGGCTGGGGTGCATGCCTGGCAATATTTAAAAGACAGAAGCAAATTGCTCCATCTTCGGGCACTCAAAATAGCTCTCGCATTCGGGGCAGTGGCTGCTTTTTTACAACCGTTCAGCGGTCACCTTTCGGCAGATGATGTGGCACACAGGCAGCCGGTGAAGCTGGCAGCAATGGAGAGTCATTTTGAGACAGAGAAAGGTGCTTCATTCGTTATTGGCGGGATTCCCGATGAAGAAAAAGGAGAAGTGAACTATGCTATCAAGATTCCTTACTTATTGAGCATTTTGGCATTCACTGATCCGATGGCTGAAGTGAAAGGGCTTGATGCTTTTCCAAGAGACGAATGGCCGCCTGTAGCCATAGTACACTTTGCTTTTCAGACTATGATAGCAATAGGTGTCCTACTTATGCTAATCGGCGTGATTTTCCTTTTTGGCCAATGGAAGAAGCTACTGCTGGTTCAACGCACCTGGTTTCTTAAGATTCTTGCATTCGCAACGCCATTGGGCTTTTTGGCTGTGGAGGCTGGCTGGGTGGTGACGGAGGTGGGAAGGCAGCCGTGGATTATTTATGGGATCATGAAAACAGCCGATGCCGTAACGCCTATGCCAGGCATAGCTTATTCATTTTATGTAACCACAGGTATTTATTTACTACTGGCCATTTTAGTCTTTTGGTTGATGGGGCGGCAAATCACGGTGTTCAATCAGGAAAAGGAGGTAGCTCATGTTTGAGTGGGTTGTGCTGGTGCTGGTTATTTCGCTTTTACTTTATGTTCTGCTGGGCGGAGCCGACTTTGGTGCAGGCATTCTGGAATTGTTCTCACCGAAAGAAAAGTTTGATGAACTGAAAGCCACTACTTACCAGGCCATTGGGCCGGTGTGGGAGGCTAATCACGTATGGCTCATTATTATTATTGTTATTTTATTCAATGGCTTTCCGGCAGCCTTCAAAGTAATCTCCATTTACCTGCATATTCCGCTTTTGTTGATGCTTGTTGGCATCATTGTCAGAGGAACGGCTTTTGTGTTCCGGCATTATGATGCGGTTCAGGGTAGGTCTCAAAAGGTGTATTCCAGAATGTTTGCCTGGTCAAGCCTGGTGACACCCTTTTTTCTGGGAGTAATTGCAGGTGCCATAGTGCTGGGTAGAATGCCCGTTGGCGTTGAAAACTTCCATCAGGCGTTTGTGGCTCCATGGCTCAACTGGTTCACAGTGGCGGTTGGTATTTTCACATCATCACTCTTCGCTTTTTTGGCAGCTACGTTTCTAATACCTGAAATTGAGGATAGGGGCACCAAAGAGCTTTTTCGCAAGAACGCATTGCTAACGAACATATTGGTAGTAGTAACGGGCGGGCTGGTGTTTGTGGCTGGCCTTGTTGAAAAAATTGATTTTCCCAGGTTGTTCTTTTCCCACCCTTTCGGCCTTGTCAGTGTCATTCTTGCCACGGCAGGGCTTTTGGTACTGGCTGTTACGCTGAGGAAGAAATGGGATCAGCTTTCGAGACTGCTGGCAGGGCTGCAGGGAAGTTTCATTGTGCTGGGCTGGCTGGCACTTCAGTACCCTAATCTGATTGTGTTTATTGATGGGACGGTGATAACGCTTGAAGCAGCAGCAGCCCCGGAGCTGGTGATATCAATTTTAGGCACGATGTTGGCTGTTGGTGTTGTGTTAATATTACCAGCATTGGGCTATTTGATATGGGTTTTTAAGTATCGCAAAGGTTTGCGGTAATTTTTTTCAACAAATCAGACGTTCTGTTAAACTTTTTTCAATAAATTTACGTCTGTATTGAAACAGGAGAAATCAAGAAATTAACAATATGCTAATGAGCTCTTGATTCTGCGCATAAAAAAAGGGGCTAACTTTGCCCCTGATAGTAGAATCCTCTCATTAATAAAGAGTGTAGTTTAAGTAGGTATGTGTTCTGAGCACCTTCGGCTTTTGGCCCAAGGTGCTTTTTATTTGCTCCAATGTAACTGAGATTTTTTCATTTTCACAACTCTTTTTCTGAAATTTTATCAAAGCAATCGTTTGAAAAGTTAGTTATATAACTATTCTCCGAAATCTTATGAAAATTGCCAGCTATTGCTAGCAAAGGTTGACGCCCTCACTTTTTTAGCGCACTAATGCTGATGATATATGTACCAACAGTCATCATTTTTGAATATGTCACTAGTACAGAGGTTGTTTTTTCTTCTGTCAGAAAAGAACCAGAGGAGTGAGCATTACGTATTCGCCAGAGGCGCAGCGCTACATGGTAAAATGGTCTATGAGATCACTATTTCTCCTTCTGCGGGTGTTCGTTTATAACTTAACCAGCCTAAAAGACTGTAGAGAGCCGTTTGCGGGGAAATGTAGGATATATACGCCTGAAGGGTAAGAAATCAAGTCAATCACGAGTTCGCCAGAAGCAACAGTCACCTTTGGTTTTATATGTTGGCCAGCGGTATTGTAAACTTTTACATGCGAAGGGTTGAGATTGTGCGAACCTTTTAACTTGAACCTATTCCCTGACGGGTTGGGGTAGACTGTCAGATCGCTGGATAGCGTAAAGTCAACCTTTTCAATGTCGGAATATGAAATTGTGCCGTCAAAATCCGTTTGTTTTAGTCTGTAGAACGACTTTCCCGGGTAGGGCTGATGATCAACAGCACGATAGGTTCGCTTTTCAGAAGTAGTGCCAGCCCCCTTTACCTGAAGAATCTCTTGCCAATTTTGTGCATCAACTGAGCTTTCAACAGCAAAGAAGTCATTGTTCAGCTCTGACCCTGTTGCCCACTCGATAGTCACCATGCTGCTTGTTGCCATTGCCGAAAAGCTCAATAATTCAACTGGCAGCGGCACTGATACATCGGTATTACCCAAACTGAACCTGTCCCCATCCTGAAATGACACTCCGGAAAATACGGCGATTTTATTTGATACGGTTCCTGCTAGTGGTGTTACGTCATTTGTAGAAAAATCCCCATCCCGGTCAACAAGCAGTCTCAAATTGGAGCCAAGCGGACTTCCGCCCACTCCACTGAAGTCAAAAGAGATGGAAACGGTGCCTACGTCACCTGTTTTAGTGACCGTCCAGTTTCTTGACAGCTTTTCTTCGATAACTGTTCCGTCAACATCGGTGCCAATTGCTTTGCTTGTAGAGCTAATTGCAGCATTGTCGTGTCCCCAAAACATGAATTCGCCATCGTCCAGGTCACTGGGGTTCCATACACGAAGTATACCCGACCCACGGGCATCCACGTGTGCCGAACCGTCAGCAGCCCTTCCAATGCCGGCTACTTCAAAGTCGTAGTCTCCATTTGCCGGGTCATCCATTGTGTATACGTCGTTTCCGGAGGCGGAAATATCGATATCATATTTTGCAGACAAGTAATTGTCGATAATTATTCTTTGTGCAGTATTTACCTCGCCATCGTACATCGCTATTTCCGCAATGTCTCCGGTTAGGAGAAATCCAGTTGTTGTGGCGGTTCCACGTCTGGCGCCGACCAGCACGTCAGTGGTGGCCACGGTTCCTGTGCCTACTCCGCCCCCTGATACGTTTACAGCTTCATCAGACCAGGAGTTTTTTGCTGTCGTATTGTTGATGTGAGCTCCGATAGCCCAGGAATCGGCAGTGTTGATGGTGCCGAGCCCATAGTTGCCACCGATGAATGAGGTGAAGGTATTACCATCAAATGTATATTGATACTGTCTGGTGCCGGAAGTAGCTGTTGCCTTAGAAAAAATAGTGCCATTATTGCCCGAGGGGACATTGTAAACTGCAAAAAAGGACCAACTGTCCGTACCGGGAATTAAGTTGAGGCCCGCTGGGGTGCCAAGGGTTAAAAAGTCTCCCCCGTCGAAACTTACCGATGGGAGCGAAGTATTTACAGCGTTAGCATTGAATGTTGGCTCCTCAGCTGTTACTCCACTTGATACTGCCGACAAACCATTTCCTGATGCATCTGGCCAGGTTGTAACAGCAACGCCGTCAGACAGGCTCAAATCATTTGCCCTAAGCCACAACTGGTTGTTGTTTTGGTCGCCAACTCCGCCTGGCCCGGCATTTCCTGTGATAAAATTCCCGGTGGGCGTGATTGGAAAAGCGCCACAATTACTGGAGCATGTGAGACTAAAATCAGCACATACCTGGTCGAGGGTGCCACCGTTAAAGAATTGAACGGTAGGGTCTGCACCCCCGTTGCCAAGGTTTACGATGCCGCTGCCACAAAGTGTAGCATCTGTCCAATCGATGTAAATATCATCTGCACCAAAAGATGTATTGTCGATGATAGCAACGCTGTTTCCCGACAGGATCAAGTCGTCAGTGTTGGTGAAATTAGCCGTTGCAGCTAGTTCAAAGTAACCCAGGTTAACAATATCTTCTGTCACCGTGAAAGTGCCTCCATTTTCCACCAGCGTATAGCCTTCTATCATTACCTCTTCACTTGAGGTGAGCGTTCCTCCGTTGGCAACGACAATATCTCCTGTATGATAAAACATTTGATCTGTAGAGCCGGTAAAAGCGCCCACATTGGCTCTCGCCAGATCCGCCGGCGATTGGGAACACCCGCCATTATCGTCTACATTATCAATTGTAATAGTGTGACCATTTTGTATAACGACATTGTCAGTTCTTTTCGGAAAGACGCCAGCCCCCACCGCACCGCTGGAACCGTCAGGAGTAAAAGACCAGCTGGAATTGGATTCCCATGCTCCAGAAGCAAAAGAGTAGAATGTGCGTGAAGCATTGAACTCCCCACTGGTGGTGTAAAATGTTGCATCTTCACGTTGATTGTTGTACTCAGTTTCGATCCAGCTGGCGCTGAAAACCTCATTCGACAGTCTGGCGTGATCAAGGTCGCCATTCCAACCCTCATTGCGGGAGCCTGTTGCTCTACCATCGTTACCAATGTCGAGGTAGCTTTCCAGTGTACCTAAACCACCATAGGCTTCGGTGTGCTCCAATTGGCCATTAACATACACAGAACACGTTGTACCATTCCAGGTAAGGGCAATATAGTTCCAGACATCAACTGCTAAAGTGGCAATGCCCTGCTCCAGGTTGTGATTATTGCCAAACCCTAAATCCAGCCCTCCAACGTTGTCATCAGAATATAACTGAATACGGTCGGCAAAACCACTGGGGTTTGATGTGTGACCAAACAGATATTTTTCATTTCCGGTAAAATCAGGGGTACGAGCCCAAATTGAAACTGTACCGCTTGCAGTAGAAATAGAAGCTGAAGGGATTTGCACATAGTCATTTTTCCCAAAATTTTGCCCGTCAGCAATTAAAGCTGGCGATGTGTCGGTGCTTCCTGTATTTGTTCCCGCAGTTCCGCCAGTAGCATCGCTGAAGTCGTCGTTGAGGAAATACACGGCGTCAAAATCTGAATTCCACACACTGGTAACGGAGGGGTCTGCTGACACTGAACAATTCCCATAGAACATGTAAATATCCGTATCAACAGAATTGCTCAGTGTCGGAATTCTAACCCAGGCCACGTATTCGCCTGTCGTAGGATCGTACGACTCAATTTGATGATCCAGCAGGGTTACACCTGCCTGGTCAGCACCAAAAATGATGTCGTACCCGGTAGTGTTTTCAACGTGACCCCCGTTGCCTACCGATCTTAAATCCAAATCGGCGGTGGCACCCATGAACCTGATCATGACAGGGAAATCAGTTAGTGGACTTGCACCCATTACTTCAGATGCATCGATAGTAATTCGCTTGCCATAGCCATACCCTTCGGTCTGGGAAAAAACTTCTGTTGAAAGCGCAAGCAAAAGAACAATAAAAAAAGCTCTACAGATATAAGACACTCGGTGTATAAATTAGGTAATCTACCAAAACTCAAAAAAAACATCATTGCTGGCACTTTTCGGTAAACAATTCGCAATTGAATACAATTTTAACTTTGAAAGTAACCTTTTTGACCGTAGACTTCAAATTTTAGCCGCTAATAATAAACCTTGCCTCCGACTACTTAAATTGATTTGACGGCTTTGTTTCTGATTTCCAGGTGTAAGACTGATCCTTAGTCATCTTACACCTTGGCTAAAGTAATGGCTCAGCGCAACCCTTCTGTTTTAAACCCGTCTATTTAATTTACAATTGTGAAACATAGGTATTACTTTCACGTTAGTAAATCAAATAATTTGCTAACACACCTGAACCTCAATTAGTATGCAAAGAATCAACCTTGGCGAATTTGAAGAGCTGGTATTGTTGATAGCGGCGGTACTGCATGATAATGCCTATGGAATCAGCGTATTACAGGAAATAGAAGCTCAAACCGGACGGCAGATCAATATCAGCGCAGTGCATTCGGCACTCGACAGGCTGGAGCAAAAGGGATACCTGAAATCATACCTGGGTGGTGCTACGAATGAGAGAGGCGGCAGAAGAAAAAGGCTTTTTTCTGTTACAGCAAGTGGGGCAAAAGCGCTATCGGACGTGAAGGAAATGCGCAACACCCTCTATGATCAAATTCCGAAGGTAACGCTGAAGTTAAATTTTGTATGACCGAACAGCACTTACCGGAGCCACCTGGCTGGGCCTTAAAGTTATTGCATTGGTATTGCAAGCCAAGGTACCTGGAGGCTATCGAAGGTGACCTCTACGAGCTTTTTGACCTGCGTTGCCAAAGTGCAGGCGAAAAGGTTGCAAGAAGAGGGTTCGCCTGGGACGTGGTCAGGTTTTTCAGGTGGAAATACATCAAAGGAATAGAAAACTCAAACAGACTAAATCAGTTCGCTATGTGGAAAAACTACTTTAAAATTTCGCTACGGAGCCTTTGGCGGCAAAAGTTCTACTCCGCCATCAATATAGCGGGTCTTTCTGTCGGCATAGCGTGTTGTTTGCTCATCATCATCTATATCAAGCACGACCTGAGCTACGATAGGTTTTGGAAGGATGGCGACCGGATTTACAGGATTGCCATCAACGACCGTGGGCCTTATACACCCACCAGGCTTGGCTCATTTCTGAAGAGCGACTACCCAGAGGTGGAGTCGTACACAAGACTGAATGGGCTTTATGATTTTTCTTTTGCCATTGGGGATAATGTCTTCTCGGAGCCGGGAGGGAGCCTGGCGGACTCTACAGTGTTTGAGGTGTTTGACGTAAAGTTTATAGAGGGAACGCCGCAAGGAGCGCTCTCCGAACCGAACACAGTTGTTTTGACGAAAAGTGTAGCTGATAAGTATTTTCCTCATGAAACTGCTGTTGGCAAAATCATCAAGTCGTCAGGCGACGCAGTGAAAATTACGGCAGTGGTAGAGGATCCGCCGGCCAATAGCCACATGCCGTTCAAATACCTGGTGGCCATGCCCCACGAGTATTGGGCCACCACCGGTTGGTGGACGGGCAACAACTTTTTTACATATGTGAAGCTGGCAGAAGGTGCTTCGGAAGAGGCCTTTGAGGCTAAGATACTTGATTTTATGCGCAAGCATATGGCCAAAGACCTGATGGAAACCTACCACTATGACAACTTTGATGACTATCTCGCATCGGATGATTCATACAGATTTACATTAGTGCCCATTCAGGAAATTCATCTCAATTATCCAAGGTTAACACTGGCTGAGAGCGCTGGCGACATGGATAATGTCTATATATTTTCAGCTGTAGCCTTCTTTATTTTACTTATCGCCTGCATCAATTTTATCAATCTGAGTACCGCCCGGTCTGGCAGTAGATCGAAGGAAGTGGGGATAAGAAAGGTACTTGGGTCGGTGAGAGGTGAGCTGATCAGACAGTTTATGGTAGAGTCATTTCTCATCAGCATTTTTTCTCTCGGTTTGGCTATTTTACTATCGCTGGTAGCGCTGCCATATTTCAACGACCTTTCCGGCAAGCAGTTCCAGTCAACAGATCTCATCACCGTGGATAATATGCTTTGGTTGACACTGCTACTTACAGCTGTGGGCATCATTGCGGGCAGCTATCCTGCGTTGTATCTTTCTTCATTTAAGCCTGTGGCTGCTTTGAAAGGGGAGCTCAAGTCCGGTAAATCCGGGTCATTTTTGAGAAAGGCTTTAGTGAGTTTCCAGTTTGCGATATCCATTTTTCTTGTGATTGCCACTGTGATTGTTTACCAGCAGATCAACCACATGACCAATCAGAAGCTGGGCTTTAATGTCAGCAACACTATGGTGATCAAAGCCGGGTCGGCATTAAAAGACAGCGGCCCGTTTTTCAGGTCAAAGCTACTTGAAAACCCAAATATCGGGGGCGTGGCGGCCAGCACTACCTACCCCTCACAGTTTGTGGGCGACTGGGGTTATAGTACTGTGGGCGACGTGAAGGACAACTATAGTCTTTATACGATGTTTGCCGATAGTTATTATTTAGAAACCATGGGAGTGGAGCTGGCTCAGGGTAGGTTCTTCTCAAGAGAGCTGGCGAGCGACACTGCCTCCATTGTGCTGAATGAGGCTGCGGTAAGAGAGCTGGGCTGGGACGACCCGATCGGTCAGCGGCTCGAGAGAACGGAAGGGGTGTTCACAGTAATCGGCGTGGTGAAGGACTTTAACTTTTCCTCTCTCAAAAGAAAAATAGGAAGCCTGGCTATCAGGTATGACGCTGAAATTCACAAGACCAAGTGGGGATCTGCCTATTACCTGGCGAGGGTTAAGGGTAGCTACCAGGAAACTGTAAACTCCATCGGTGAGCTTTGGGGTACAATAGCTCCGGAGGAACCATTCGACTATGACTTTGTTGATCAGGCATTTGCGAAGCTCTATGAGTCGGAGGCAAAGTTCGGAAAGATATTTACCGTTTTTTCAGCGTTGGCTATTCTTATTGCCTGCCTGGGACTGTTTGCCATGGCGGCTTACACGCTTGAGAAAAGGTTTAAGGAGATTGCTATTAGAAAAGTACTGGGGGCCAGCGTATTTTCCATTACCACTTTGGTGTTGTCCGACTTCACGAAGCTGATTCTCTTCGGCTCAATCATAGCTGTTCCCCTTGCGTTCTATGTGATGGACCAATGGCTGCAAGAGTTTGCTTACAGAATGGAATTAGGCATTGTAGTGTTTCTTATACCTGTTTTGGCCGTAACGCTGCTAGCCTGGCTAACAGTAATTTACCAGTCGTTCAAAACTGCTACTGGCAACCCGGTATATGCACTCAAACAAGAGTGAACTTTAATTTCACCGAAAAAAAAGGAGCTAATTTGCTCCTTTTTTTGTTTACTGGTATTGACCAATAGAGTAATTTGTTTCCTGTAAGCTATTTGTGTTAGCCCGGTAGAACCAAGTTGCCATCCCATTTCGTATGTAGCTTCGAGATACCTCCATCATCAGCCTGAAGAAGCGAAACGAACAAAAAACGTATTATATGGTAGTACCATCAGTTCCAGAAAATGAGTTAGAAAGGCTTGCTGACTTACTTTCCTATGATATTCTTGACACGCCGGCTGAGGAAGAGTTGAATGAAATTGTTCAGCTAGCGTCAGATGTGTGTAACACGCCTATTTCTTTGATTTCTTTGATAGATGACAAGCGTCAATGGTTTAAAGCAAGAAAAGGGCTTGATGCTCAGGAAACCTCCAAGGAGTTTGCTTTTTGCGCCCATGCCATTCACGGAAACGACTTATTCATGGTACCCAACGCCCTGGAAGACGAGCGGTTTTGGGACAATCCGTTGGTGGAAGGGAGGCCGGACATTCGGTTTTATGCCGGAGTTCCATTGACATCGGCGCAAGGCCACAATTTGGGAACCTTGTGCGTTATCGGAACCGAGCCAGCTACCCTTACAGAGGAACAAATACGAGCTTTACAAATATTGGCTAAGCAGGTGGTGACTCATTTCGAGCTTAGGAAGAATAACCGTCACCTGACTGAAGCACTTAAAACGGTTGATAAACAAAAAGAAGAGCTTTCCTCCCACAATAAGACACTTACCAGGCTGTTGTCAATTATTGGCCACGATTTAAAAGGGCCTGTTGAGAACTTGAAGCAGCTTTTCAGTCTTTTTGTGAGTGCGAAACTTTCTAAAGAAGAAATAGATAGCCTGGCAGCCGACTTGAATGGGCGCCTCGAAAGCACCTCCGATTTGCTCGGCAACCTACTTAGCTGGGCTACCAGCCAGCTCAACGATGCATCTTTACAATCGGATAAGTTTGACTTGCACGATATTGCCGAGGAACAACTCCACCGGATCAAAGGGAGCGCTGTTGCGAAGGGGAATAGCTTACTGAATAAAGTAAAAAAAGGTTCCGTAATAACCGCTGATAGGGACATCATTAGGTTTGTGATAAGAAACCTCATTACAAATGCGAATAAGTTTACCTCAGAAGGCGCTATTTCAGTAGCCCTGGAGGAGAGTGAAGACCTGAGTAGAATTGTTGTTGCGGACACTGGCCAGGGAATGTCGCAGGAGGCTATCAAAGCCCTTTTTAACTGGAACGACAGGCGCACCACCGCAGGAACCTTAGGAGAAAAGGGATCGGGGCTCGGCCTGCTTATTGTCAGGCAGTTCGCCAGTCAGTACAATGGCCGCCTTATCATTGAAAGTGAAGTGGGTAAGGGAACCAAAGTTGTTTTTGAAATGGCAAAGGATATCGACATGGAACCATCAACGGATTAGCCATATATAACCCAATGGCCTCCCAAATACCCTGAGTGCATCTTATAAAAATGTTATGTGCCGACTGAGGCGCTCTGCTTTACTTTACTCCTGATCAAATCAATCGATTATGTCTAAAAAAGCAGGAGCGAGGCTCCTAATAACAACAATTTTGCTAACGCTGACCTATGGGTTTTCGCAGGCCCAAGCCGACTACCGGTCGAGTCAGCAGATAACAACGCAGTTACAATCACTTTCACGACAGTATTCCTCCCTTGCAAAGCTGCAGACCATTGGGAAGAGTGACGGAGGCAAAGACATTTGGGCGCTGACACTCGGCTCGGGCGACATCGACAATCACCCGGCCATTGTAGTGGCTGGTGGGGTTGACGGGCAATATGTTGTAAGCACGGAGCTGGCACTCAAGTTTGCCGAGCAGCTGCTGGCTTCGTCGCAGACGGATTCGGTGAAGAATCTCCTGGCCACAACTACTTTCTACGTGCTGCCTAATGTAAACCCGGAAGCAACGGATCAGTTTTTTGCCTCACTCAAGTACGCCAGAACTGGCAACGGCCGTGCAACCGACGATGACCGTGACGGCCAAAATGGCGAGGACGGTTACGAAGACCTCAACGGAGACGGACTGGTCACGATGATCCGTGTAGAGGATCCTACGGGAGCATGGAAGAAAAGCGAAGCCGATGACCGCATCATGGTGAAGGCAGCTGACGGCGAAACAGGTGGCTACCTCTATCTCACAGAAGGTGTCGACAACGACAAGGACGGTGCTTTCAATGAAGACGGAACGGGGGGTATCAATTTCAATAACTCCCTCACCTGGGACTTTCCCTATTTCCAGCCTGGTGCTGGCGACTTCCCTGTGGCCGACAAGGAAAACCGTGCAGTGCTCGATTTCCTTTTTGAGCGCTGGAATGTGTTTGCGCTGGTTACTTTTGGTTCGTCCGATAACCTGAATGCTCCAATAAAATATAATGCAGGCGAGGCGTCGAAAAGAGTGCTGAAAGGCATGCTGAAAGCAGATGCTGACGCTAATGCATTGGTATCGAAAAACTATGCGGACATCGTTGGCAAAAAAGAAGGAGCACAGCCGGTAGTACAGGGGGGTGGATTTATGGAGTGGGGTTACTTTCACTATGCCCGCTATTCGTTTGGTACACCAGCCTGGAGCTGGCCGGAGTTCAAAATGCCTGAGGATAGCGTGGCCAAGGCAAAATACAAACCCAACAAAGACAAGAACAAAGAAGTGGATTACCTGCGGTGGGCTGAAGCCAATAACCACGATTTGTTTGTGGAGTGGAAGCCGGTAAACCATCCGGACTTTCCAGGAAAAAAAGTGGAGGTAGGCAGCTGGAAGCCCTTTGCTCCCTACAATCCACCTTTCAGTTTGGTGGCGGACATCTCCGACAAACAGAATAAGTTTATTCTGAAGCTGGCCTCTATGAAGCCTCAGGTGAAAATAGAAAACCTCGCTGTGGAGTCAGTTGGTAAGGGGATGACACGTATTACGGCTGACATTTTCAACGCAGGCACGCTGGCCACCATGACAGAATTAGCGCAGAAGACCCGCTGGGTACGAATGACCAAGGTGGAAATGACTTTGACGGGAAGTCAGCAGATCGTTTCCGGTGACAAAGTGAAGCTAATTTCCTCTATTGATGGGGGAGACAAAGTGACGATGTCGTGGCTTGTGAAGGGCTCAGGCAGCGTGAAGCTTTCAGCAGGCTCGGCGCAAACCGGGATCGATACAAAAACCATCACCCTTAAATAAGAACAGTCATGAAGAGAATTATATATACTTTCATCATTCTTTTGGCGGGGTTGAGTGTTTCGGCCCAAACGCCAGATCAGATATTTAAAGCAGCGGGTAGCCCGCCCAACCCTAAGGTGCAGGTAAGCTGGAACAGGTACTACACCTCAGAAGGGCTGTGGGCTATCGCCAAAAAGTTGTCGGAGGCACATCCTAACCTTGTGAAGGTGGAAACCATCGGCAAAACCTATGAGGGGCGTGACATGATTGCCCTGACCATCACAGATTTTTCCAAAGGCAATGTGGATCGCAAGCCAGGGATGTATGTAGATGGAAACATCCATTCCAACGAAATTCAAGGCGGCGAATTTGCCATGTATACAGCCTGGTACCTGGCTGAAAGTTGGTATTACAACGATTTCATCAAAGACCTGCTGGCTGACAAGGTTTTCTATATAGTGCCCACTATCAACCCCGATGCCAGGAACGACTATATGAAGGGCGTGAACACTGCTAATACTCCCCGCTCAGGCATGATGCCTATCGACGACGACAGGGACGGGCTGGTTGACGAAGACGGCTACGACGACCTGAATGGTGATGGCGAAGTGACCATGATGCGCCGCAAAAACCCTAATGGACGCTATATTGTCGACCCCACTGATCCACGGCAAATGATTGAGGTTGAAGCAGGAGAGCCCGGTGAATACGAAATGCTGGGCTACGAAGGCAAAGACAACGATGGCGACGGTGAAGTGAATGAAGACAGGGTAGGCGGCTACTATGACCCCAACCGTGACTGGGGCTGGAACTGGCAGCCGGAGTACATCCAGAGAGGGGCGCACAAGTATCCGTTTTCTGTGCCCGAAAACAGGAACGTGATGGAGTTTGTGATGAAGCACCCCAATATTGGAGGCGCCCAAAGTTTCCACAACTCTGGAGGCATGATCCTGAGAGGGCCCGGTGCTGAGGAGGACAGAGGCACTTACAATGCTACCGACGACAAAGTGTACGACGCCATTGGTGAGCTGGGAGAAAGCATTATGCCTGGCTATACTTACATGGTAGTTTGGAAGGACTTATACACGGCGTTCGGCGGCGAGCTCGACTGGTTCCATGGGTGCCGTGGTATTTTCACTTTCACCAATGAGCTGTACCATCCTTACTTTATGTTTGGCAAAGACTACAAAGGGGGGAGAAGAGGAGACGAAGTGCAGAAGGACATGTATAAGTTTGAGAAGAACTTGCTGATGACTGATGCCTTTTTGGATTGGAAGGAATTTGACCATCCCGAGCTTGGCAAGATCGAGATAGGGGGCTTTAGAAAGAATTTTGGTAGAGACAACCCGGGCTTCCTGCTGGAAAACGACGCCCACCGGAACATGGCGTTCCTGATCTTCCATGCTTACCACACGCCCAAGTTGGTGATAGAAAAAGTAGAAGAAAAAGACCTTGGCGGCGGATTGAAGCAGGTGACAGCTACTATCGCTAACAAAAGACTGATCCCTACGCACTCCAGTCACGATACCAAGAACAAAATCATTCGCCCAGACTACATTTCCCTTGAAGGGGCTAATGTGGTGGCTGGCATGATCGTGACCGACGTGGATATGAATAAGACCTCCGAGCAGAAGGTAGCTCCTGCCAAAATTGCTGTGGAGAACATACCAGGCATGGAAGCGGTAACCGTTCGCTGGATAGTGAGCGGCTCTGGCAAGTACACGGTGAAAGTGGACAGCGAAAAGGGCGGGGTGGTGACTAAATAATTGATCGTTAAAACTTTGCACTATGAAGGCCGCTGTAAGCGGCCTTTTTTGTTAATCGTTAGTATATTCCAGTGATTTGGATTTTTTATCTCTGATTATATTATTATTTGATGCACACATTTAATTTTTTCATTTGATATTTATATAGGCTAGTTTGAAAAACTGCATGATGATGAAAAACTGAATTTGTAAATCATACCAGCAAACTACTTAAAAGTTCCGATTGAGATGTCCAAAGCCAAAGTTGTAGCTCATTTTTTTCTAATGGTTTGCCTTGGAATGGCTCTAAGTACTAATGTGTATCCTCAAAAAATTGCAGCAGGAGACTTCCACAATTTATTGATCAAAGAAGACGGCTCCCTGTGGGCCTGGGGCGAGAACTCTTATGGGGAGTTGGGTATCGGGGTTACTGGTGATCAGTCTTCACCCGTGAGGGTTGGTGTGGAAAGCGATTGGACAAAAGCTAGTGCAGGGTGGTCGTATTCTGTGGGAATCAAGACAGATGGTACGCTATGGGCCTGGGGGAGAAATCAATTTGGCCGTCTGGGTGATGGAACTTCTGAGGATCGACCTACTCCAACGCAAATCGGTACGTCGACAGATTGGCTTGATATCAGCGCCGGACGTGAACACGTGCTCGCAATCAGATCGGATGGCACTCTTTGGGCGTGGGGCAGGAATAATCAAGGCCAATTGGGAGATGGCAGCCAAGTTGATAAGGCTGAACCTGTGCAGATAGGAGAAGACGATGATTGGAAGGAAGCAAGAGGCGGTTTTGATCACTCGATAGCTCAAAAGAATGATGGCACTCTTTGGGTATGGGGAAATAACAAAAGTGGAAGTCTGGGTTATCAGACCGCCACTGATTGTATTGTAACACAGGTGTCGAACCCTTCAAGAACCTACTCAATTGCATTTAGTGATTCAGGAGGTGACGGTTGGAATGGAGCCTTGATTAGAGTAATTATTGATGGAGTTGGAAACGACTACACCTTAGAGGAGGGATTTGGTGCTACTAAAGTTGTTTATATTCCTCTTGGAACAGCAAACGTTTCATTTGAGTTTGTTTCGGGCACGGCAGATTCTGAAGTTGCCTATGTAATAAATTCAGCAAGCGGTGGGGCGATAATGGCCGAGGACGGGCCAAGCCCCACTCCAGGCCTAATAGAGGTCGATGTTTGCATAGGTCAGAATACCTTCGTGCCCAGCCCAGTTCGTTTTAATACCAATACCGATTGGAGTAGTTTTAGTGCAGGATATAACTTCAACGTGGCGGTAAAAGATAATGGAACGCTCTGGAGCTGGGGAGAAAATTCTTATGGGCAACTTGGCAGCGGTTCCTTTGAAAGCAGGTACGAGCCCAGGATAGTTGGAAGTGATACAGACTGGATTGATGCAGTTGCAGGGTATTATAACGCTTTTGCGATAAAGAGTGACGGAAGTTTGTGGTCTTGGGGACTCAATGGCGTGGGTCACTTAGGTATAGGTTCTCAGGAAGACCGTCTACTGCCTGTTGAGATTCCCTTTGCGTCTGGTTGGGCAGAGATTTCTGTTGGCAATGATCATTCCATAGCTATTTCTGATGACGGAATGTTATGGTCTTGGGGGTACAATGGAAGTGGCCAATTGGGTATTGGCAATGAGGTAAGGCCTTTGTCACCTATCAAGATTGGAAATGATTACGACTGGGTAAACGTAATTGGTAATGTATCCTATACTTTGGCCCAAAAAAGCAATGGGACTTTGTATGGGTGGGGGAGTAATTTACGTGGAAGATTAGGTAATGGAACAGAGATATCTGAAAATGCTCCGATACAAATTAATGCTGTTACCAACCAAAAGAAGATAAGTTCGTATCGCCATGTTTTGGTTTTAAAGAATGATGGAACGATTTGGAGCTGGGGTGAGAACTTTTACGGGCAAGTTGGGGATGGAACAATCATACATAGGTTGACGGCGGTGCAAGTTGGCGAGGATACAGACTGGACGGACGTCTTTGTCGGATATAATAGTTCATATGCCTTAAAATCAGATGGCAAATTATGGGTATGGGGCAATAATTCGGATGGCCAATTGGGCATGGGAACAACAGAAAGTTCGTCTGTTCCGGTAAAGTTGAATGACGATACAGATTGGCTTACGCTTTCGGCTGGCTTTCGTCACACACTTGCTGTTAAAGCAGATGGTACTCTGTGGGCCTGGGGTTATAACTACTATGGGCAGCTTGGAGATGGCTCTAATAATAGTTCACTCATACCGATTCAAATCGGAACAGATACAGACTGGTCTTTTGTGGAAGCGGGAGATCATTTCAGCTTGGCACAAAAAACTGATGGTTCGCTTTGGTCATGGGGACAAAACGACGAAGGCCAGCTAGGTGACGGGACAACCGATAACAGATTAGCCCCGGTTCGGATTGGAGGCCAAAGTGACTGGGCTGTGATAGATGCTGAAAGGGTTTCTATGGCTATTAAGACTGATGGTAGCCTTTGGGGTTGGGGTGGAAATGAATATGGTCAGGTTGGTGATGGGACTACTACTGACAAGCTTTTGCCCACTAGGATTGGAAATGACACGGACTGGACTAATGTTGACGGTGGCGGAGTTCATACTGTAGCGACTAAGTCTGATGGTTCGCTTTGGGCATGGGGAGTTAGTGCCGGAGGGAGATTGGGTGATGGTAATGGCTGGAGAGTTTCTCCGGTTAGGGTAACCACAATGGAAATAGATTTATCTACACGTGTTATATCATCAGGCCAGGTTGGTTCGGACGTTTGTGACATTTTAACTGTTAGTAGCGATTCTGATGCTACTCCAAGCTTTTCTCTGGTAGCTGGACAGGGCTCAATCGACAATGCTCTTTTCACCGTTTCCGGCAGCAGTTTAATGGTTGCGGCAACTCTGAATCGGCAAACTCAGGCCACTTATTCCGTCAGGATTCAGGCTATTGACGAGTTTGGTAATACTTTTCGGAAGACCTTTATACTTTCCTGGGACAACAGTGCTCCGACAACCATAGAGCTCGATGTCGACGAAATAGCAGAAAATCTTCCTGAAAACACTAAAGTAGGCCTGCTGTCGTCGGTAGATGGAGACGAAGGAGATACTTTTACTTACTCACTGGTGGCAGGTGAAGGGAGCATGGATAATGGCAGCTTTTTTATTGTAGGGGACGAGTTACGAACTGCGGCACAGTTTGATTTTGAAACGAAATCGAGCTTCAGTGTGAGAATTGAAACCAGGGATGCACTGGGTGCTGTGTTTAGTGCTCCATTTGCAGTCACAGTTACGGATGCTAACGACCCACCAACATCTGTGTCTGTAAGCAATGCAGAATTTACTGAGAACCTCCTTATTGGCAGTGAATTGGCTACATTGAGCACCAGCGATCAGGATGAAACCGACAGCCATACCTACACGCTGGTGACTGGTGAGGACGACACCGACAACGCAAGCTTTACCATCAGTGGCGACAAATTATTATCCGATGCAGTATTCGACTTTGAGACCAAAATGTCTTATACCGTCAGAATCCAAACGAAGGATTTGGCTGGTGCTGTGTTCAGTGAATCTTTTTCGATTACCATTACCGACGCTAATGACGCACCGACCGCCCTATCACTTAGCGCCAGCGAATTTTCAGAGAACCTCCCTGTTGGCAGGGAACTGGCTACATTGAGCACCAGCGATCAGGATGAAACCGACAGCCAAACCTACACGCTGGTTACAGGTGAAGGTGACGCCGACAACGTAAGCTTTACCATCGGTGGCGACAAATTATTATCCGATGCAGTATTCGACTTTGAGACCAAAACGTCTTATACCGTCAGAATCCAAACGAAGGATTTGGCTGGTGCTGTGTTCAGTGAATCTTTTTCGATTACCATTACCGACGTTAATGACGCACCGACCGCCCTATCACTTAGCGCCAGCGAATTTTCAGAGAACCTCCCTGTTGGCAGGGAACTGGCTACATTGAGCACCAGCGATCAGGATGAAACCGACAGCCAAATCTACACGCTGGTTACAGGTGAAGGTGACACCGACAACGCAAGCTTTACCATCAGTGGCGACAAATTATTATCCGATGCAGTATTCGACTTTGAGACCAAAACGTCTTATACCGTCAGAATCCAAACGAAGGATTTGGCTGGTGCTGTGTTCAGTGAATCTTTTTCGATTACCATTACCGACGCTAATGACGCACCGACCGCCCTATCACTTAGCGCCAGCGAATTTTCAGAGAACCTCCCTGTTGGCAGCGAACTGGCTACATTGAGCACCAGCGATCAGGATGAAACCGATAGCCATACCTACACCCTGGTTACAAGTGAAGGTGACACCGACAACGCAAGCTTTACCATCAGTGGCAACAAACTACTGGCCAATGCAGTATTTGATTTTGAAAATAAGGCAGCCTACACCATTCGAATCCAAACAGAGGATAGTGGCGGAGAGGTGTTCAGCCGGGCCTTTGCACTGACTATTATCAATGCCAATGACTTCCCATCAGACATCCTTCTTTCATCCAGTGTAATTACCCAACAGATAGTTGCGGGTATTGAGGTTGGGGTGCTCAGCACTACAGATCAGGATGCCAGTAACACACACACGTATGAATTGGTCGTTGGCGACGGTAGTACCGACAATACCCTATTTACTATTACTGATAACAAACTTCTAACGAATGAAGCAATAGTCAACAACAAAAAGGAAGCCTATTCGGTCAGAATTCAATCAAAGGATGTCTCAGAAGGGGTATTTAGTAAAGCGTTTTCTATTTCCACGGCCAATCTAAAGGCCGAGCAGGTGATTACCTTTGAGCTTCCAGCAAATCTATATCCTGATGAATCACCAGTTGCGCTTTCTGCGAGTTCAACCTCAGAGTTGCCGGTCAGCTTTGTGCTTGTCAGTGGCCTGGCAACGCTGGATGGGAATCAATTGACACTGACAGGCTCCGGAGAGGTAGTTGTAATGGCTACTCAGGCCGGAAATGACGACTTTCTTCCCGCCGGAAGCGTTAGCCGGACATTGATAGTAAAATCCTTTCTTAGCCTGGCTGTGACGGTCAATAAATCTGAAGATGTGGTTCTTGACACTGGAACGGCCACCCTATTGAGCAGTGAGGGCAGCATAATTAAAGAAGCTACAGTAGGTGAAGGCAGTTTGCAAATGGATGGATTGAAAGCAGGAAACTACATCTTACAAATTACACCGGGAGAAGAGGAATCTGAATTGGTCAATACAACCTATTACCCGTTTGCGGTCAGTTTTGAAGAAGCCGAACCCATTTCCATTGTTGAGAATACAGCCCTGAGTATGACGATGGTGGCAAAGGAAGAAGTAGTGCAAGGACTGGAAACACCGTTAGGCTCATTGCAACTTTATCCTAATCCGGCGAGTGACCAATTGGTAGTTTCGCTGAGCCTCGACGAGCTAAAAGCACTTGAGAGCATACGACTGTATTCGATGGATGGCCAATTTTTGAGGAACCTGTCAGTCGAGAAAGGGCAAGCCAGCCTTTACTTAGATGTTAAAACATTGGAACCCGGCGTTTATTTCTTACGACTCACGTTTCAGGATGGAATTAGTACCGGGAAGTTTCTGAAGGAATAACCTGCCCTAATCAGACAATACAAAAAGGTAGCCCAGTGCGGCCTTTTTTTGTTTCACCCGGTCGGAAAAGATAAATCTGGCATTGGAGTTGCTATGTCTTTTTCATTTTTAAAACTCAATATGAAAAGACTAGCGTTTATTTTTTTAGTAGCAGTTTCATGCAAAACTGCTCATGTATCACTTCAGCAAGACTTCGCCACTAGCGCAGAGTCGTATGAGGTTCAGGGTAAAAATGGCTGGCAGGTCAACCAGGTCATTAACTTTGGCCCTTACGAAACAAGTAAGATTGACCGCAGCATGACCTTCAGTTATCTTGTTCCCTTCCTTGTTGACTTTTCTGGCGGAAAGGAAAGCCTCGCTTTCAACATAGTAAACAAAGAGGCTGGCGCTGGGGTAAACTTTCTGGGAGACAGCCGCCTGAAGGACAACCACCTTTCCCTGGCCAAAGGGTATTTTCAGATTCCTCTGAAGCAAAAGGATGTCTTTGCAGGCGCCATCTATTTTTCCCAGCCAGGGCTTCAGCGCTTCGACTTTCTTTTGCTCAACCCAAACAACCAGCAACTGACCGCCAAGTGTCAGGGAGTAGTTTTGGATGAAAAAGGCGATGAGTACTTTACCATAAAAGGAATAACCAAACTGCAAGGGTCAAAAATCCCGCAAACACAGGCGTTTGGCTATGAATTCCTCCAGGGCGACAAGGTGGTAGGGGCCGTCGAAACCCTCAACAAAGGAAGGGTGTGGTTCGACACGTCGTTAAGTGAAAGAGACAGGCTATTGTTATCGAGCCTTGCAACCGGACTGCTTGTGAGAAACAACTTGCAGGAAGAAGTAGAGAACCTATAAAAGGACTTGAACAAGATCGAAAGCCCTTCAGCCGATATGGCATGAAGGGCTTTCTATTTTTGGCTATTTCCTCACTTCAATATACCTCACTTCCCTCACCGGCGTGTTGTCCTCTGTCATGCCTTCCACTACAATCCGGTAAACTGTAGGTGAGTCGGCGGCATAAAAGGAAAACCCGGCTTTACCTGTTTCGCTATCGGTGGTGAGTGCAGGGTTCCAGTAAATGGTCGTGCGGGTGTCGGGCTCGCTATGGCTTTCCTTTCGCTGAGAATAATTGGGTGGTCTGAATTCCTGTGCCGGGGTGTAACCTTTTATCGTGTAAAGGCTGAAGCCGTCTTTGTTGAAGATGGTGGGTCTTTCGTCTGCCTGTTTTTCTGTTCGTTTTGTTTCAATCATGATCACGCCGCCGGATCCTGTCATGCCAAAAATGGTTGCGCCGTAAGTGTACACATTGATGCTTTTGATCATGTCAACTGTCAGCGATTCAAGGTATTGCCATGGGGTTTCCCCGTAGATTCCACCATATCTCGATCCGTCAATGATAATAAGAGGCGGTGCTGCCTTGATGCCCCAATTGTGCCGTTGGAAGCTAGTTCGTCCAGTGCCGTTTCTTCCAAGGAATTCAAATACGGTGAGTTGGGGATTTTTTTCAAAATCTTTTTCCGTAAAAGTTTTGTCGCCAGCGCCGTAGCCGTATTGACTTTCCGACAGCGGTTCAATAGGTGTGTCCTCTACCACTATCTCCTGCAACAGCGTGTACTCATCTTCATCTGGCAAAACGAAAATGCGTTGAGGTATCGCAGTTTCTTTTATGTTCAGGTGTAGCACAGGCAGAGAGTCTGGTGCCTTAAGCGGGACTTTTTCATCGATTGTTACCGAGCCGAAAGGACGTCCCTTGGCATCTATTACCCCGAAGGCCACCTGAGCGCTATCTTCAAACTGCAGCCCGCTGGCCCAAAACCTTCCGGTGCTGTCTGTTTCTACAATGCCATAGTCGTCGTACTCTCCCTGCACAATGGTAACCGATGCCTGCTCTGGTAGTTTCTTTTTGTTTCTGAATTCTCCACTCACACTAATGCCATATTCTATTTGATGGCCGGGTGGGCCTTTGGGCTGAGCGCTGGAGGCCTGATAGGTCCATTCATATGCGTCTTCCAGGGTAGTGGAGGACGGCACTGAAGCCACGTGCAAGGTGTCAGTTACGGCAACCGACAAATTCGCCATCACTGGGACTCCATCAGAATCGGCGACAACAACTTGCACAGCAATTTTTTCTCTCGGTTTGTAAACCTCCTTCTCTGTGCTTAAAGAGACCATTAGATCAGGGTTCTTTATTCTTGAAGGCCTTGCTTCAGTGTTTTGCACCTGTTCATAAAGGTTGAGCACAGGGATTGATCGATAAAAAATGTCCTTATCATCAAAATTCCGCATCCAGTTCGTGTAGGATCGAAGGGTGTACTGGCTGGGAGTCAGATTACCGGGGAGTTGTAGTTGTCCATGACTAACCCCATCCTTGATCGGCAAGGCACTGCTTTGAATGATGGCTTTGTCTGAGTTCAACAGGTCGACGTAAACGACTCTGCTCAAAGTGTCGGTCATAAGAGGGTTTTGAAAAAGCATCTGGGTTTTGAACCAGATGGTTTCCCCCGGATAGTAGTAAGGTTTATCGGTTTGAACATATGGGCGTTCCCTTAGCGCATTGTATTTAATCCCCCTGACGGCAATCTCAGAAGGCTCGGGGTCGAATGAAGTATAACTTTTGTCGGGGGTGAAATTGTAAGGTAACATTCGGGCTACCCGGTCTCTGGCCATATAACCCGCAATTATCAACTCGCTCGGGTCATACGGCACACCTTTGATGCTTACTGCAACCGTCGAGTCTTTGAAAGTGAGCCAGCTTACCGGATAGTAGGCATCGTCATAGACAAGGTTGGGCCATATTTTTTTGAAATAATGAACTTCCAGAGGGGCTTGCGACCGAACTTTATAGTCTCCTATTCGGTCTCCGGGCTTTAGCATTTTGGACCTCGAAATGGTGTCGAGCATAAACTCCTTGTCAACTTCCAGCCGCTTTGTTCTTACATGATGCTTGCCCTCTGGTTTCACAGTGTAAACCTCGAATCCTTCATGCTTTAACCGGTCGTTTATGAGTGCTTTGAACATATGCCTCACCGAGCCGAGGTATACCTCTTGCCTGTTGGTATCCCAGGTCTTTGACATAGCTTCGGTGGAATCCATTTCTATAAATTGTATGGGACCCTCATAGTTAAAACCACTTCTTGTTTGCTGAAAACCTTCCAGGTGATAGATGATTTTGTAGCCCAGGCCTGTGTTTTCTATTTCGAGTGGTAGATAGCAGGTGGCGGCGAGGTATCTCTGGCCTCCTTTCAGTTTACCCTCATCAAAATCCAGCACCCATGGATTTAGTATTTTTGTTTGCGAAGACAAAGGGTCATTGTAGGAGCCAATAAAGACCTCTTCGAACCTTTTTAACTGCCTTTCCCACTTCTTGTCTCTTTTTGACTTGAGTTCTACTTCATTGAGTTGTTTTTCAAGTGGTTCGAGCGCAAAGGATATTTTTACATGTTGATTACCGCTAACCATTACCTTCTCGTAACTGGTGACATAGCCGACAAAGGAAGCAACTACTTCAATGTATCCCGGGCCAGGAATGGGGATGCTAAACTCTCCCTCGCCATTACTGACGGCACCGCTTGTGGTGTTGTTGATAAACACATTGGCAAAAGGAAGGGGTTTATTGGTGGATTTGTCATAGACTGTTCCGTATATGACGAAGCTCTGGGCTACAGAATTTAATGACAGAGCAAGCCCGAAAAGCAGAAGCGGAGGTAATTTTGATAGGGTCTTCAAAAGTGATGAGGGTACCATTAATTACTGCTTCGAAGCATATTTTATGCCATTAGTTGCTGACTTGTAAGTACCTCACTTCCCTCACCGGCGTGTTGTCCTCTGTCATGCCTTCCACCACGATCCTGTAAACCGTTGGAGAGTCTGCGGCATAAAAGGAAAACTCAGCTTTACCTGTTTCACTGTCGGTGACGAGGGAAGGATTCCAGTAAATGGTGGTGCGGGTGTCAGGCTCGCTATGGCTTTCCTTTCGCTGAGAATAATTGGGTGCTCTGAATTCCTGTGCCGGGGTGTAGCCTTTTATCGTGTAAAGACTGAAGCCGTCTTTATTGAAAATGGTGGGCTTTTCATTCTGTTTTCTTTCTCCTCCAAGGTTAGTTTCTACCATAATAACTCCGTCAAACCCAGCCATACCAAAGACTCCGGCGTTGTAGGTGTAGACCGTGATGCTTTTAATATCAGCGGGATTGAGCCGGTCTAAATAATCAACTCCGGTATTGCCTGGCTCCGGAGGTGCCTGTTCCTGAAATCGCTGACCATCGATAATGACCAACGGTGTAGGATAATAGTTTCCTCTGGCTGTTCCATAGTTTTTCCGATACATGCCATTTCTATTAAAACCAGGCATGCCTCTTTCAATAATAGACATCACTCCCTGCCCGGAAGATTTTTGAATGTCTTCCTGTGTAAAAGTTTTATCGCCAGGGCCAAAGCCATAGTTCCTTTCCGACAGAGGTTCAATCTTGGAGCTTTCCACCACCACTTCATTGAGCAATGTATAGTCGACATCGGTCGGGAGAGAAAAGATGGGCTGCGGCAACTCCTGTTCTTTAACAGTCAGGTTGAGGTTGGTAAGCTGTGCTTTTACTTCTGGTACAGCTTGCTTTGCCAGCACCACCGATCCGTGTGGTCTGCCTTTTTCATTGATCGCAGCCATCGCAATGGCTGAGCTATCGTTGAACTGTAAACCACTTGCCCAAAACTTGCCAGTCGAGTCGGCCGCTACCACCCCATAGTCTTCGTATTCGCCTTGCACGATGGTAATATTGGCGGCTTCGGGTTCTCCTTTTTTGTTGAGAAACTGCCCACTCACGCTGATGCCATATTCGATTTGATGTTGCGGTTGGGTAAAGTAGGGGGTAGGCTTTCCGTTGAGCACCCAGTTATAGGCGTGCTGTAGTGTTGGGCTTGTTGGGACCGAGGCTACCCGAAGTGTGTCAGTAATCGACACAGTCAGATTGGACGTAATGGCCCCTCCGTCTGTATCCATTACGGTCAATGACACTTGCACTTTGTCGCGGGGTCGGTAACGGTCTTTGTCAGTGTTGATCGAGATCAGTAAATCAGGATCGGTCGTCTTGTCGCCGAGCACCGTTGTATTTACTACCGTCTCGTAAAGGTTAATTATTGGCAATGGCTGGTAAGTGATGTCGCTCGAAGGGAAGTTCTGCATCCACCGTGTGTAGGCCCTTAGGTTGTAATCGCCGGCTTGTATATATGACGGAAGAGCTAGTTGTCCGGTGACTTTACCGTTTTCAATCGGAAATGCCTCTGTTTTTACAATCTGGCGGAATGGGTTGATCACATCAACATAAAGTACCCGGCTCAGGGTGTCGCCCATCAGAGCGTTCTGGTACAGCATTTGGCCACTGAACCAAATGGTTTCGCCAGGGTAATAGTACGGCTTGTCCGTAATCAGATGGGGCTTCTCACGAAGGCTATTCTGCTTGTATTGCTGTTGGGCGATCATGATTTCCTCAGTCGAGCTGAATGCCGACACCGTGTCGCCCGGGGTGTAATTGTGAGGGAGCAGATGTGCCACCCTGGCCCTGGCCATGTGCCCCGAAATGACAATATCTGAGGGATCGAGAGGCACGCCTTTGCTCGTCACTTCTGTGGAGCCCCCCTTAAGGGTAATCCAGCTAATGGGATGGTAAACGTCGTGATAATAGGTGTTTGGCCACGACATGCCGGTGTAGTGCACCTCCAAACGTTTGGAAGAAACGATCTTGAATTCGCCAATTTGCTGTCCTGGCCTGATGGCCCTGTCCAAAGAGAAAGGCTCAATGGAATTGCCTTTTTCGTAGTCGAAACTATTGGTTCGGATATAGGTAAGCGCAAAACTTTTTGATTGATAAATATCAAAATGTTGTGCGCTGAGGTCGTTTCTTATCATCGACTTGAAGAGATGCCGCAATGAAGACTGATAGGCTTTTTGCCTGTTTTCCATCCATTTTTTTGACAAGTCTTCAAAGAGAGTGTCCATTTCAACAAACTGTACCGGGCCTTGATACAAAGTGCCATTCCGGGTTTGGCTAAACACATTCAAATGATAAATCAGCTTGTAACCCAGGGCCAGGTTTTCAATTTCCAAAGGCTGGTTGAAGGTGGCGGAAAAATAGCGCATCCCATTGCTGGTTTTTCCTTCTTCGAAGTCAATGGCCCAGGGGTTAAGGATTTTGGTTTTATTTACCAGTGGGTCGTATCTGCTGCCGATAAATACTTCTTCAAACCTTTCCAGTTGTTTTTCCCACTTTCTATCCCTTCTCGAAGTAAGCTCTACCTCGTCGAGCTGTTTTTCCTGAGGAGTCAGGGAGAAGTCCTTCTGTAGTGGCTCTCCTTCTTTGAGGTCAATCGATACCGACTTGGTAATATAGCCAACGAAGGAAGCAGCCAAAGTCATTTTTCCCGGGCTGACTCCTTTCAAGGCGTACTTGCCGTCGGCGTCGGTCACTGTGCCAATAGTAGTGTTGTCGACAAATACATTCGCAAAGGGGAGGGGGCTTCCGGTGGCACTGTCAATCACCACGCCCGTGATACTTTGAGCTGGTGAAGTAAGAAAACTCACCATTAAATATAAAGCCAGAATCAAATCTTTTATCCGGTGCAAAGTAGGTGTTATTAAGTTCTGTTCTCCCGCTAAATAAAAAGAATGAATATAAGTGAATGAAAATTAGTTAACAAGGGCAACAATCCGAAATGAATTACATCATTACCCCATCTTCACAAACAGGCTGAAATAATCCTCCAACCTTTCAAGAGTTACTTCCACCTTATCATCTTTCAACTCCACTTTGCAAGCTCCCTGAGACCTCATGACTTCAAATTTTTTCAATGTCTTTCCATCTGCGTCAAGCAAAATTTTAACAGCATTTACAGGCACTAGCCGTCTTATAGGTCGACCCTGGCCGGACGTGGTATTCACCAGCGTGACAATGTACTCGCCTTCAGCCCTTGCTGACTGCGTGAGCCCTAAATGGACGCTTTCCGGCGCATTGGTGGAGATTGGGATGGTTTCTCCAGCCAGGTATTGGAGGCTCCTGAGAAGGAGGTTGCTCATGTCGGGGTGCCCCATGGCGTGGGTAACCTGGTCTGGTTGGTTAGCAAAATAGATCACCTTTCCTTTTTGATAGTCATGCTCCAGAACAGTGGGGAGTTCTTTTGCCCACTCATTGGTCCAGGCCTTTTCCGGGGGCTGGTTGTGCACCAAAGGGGTATATGTGCAAATTTTCTTAGCACTTGGATTCGCCTCGCACAAAAGGGTAAACCCAGCATTGATAAGCAGTTCAGTCCTGGCGCTATCGGGACTTACAATTGGGTGACTGGGGTCGTTAATGTATTGATAGCAGTCTTTTCTTGTGTTCACTTTTTCCCCGGTAAAGTGGCATCCAAAAACGTCAGCCAGACCAAAGTCTTTTTTTGGTAATCCATCCTCGCTGTAAAGACTGGTTTCGTACGTAGCCAGAAGCTTTCCGCCTCCGGCTACAAAGTTTTGAAGGAGTGCTACTTCATTTTCGGAAAGACATTTGACGTCGGGCATGATAATGGCCTTGTACTTTTTCAGTCGGTCAGTGCTTATCTGGTCGTCCGGAATAAAATGATAGGGGATGTGATTTTCTGCCAGCACCCTTTCTATTCCCTTGATGGCGTCATCGAAGCTGTCTCCTTCTGGTGGCTTGTTTCTGTAAAATAGCCTTGTGGGCCTGGAGTAGTAAATCCCCACATTGGCCACAGGCACATGATGGGCGAGCAAGTGTTCATATTTTTTTATGAAGCTGTAAGTATCCTGGTGGTTATAAGCATTCCTTCTGTCGTGCGTGGCGCCTGGGTATTGGCCGGTGAAACTACAGTTCCAAAACCTGCCCCCGGCTGACAATCCCTCCCAAAGCCAGATTTTCAGGTCCTGCGGCGGATCCATCACATAGCGGTGGGCAGTGCCGTTGCCACCGTATAGAATCACAGCCTCTTTTTCCGGTGCCATTGATTTAAGGAACCTGACGATGGTATTGGCATAGTTCAGGTCTTCGTAATGAATGTGCTCCGAATTTTCCGTGAGAAAAGCCACGCTCACAAGGTAATCAAAATGCTCCCTGGCGTTGTAGAGGTCAATCCCGGAGTCTACCTTCCCGCCCGACTCAAACATGCTGAAAACTTCAGCCGAATAGGCCTTTTCTTTTCCAAAAGCCTTTACCGTTTCTTTCATTCGTCGCATGTGTTGGTCGGCCACCTCTGATTTCCAAACCATATATTGTTTCAAATCTTCGTCTGAGGCAGTAGCATAAACCGGCAGATCGGCTCCTGTCTTTGCTTTGTATGATGCTTTGCAGCGGGAGCAGTGGCAGATACCACCCACGCCAATGCTGTTGTGCCAAATACCGTCAATATCATATTCCCCGACGATGTATTTGATGAACTGTTCGGCGTGCTCATTCCGGTGGTAGCTGGTGTAGCAGGAGGCGTAAAGCTGAGGCCGTGTGTAGCCCAGCTGAATCGGCTTGCCAGTATCGTCGTAGCTGAACCAGTCAGGAAATTGCCTGAATATCTTTTCTTCCACACCACGGAAGTCGACACGACCTATCACTTTAATCCCTGCTTTATGGCAGGCGTTGGTAATGTCTCTCAGGATGTCGTTCTTCCCCATGAACTGGTTGATATTGGCGGCGGGCAGTGGGTTCTGGAAGAAATCGACGATGCCACCGGCGTTGACCACCAGCGTATTGCAGTCGGTCTTGAGCATGTAGTCCACCACCGCTTGTGCATTGTAGTTGACAGCGTCAGGCTCCCTCAGCACGGTTTGCAGCATCCGAAGAGGCCTTTGGTACCACATGGGCTCATCGGCCAGGGTACTTTGTGCTGTAATGGGTTTTGGGGAGGCGTAACCAACAAGGGGAGTAAGGGCTACGCCTCCGGTTATAATAGCCCCCTGCTGGAGGAAATTTCTTCGGTTGATGTTTTTGTGCGGCATGGTGTTGTGTCTGTTTGCTTGAGTATAGTGAGCAAATATTTGTTCAAGATCAAGGGAAATGGGATGGCAGGTGGCTGGTAATTAATAGTTTGTGAGAAGCTGGCATCAAGCGTTTGTATTACTGCGTCAAAACGTCAAAACAATTCGGGTCGGCAGCGCACAGCGAACTTTTAATGCGCTATATTTGTACCCTTATTTGCAAAATATGAATTCCGGGGCCGACTGGTTTTGACAGTAAGGACGGATTTTGTGCTTGCGTGCCGGGTGATGAGTGTACATCCGTGAGCAATTCACTCAAACAACAATTGGCGAATCTAATTACGCCATGGCTGCTTAATCTTAACTTAACGTTGAGGTAAAGGCTTAAAGGGTTGAGTCCGCCAGCTGGCGGATTCCCCAGCCACATCCACCAGTGCCTCGTTCTTCCGGTGCTGATTTTGGGTGTCGACATGGTTGAACTAGTGGGTGCGAGGCTACTAAGCACCTGCGAAATTAAGTGGCTAAGCTGTGCGTTGGTATGTTGCCTACCGGCAAGCAGTCGAAAATTCAATCGGTAACTATGCATGTAGACGGTACATTTTTCCCTTATCTGGACGAGGGTTCGACTCCCTCCGGCTCCACTCCGAGACCCGCTTATGGCGGGTCTCTTCGTTCCGCCGTCGGGGCTCACGCCGCAGGCTGGCCCTTCGCTAAAAGGCTCCACTGGAGCCTTTCTTAACACTCAGTCCTCTCCGGCTCCACAAATAAACCCGCTTAGGCGGGTTTTTTTATGGAGCCGGAGGGGCTTGCGCTACAGGCTGGCCCCTCGCTAAATCGCTCCTGTGGAGCGATTCTTAACGCTCGATCCTCTCCGGCCCACTCAAAAGTCCGTTTATATTGGCTCTCTTCGTTCCGCCGTCGGGGCTCCCCTGAAGGCTGGCCCCTCGCTAAAAGGCTCCACTGGAGCCTTTTTTAACGCTCAGTCCTCTCCGACACTATTTTGACCGAAAGAAATTATCTGTAAGCCCTTCATTTCCATAATTTCCTTTTTATTACCTTATAGAAGAGTCAGGTTGGTATGTGCCCTATGTTTAGTCTCTCAGAAATAAGTTTCGGCGATGAGAAGAAATCCCTTTGATCGAATCGTAGTGTTGATGATTTTAATGGTGGCGACTTCATGCAACAGAGAGACCATTGGGATAACTGAGGGCGAAGTCCAAATCATCGATTCATTGGTCAAGGTAGAGGGGTATCTCACTTATCAGAATGGAGTAGGGTATCTGGACTACATACTCAAAAGTAAAGACAACGAACCTCCTGTTTCGTTGTCCACAACAGTTTGTGACGGTTTGCCAGACAGCCTAAAAAAGAGCACAAGGGTTTTGTTCGACGGGGATTTGATTGCAAAGAAAATAGACAACAATACGCCGTGTGTGACCAATTTCACAGCTATTGATTTGTGCCGTAGTCCCTACCTAAGCCTCGGATTTGATAGAGAACTTCACCCCATTTGCGTTACGTCTTCCACCGAAGTTAACCGTGAGGTAGCGGATAAATTCATTACTACTCGTGAAATGCTTGATGTTGAACTGGCGCTGCTAGGCAAAGAACTTAACTCGCCGATAGATTTTGCCATTAATGATGTAGTGTTTTTAAGACGGGGCGTTCAGCCGTCTGGATGGGATATTCAGGTCGATTTTTCCCGTGATGAGACGACCAAAAAGTGCATTTTCCGGCATATAGTTAAAGATTGGAGTCATACTAAAGTAGGTGGGGGGCTAAACTTCTTTTATGCTATCCCGAAGGTGCCAGCAGGATATTCATTTGAAATAGTTAAGGAGACCAGGCAGATGGAATAGTAGCCGGCAATGCGATATGCCGTACATAAAGATACAGTCTCTTTGCCTTACGCCTGCCAAGCGATGTGGATAACTTTTCTCCTCCTCCCTCATATTAACTCCCCTTTCATTTCATTTAATTTCCGATTCAGGATAAATTGCTGCTCGATAAGGAGCCCCCGATGGAAAGCTTTGTAGTATCAGCAAGAAAATATCGTCCCCTTGGTTTTGATGAGGTTGTAGGTCAGGAGCACATCACCACCACCCTCAAAAATGCCATTGACCAGAACCACCTGGCCCAGGCTTTGCTGTTTTGCGGCCCCAGAGGAGTGGGCAAGACTACCTGCGCTCGTATTGTCGCCCGGATGATCAACGGGTTCGATAATACCAATCCACTGGCTACTGGCAATAACCTCAACATCTACGAGCTCGATGCCGCTTCCAACAACTCGGTGGACGACATCAGGAACCTGATCGATCAGGTACGGTATCCACCCCAGCAGGGCAACTATAAGGTATATATCATTGATGAGGTACACATGCTTTCTACCCAGGCTTTCAATGCTTTTTTGAAGACCCTGGAGGAGCCGCCGTCCTATGCCATTTTCATTTTGGCGACAACGGAAAAGCACAAAGTGATCCCCACCATCCTTTCCCGTTGTCAGATTTACGATTTCAACAGGATCGAGATTTCGGACATCACCACTCAGCTGCAGAAAATTGCGACGAATGAAGGCATTGAAGCTGAAGAGGAGGCCCTGCACCTGATCTCACAAAAGGCCGACGGGGCGCTGAGAGATGCGCTTTCTATTTTCGACCTGATTGTTACCTTTTCGTCGGGCAACAAGATCACTTACCAGGACACCATCAAGAACCTCCATATTCTTGACTACGACTACTATTTTAAAGTGGTAGATTTCTTTTTGGAAGAAAACCTGTCGGGCGTGCTGCTCATTTTTGATGAAATCATCAGAAGTGGCTTCGATGGGCACAACTTTATCAATGGGCTCAGCGAGCACCTTCGCAATTTGATGGTTTGCAAAGACAAGGAAACGATTTCTCTCTTGCAGGTGGCCCAAAGCATCAAAACAAAATATAGCGACCAATCTTCGAAAACCTCTCTTTCTTTCCTTCTCTCAGGGCTGAACATTTTGAGCCAGTGCGACATACAATATAAGGCCAGCAAAAACCAACGCCTTCACGTGGAGTTGGCGCTTATGAAGCTCGCTCATTTGAATGCAGCTTTTTCTCTCGCCAGCTTGCCCGCCCCTGAAAACGGGGCAAAAAAAAAGTGAGCTAACAGCTGAAAAGCCCATCGAAACCAATGGTGTAATAGGAACAGCTGCACCTCGTCCGGTTGTAACCACCTACAGGAGCGGCTCGGAGAAAAAAGAAACGCCGAGTATTTTTCCCGTCAAGGCGGAAAAGAAGGAAGTAGTGCAGGAAGCGAAGCTCGATGACGCCCAGGAGACTGAGGCCGTTAGTCAGCTTCCTTCGTCGGATTACACGCAAAACCAACTCGCCGAAGCCTGGCAGAAATTTGCGGAGCAGAAATCAGCGGGCAAAATTTCCGACTCGCTGAAGATGATTTTCAAGAAGCCATTGCTGAAGAGAGAGGAGTCGGTGGTTGAGATAGAGCTGTCTACAGACATTGAACGTAAATTTTTGAAAGTAGAGGAAACTGAGCTGGTTCAATTTTTGAGAAGGGAGCTTTCTAACCCAACCGTCACATTGCGGATATCTATCAAAGAGGCAGAATTGAAGCAGAGACTCTATACCGACAAGGAGAAGTTCAACTACCTGGCCGAGAAGCAGCCCTTGCTGCTTAAACTGAAAGAAAAGCTTTATTTAGACACAGATTTTTAAGCCTCTGTGGCGGCCAGCTCCATCAGGGCTTTTTCGCTCAAGGGCTTGGAAATAAACTGGTGAACAAACCTGTTGTTCAAAAACTGGTTAATGTCCCGCTTGTTGTTGGAGCTTGACAATACAACCACTTTAACTTTTTCGTGTAGCTGAGGAGGAAAGTTTTCATACTCATAAAGGAACACGAAGCCATCCACAATAGGCATGTTGATATCAAGGAAAATGATGTCGGGGATCTTATCGAGGTCGTTTTGGTTTTGATGCAGGTATTCAAGCGCACTTTTTCCCGTATTTTTTATCAGTATGTTTTCGGAAAAATTCACATGCTCCATTATCTTCTTACTGAGAAAATTGTCGGTGTCGTTGTCATCTACAAGCATGACAAGGCTCACTTTCGGGGTATTATTTAGTTCAAGTTCTTCCACGTAATAAAAGCTCTAGGCTAAACTGTCAGGTTGAGTGATAAAAAGAAACGGGTAACAAAATGAAAAAGCTGACTGACTGAGATTTTAACCTTAAATTTACGCTGTTAAGGGGAGAAAAAAAATCAATCAGTAACTTTTAGGTTTTCGCCAATCGAAAGGACAAAATTTGATTTATCGTTCATTTTCATCAGTTTTTCTATAGCGATATCGTATTTTCTGGCAATCGAATACATCGTCTCGCCGGGTTGCACCACATGCACCGTCACCCTGTTGGCTGGCAGCACCGACGGATTTAAAACCTCCTTCACATCACTGGTGTCTCGCTTGATCAGCAGTAGCTCTTGCCCGATCGAAAGTATGCTGTTGTCGGAAAGGTCATTCCATTGCTGCAGTTCAGCTTTGGTAACGCCATAGCGGCGTGCAATGCCGTATATGGTTTCTCCCTTGTTGACAACATGGATATCCCGGGCGGCCTCGCTGTGCGGCGTGAAAGCTTGCCTCTCTTGCTTTGTTTGCTCAGCATTTGAAGTCTTGACGATAGGTTCAGGATCTTCTTGCTCTTCGAAAATGAGCTCTTTGGTTGTCAAAGCTGGCTCCTCATCGAAAGGTTTTACTGCCTCAGCAACTTGTATTTCTTCCTCCCGCACCACTATCGCTGGCTCCCTGGATGACGGCGGTGCTGGTTCACTTTTAACAATTACCGGCAAGTAGTTCTCGCTGTTATCTTTTATTTCTATATCGACCGACGAGGGACGTCTTTGCCTGAGCCAAAGCACCCGGCCCACCTCAGGTTTATCGATGGTGAACATTCTGTTTTTCCTTGCCAGTTGATTGAGCTTAATGCCGTACTCCTGCGCTACGTCCCAGAGCGTTTCTCCTTGCTTAACGGTATGATAATAAATGTTCGACCTCCAATGTTTGTTTTTCAGGTAGTAGACCTGTCCCTCTTCAAGGGCCTGGTTTGGCCGCAAGTCATTGTATTTCTCAAGCCTTTCCACTTCCACTCCTGACTTGGCCGCCAGCGTCTTCAGGTCATCGGATTTTGTGGCGATAATAGCCGGAATCCCATTTATTTCCACTATGAATGAAGCAATACGGCTGTCGATGGTTTTTTTCAGATCTGGGTACTTTTCCTGAACCAAGGCGGCATTTTCGTCCCGGACCGCTATTTCCTCACTATCGACAGAAGGTGAGGACGCCTGTGTATGCTTTTGCTCATTTTTGGCAATAAGGTCCACTTTATCGCCTTTCTGTACTGGGATAATCACAGAGTATTCCTTCTCACTTGGTACGGGACCTCTCTTTAGCCACTTGTTGTACTGAAACACGAGTGCCTCGTCGACTTTCAACTCCTTCGATATTTTGTCCAGAGGTTTGTCGGCCCCCTTTGTATACTCTCTCAGCTCCAGGCCTGACGAGGGGCGCCCGCCCAACTCATCCTGAAAGGCGATCATATGCGCCAGAAAAGTCTTGAAGTACCAGTGCGTGTCCTTGTCAATGGTCATTTTACTCGCACCGAAGTTAGATTTATCTACATGCTTTTCAGCGCCGGTCTTCCCTGTATTGTGTGCTATCACGGAGTAAACCCAGTTATTAAAAAAGAAGTTATGCCGCTTGATGTACTTACAGGCTCCTTTGGTAGAGGAAACTATATTGAGCCGTTCGTCCACATATTTATCGATGCGGAGGCCCACTTCCCGGCCTGCTGGCTCTTTGAACATCCAGAAGCCAACCGCATTGGAAGAAGAAACCGCATCAGAAACCAGGCCGCTCTCCTGTATCACCAGGTATTTAATGTCGTCGGGCAGGTTCTCTTCCTTCATTACTCTTTCGATAATGGGGAAGTACAGCAACACCAAATCAAGCCTTAAGCGGAAATACCTATCGGAGGCCCTCAGGGCGTCTACTTGCTGCTGGATATCAGACCGTGCTGCATCGGTAATTTTGAGCTTCATGCCAGCAAAGTCCATTTGAGATGGAACCCTTGGTGCGGCGGTATCGGCCAGCCCATCAATCGCCGGGAAGAAGATAATAATTAGGAGAAGGAATCGAAAATGGCACTTTGCCAGCATACACCAGTTGGGAAATATTCGAAACAAAGTTACAAATGAATAGCCAATTCCAAAGTAAGCTACTAGTATTCAGGTAGTTATCAGCAAGTAACGAAGTATATCTTGCTGGACTCCAACTTATTACATTGCCACAGCGAAGTAATAGTTAAAGCGTTTATTTCTTCCTGAGCATCATAAGGCCATCTCTGATTGGAAGCAATACATTTTGCACCCGGGGATCGTCAGCCACTTTTTTGTTAAATGCCAGAATAGTGAGCGTATCGGGGTCATCCTTTTTTCTGTTCTTCTCCAGTACTTTGCCGCTCCAGAGCACGTTGTCGGCCATTATATATCCACCTGGCTTCACTTTGTCAATCACCAGGTCAAAGTAGTTAGTATAGTTTGCTTTGTCAGCATCAATGAATACGAGGTCAAAAGTCGCATCCAGTTTTGGAACCTCTACCATGGCATCACCGATGATATACTCGATTTGCTCTCCGTAAGGCGAATCGCCAATGAACCTCCTTACGATACTTTCAAGCTCTCCATTAATATCTATGGTGGTCAACTTTCCATTTTGCTGTAGCCCCTCGGCAAGGCAAATGGCTGAATAGCCGGTGTAGGTACCAATCTCAAGAATTGACGTTGGCTTGATCATATGCGAGAACATTGACAGCACCCGCCCCTGAAAGTGCCCCGAGAGCATTCTTGGCCTGAGCACATTAAGGTGTGTATGCCTGTTCAGTCTGCCGAGCAGCTCTGGCTCGTGTTCAGTGTGCCCTTCAATATAGCGGAAGAGGTCAGCATCTATGAAATCCATGATAAGGCTGTAAAATATTTACTCGTATGATAAGAAATTCAAAAATAGGCTTTAGAGATCGTTTTACATGATTTTTTCAATAATAACGAAGGAGTTGGTTGTTCTTTTTAACAATGAAACTAAAGCCTTGAATTATTCATATTTTGGTTACCAAGTAGTTATGTGAGATTTTTTTGGGAATATCGGAAAAGTATAAAATCTGTTTTATATTGATCCCCGAAATAAATCTGGGAGTGGATTTGAAGAATAATTACTAGAAAACGGTTACGCAAACGATTTAAACAGATTTTCCGCAATCGATTGCAATCAAATTTTCTTGGGAAAACTTGACACGTTAACAAATAATTTCTTTAAATTCGACAATTGCTCAGAACAATACCTACTTAAATTATTTGTTTTATGGTTCTTAGTTACAAGTGCCCCAAACGCTGTGCGCTATTTCCGAGTGCACCTCCTGCTACAGTTCCAGCATCAAGCTTTTCCATTTCATTTTCAGTTCCTCTTTATTCGTAACTGAATATTATCCTGTGTCAAACACCGCATGTGTGTCTGGATCGAAATGGTTTGCCTGAATTCAATGAAGCCTTTTTCAAACAATTATATACAACTTCACTTAAACTACATTTTTATGAAAAAAGGATTACTGAAGTACATTTTTCCTTTGATCTGCCTGGCGCTGCTAGCAGTGGCTACCGATGCCGCTGCACAGAACAGACAAGTGTCAGGAAAGATAACAGATTCCGAAACCGGGGAAGGTTTTCCCGGTGTGAGTGTATTGGAAGTAGGAACTTCCAATGGTACAGTGACTGACCTTAATGGAAATTACTCCCTTTCGGTTGGCTCTGGTGCTAGACTTTCTTTTTCCTTCATTGGGTACGTAACCCAGGAAGTGGAAGTAGGGTCAAGAAGTGTGATTGATGTTCCTTTGTCGCTTGACGTAAAGCAGCTTCAGGAATTGGTCATCACTGGTTACACAGTTGACAACCGCCGTGAAACTTCCGGCTCTATCTCAACAGTGAAGCCAAAAGACATCGCTGTTATCCCTACAGGTAACGTAGAGCAGTCTCTTGCCGGTCGTATTGCCGGTGTAAACGTAATTACCAACGGTCAGCCTGGTTCTACCAGCCAGATCAGGGTAAGGGGTTTTGGTGCCTTTGGTGGTAACGCTCCTCTTTACGTAGTAGACGGTGTTCCTGTAGGAGACACCAACTTCCTTAGCCCTGATGACATCGAGTCAACTACGGTTTTGAAAGATGCGGCTGCTGCCTCTATCTATGGTGCAAGAGCGGCTAATGGTGTAATTGTATACACTACCAAGAAAGGCTCTAAGACAGCTAAGAAGATCAGTATTGATTACAACAGCATGTTTGGTATGACATTTCCTGGAAAGGGCATTGAAATGATGAACCCTGCTGACTTTGCTGAGTGGACATGGAATGCTGAGCGCAACCAGGCACGTATCGAAAATCGTGAGCCTGTTTTCAGCCACCCTCAGTTTGGTACCGGCTCTACTCCAGTATTGCCTGACTTCCTGAGCGTTGGTGGTGAGTCTGGCCGTATAGGCACCTATACCGCCGCAGAAGCTGCAATGTACAATGTGGATCCCGCTGCGGGTTCTGTTTATCAGATCACAAGAGCGGCTACTGGCGCAGGAACTGACTGGTATGATGCCATCACAAGAGTAGCACCTCTTCAGAGACAAACTCTTGGACTTCATGGCGGAACTGACAGAAGCCGTTTCTACTTCTCTTTGAGTGCACAGGATCAGGCCGGTATCGTAACGTACAACCAATTCAAGAGATATTCCTTCAGAGCTAACTCAGAGTTTGATCTGCTTCCTAATCTTCGTTTTGGAGAAAACATGCAGTTCACTTACCGTTCAATTCTTGCTCAACAAGGAAATGAAGGTGGTCAGGGTGTAGCGGATGATGAAAACGACATTCTTTCAGCCTTCCGTATGCCAACAATCATCCCTGTGTATGATGAGTTTGGTGGTTATGCTGGAACTGCATCGAAAGGATTCAACAACCCACGTAACCCGGTGGCCACCAGAGATGGTCAGAAAGACAACAGAGGCTTCAATGGAAGCGGCTTTGGTAACGTCTATCTTGAGTATGATCCAATCCCAGGCTTGACACTGAGAACCAATGTTGGTGGTCAGTATGGTGCTGGTTATAGCTGGGGCTACGGCCGTCGTCAGTACGAAAACTCTGAGAACAACTCTGCATTTAGCTACAATGAAAGTGCTAACTGGGGTTTTCAGTGGAACTTTACCAACACGGCAAACTATAAGAAGACATTCGGTGTGCACAATATAGACCTCTTGGTAGGTCAGGAAGCATTGAACACTGGCAGATCTCGTGGCATGAGCGCTGACGGTTTGAATCCATTTTCTCAGGATCCAGATTTCGTGACGATTTCCACACTTGGATCAAGGAACCCACCCAATAGTTTCTATGACAAGGGGGTTAACTTCTCTTCTTATTTTGGTAGAGCCAACTATATCCTGAATGACAAGTATATTCTTAGTGCGGTGATTCGCCGTGATGGTTCTTCTCGCTTTGGTGCTGAAAACAGGTATGGTGTGTTCCCTGCCTTCTCTGCTGCCTGGAGACTTTCCTCTGAAAGCTTCATGTCATCACTTACCTTTATTGATGACCTGAAAATCAGAGGTGGCTACGGTACTATGGGTAACTCAAACAATGTGAACCCTAACAACCAGTACAGCTTGTATGCAACTACTATTGCCAACTCTTCTTACGATATCGCAGGATCTAACGGTAACCAAGCTGGATTCTACAGAAGTAGAATAGGTAACCCTGCTGCGAAGTGGGAAACTTCCGTTACGCAAAACATTGGTATCGATGGTACTTTGTTCGATGGCAAGTTGGATGTAATTGTTGATTTCTGGAGAAAAGACACCAAGGATTTATTATTCAATCTACCAGTGCCACTTCCTCTGGGCGTTTACGCAGCCGCCCCTTCAGTGAATATTGGTGAAATGAGGAACCAGGGTATCGACTTACAGTTGATCAACAGAGGTAACCTTACTTCTGACCTCACTTATGAAGTAAACGTAACAGGCTCTCTTCTTAAGAACGAGATTGTAAAACTGGATGGGGATTTACAGTTCTTTACTGATGGTACATCTACCTACAGAGGAATTGCTCCTATCCGTAACCCAGTTGGTTACACCTTGTCAAGCTTCTGGGGATATGAAGTTCAAGGGTTGTTCCAGAACGATGCAGAAGTTGCTTCTGCTGCTACTCAGGCGGGTGCAGCTCCTGGCCACTTCCGTTACAGAGATATTGACGATGACGGTGAAATCACGGAGGATGATAGAAAATTCCTGGGAAGCCCTGTTGCTCCGTTCACAGGAGGTCTTACTTTCTCTCTTGGATACAAAAACTTTGACCTTGCTGCCTATTTCTACACTTCTATAGGTAACGAGATTTGGAACCAGTCACGTTGGTTCACTGACTTCTATCCTTCATTTGCAGGTGCAGCCATTGCTGAGCGTGTAAAGGATAGCTGGACCCCTACCAATACTGGTAGCAATCAACCAGTGTTTGATAAGTCTTCTAACTTTAGCACCAACACACAGGCCAACTCTTACTATGTAGAGAATGGATCTTACCTGAGATTGCAGAACGTGACCCTTGGTTATAAAATGCCGGCCGATTTGCTTTCCAGATTGAAAATGACTCAGTTGAGAGTTTTCGTTTCTGCAAACAACCTGATGACTATCACTGGTTATGAGGGACTTGACCCATCAGTAGGTGGTAACGCTGACATCAACTTTGGTGTTGATGTTGGAAACTACCCTATCACAAAGGGATTCACGGGTGGTATTCAGCTCGGCTTCTAAAAACAATTTGATTAAACGATCAATTCAATAATTGATGTTTTTGAAAAATATAAAAGAATGATGACCATGAAAAAAAATATAATAAAAGGAGCCGCAGGCCTGTTTGTTGCCTTAACGGTTCTGGTGATCGGTTGTAAGGATGAGTTTCTTGAAATTGCTCCTACAGGAACACTTTCCAGAGCTCAACTTACCTCCGCGAAGGGAATAGATGGATCTTTGATTGCCGCCTATTCACAGGTGAACGGAAGAAACCGTAGGATGGGATCTGCTTCTAATTGGGTTTGGGGCAGTATCCGTGGCGGAGAGCACAATAAGGGCACTGACCCCGGAGACTTCTCTGATATCAACCCAATTCAGCGGTATGAGTACCTTCCAACTCAAGGGGTAATCAATGAGGCTTACACGTCATGGTATGAAGGTGTGGCCAGATGTAACAATGTCATGGCCCTTCTTCAGGATGCTGATGAAGGTGTGTCTGACGACTTCAAAACTGGAGTAGAGGCACAGGCCAGGTTTTTGAGAGCGCACTTCTATTTTCAGTTAAAAATCAACTTTGATGATACTCCTTATATCGATGAAACAATCGATTATGGTACTGGTATTGACGAAGTGGGTAATGATCAGGATCTGTGGCCAAAAATCATGGCAGACATGCAATTTGCTTACGATAACCTCCCTGAAACTCAGGATCAGGCTGGTCGTGTAAACAAAACTGCTGCTGCTGCTTACCTGGGTAAGATCAACTTGTACCAGAATAAGCACGCTGCTGCATTGACTTTGTTCAATGAGGTAATAACAAGTGGCAAGACCAGCAATGGTAAAACTGTTGGTTTGGTGGCTGCCTTCCCCGACATCTTCAAGGCTGAAAATGACAACCACGAAGAGTCTATCTGGGCGTATCAGTCAGCTGCCAACACAGGTAGTGTAAACAATGCCAACCCTGAGTTTGACCTTAACTGGCCTTACAACACAGGTGCTAATGGGCCTGGTAACTGTTGTGGGTTCTTTGCGCCAACGTTTGAGCTGGCTAACCACTACAGAACTGACGCAAGCGGTCTTCCCTTGTTCGACAGAGCATTTAATAGCCCTGCCAATGAGGTGAAAACAGATCAGGGCCTACAGTCTGATGAAGCATTTACTGAAGACGCAGGTAACCTTGATCCTAGAATTGACTTCACCATTGGTCGCCGTGGTATTCCTTACCTTGACTGGCAGGAGCACCCAGGTTTTGACTGGATTCGTAACCAGGCCAACGCTGGCCCTTACTCTCCTAAGAAGTATGTATACTACAAGACAGACGTAGGAACATACCAGGACAACAGCTCATGGACACCTGGGTACGCTGCAATGAACATCAATATCATTCGTTTCGCTGATGTATTGCTGATGGCTGCCGAGTGCGAAATTGAGGTAGGTAGCCTTGAAAAAGCACGTGAGTATGTGAACATGGTAAGAGAAAGAGCTGCTAATGACGCTGCGTTTGTTCAGGAGTATGATGGCTCAGGCCCTGCCGCTAACTACGTGATAGGCACTTACGATACTCCATGGACAGATAAGACTGCTGCAGAGAAGGCCGTGAGAATGGAGCGTAAGCTGGAGCTTGCCGGCGAAGGACAAAGGTTCTATGACTTGGTTCGTTGGGGAATTGCGGCTCAAGACCTAAACGCATACCTCGCCTACGAAAGCAAAATCCTTATCAACGCCATGGGTGGAGCTTCGTTTGACCCTAAAGACGTTCTGCTCCCTCTTCCTCAGGGTCAAATTGACCTGATGAATGGTGTGCTTGTGCAGAATACTGGATATTAAATCGCATTAAATAATTTGAATAGATGAAAAGAGGTGGCGATTATCGTCACCTCTTTTTTTATGTGGCATTTCTAAATTTTTCAGGGTATTTTTTGTGCTCGTCTCACACCTAAGTAACCTTGGAAAAATTACTCAAAATGACATTTAGCCGTAAATTTGTGGTCAAGCAAAAAGTGAACTGATATGTTTAGAGCATTAGTAGTGGCAGGCCTGATAGCCATTTTTTTGGCCTCGTGTGGAGACAGGCAAAGCACACTCTTTAGAGAGCTGCCAGCATCCGATACTGGTATCGACTTTTCAAATACAATCATTGAATCGGACACCTTCAATATCCTCACCAATGAGTACATCTACAACGGAGGTGGAGTGGGGGCTGGCGATTTTAATAACGACGGCCTGACAGACCTTTTCTTTACGGGTAACCAGACCAGCAACAAGCTGTTTATTAACAAGGGCGGGCTCGAGTTCAATGATGTTTCTGCCGAAGCCGGAATTGAAGCACCTGACAAATGGAGTCAGGGAATCGCATTAGTGGATATAAATGGCGATGGCTGGCTGGATATCTATGTCTGCGCCACCATGTATAGCGATTCTTTGAAGCGGGAGAATATGCTGTTCGTGAACCAGGGTGGCTCACCCGGAGGTGTTCCTACGTTTAAAGAAATGGCCCGACAATATGGTGTTAACGACAATGGCTGGAGCACAAACGCTGCTTTTTTGGACTATGACAAAGACGGAGACCTTGACTTATACGTGCTTACCAATGTGCAAAGCGGGCGGATTCCAACCAACTACAGGCCCAAAATAGTAGACGGAACAGCGCCCAACACTGACAGATTCTACAAAAACAACGGTGATGGCACCTTTTCTATAGCCAACAGGGAAGCGGGCATACTTTACGAGGGATTTGGCCTCGGCATTGCTATTGCTGATGTAAACAATGACTCATGGCCCGACATTTATGTGTCGAACGACTTTTTGAGCAATGACTTGCTCTACATTAACAATGGTGACGGCACGTTTACCAATAAGCTGGGCGAATATGTCAGGCACTCAAGCCAGTTTTCCATGGGCAATGATATCGCCGATATCAACAACGATGGTTGGGTTGACATAGTGACGCTCGACATGCTGCCGGAAACAAACTTTAGAAAGAAGACGACTATTGGAAAGAACGTCTATCAGGTTTACATTAATAACGAAAAGTTTGACTATGAATTCCAGCATGTGCGCAACATGCTCCAACTCAATAACGGCGCTGGTATCCCTTTCAGCGAGATTGGATTCATGTCAGAGATATTTGAAACTGACTGGAGCTGGTCGCCGCTGCTGGCTGATGTGGACAACGATGGCGACAGAGACCTCTTGATTACCAACGGCTTTCCCAAAGACATTACTGACAAGGATTTTGCCAGCTACCGGGCCGATGTGGGCAATATAGCCGGGCCAGATATGTTGGTCGATTCCATCCCGGTTGTAAAAATTTCAAACTTTGCTTTTGAGAACAATGGGGACCTGACCTTCTTCGATGCAACAAGAAAATGGGGCCTTTATAAACCCTCTTTCTCCAATGGTGCGGCTTTTACTGATCTCGACAATGACGGAGACCTTGATTACGTTGTAAACACCATTGATGATGTGGCCCTGGTGTACGAAAATACACTGAACAGCAAAGCCAATAGCAAGCAGGATTCGATTCACTTTCTGCGAGTCAAACTTAAGGGCAATAAAGAGAATCAAGCAGGACTTGGCACGAAGATTACTTTAAAGTATGGCAATGGACAAATGCAATACCATGACCATTCAGTCTATAGAGGCTTTCTGTCTTCTGTAGAAGATATTGCTCATTTTGGGATGGGGAGGACGACGTCGATCGACTCGGTTGTCGTCGATTGGTATGATGGTAAGTCCAGCGTCCTCACTAACGTGGCGGTTGATCAGGTGCTGACGATAGATTACTCATCAGCTTCTTCAGGAGACAATCTTGCCAGGGAGATGCCGGCCTTAGGCGGTAAACCAACGGTACTTGCCGACGTGACAAAATCGCTACAGGTGGCTTTTACCCATAAAGAAGAAGATAAAATAGATTTTAACCTTCAAAGAACCCTGCCTCACAAGTTTACTCAATACGGGCCAGCGATAGCTGTAGGCGACATTAACGGGGATGGGCTTGAAGACTTTATTACAGGTGGCACAGCGAATCAGGGCATTCAGTTTTTTCTTCAAAAGCCAGACGGTACGTTTCAGGAGAAGATTGGCGTCGAAAAGAAAGGGGTGGAGCAAAACGAGTACATGGGTCTTCTGCTATTCGACATCGATATTGATGGCGACCTCGATTTGTATGCTGTTTCAGGTGGGGGTGAGTACGTATTCCCGTCTGACAAGTATGCCGATCACGTCTACCTGAACGACGGAAGAGGCAATTTCAAGCTGCAAGTAGACGGAGTTTCTTCGAAGCTTCAGTTCAGTGGGTCGATTGCCCGGGCAGCCGATTTTGACAAAGACGGTGATCTGGATGTTTTTGTTGGTGGCCGGGTAGTGCCGGCATCGTATCCTTATCCTTCTCAAAGCGTGCTTTTGGAGAATCAGGGCGGGCGGCTTGTTGATATTACGGCATCGAAGGCGCCTTTTCTTGCTGACGCAGGTATGATAACAGACATGCTCTGGACCGACTACAATGCGGACGGCCTGGTGGATATGGTGTTGGTAGGCGAGTTTATGCCGATAACGTTTGTAAAAAACGAGGATGGTGCCTACAAAGTTGATCTGAGCACAGGGCTTCTTGAGAAAAAGGGTTGGTGGAACAGTATTGTGTCCGGCGACTTTGACAAAGACGGTGATACCGACTATGTGGCGGGTAACCTTGGGGAGAACAACTACTACCGGGCAACTATGGAGCAGCCATTGAGGGCTTATGCCAAAGATTTTGATGGCAATGCCAGTGTTGACTTGATCATGAGCTGCTACTTTAAAACTGACAATGGGGAGATGAAAGAGTTTCCTCTCCATTTCTGGGATGAGATGAACTCGCAGAGCCCCATGTTCCGCAAAATGTTCTCCAGGTACAAGCAATTTGGTAAAATCACCATGGCTGAGCTGTTTACGAAACAGCAGTTGGAAGGAGCCCTGATATTGGAGGCGAACTACATGAAATCAAGCTATATTGAAAACCTGGGCAATGGCACTTTCAAAATGACGGCGCTACCTATCCGGGCGCAGATAGCCCCTATCAATGGCATGGTAGCAACCGATGTCAATAGCGACGGTCATCTGGATGTGCTGATGGTTGGCAATGACTATGGCAACGAGGTATTTCCTGGTCGATACGACGCACTAACTGGGCTGCTGCTATTTGGAGACGGTAAGGGCAATTTCTCGCCAGTACTTTCAGCTAAGAGCGGCTTCTTAGTAGAGGGCGATGCTAAATCACTGGTGCGACTGAGCTCTGTTGCAGGCAACGATATTTTTGTTGCCAGTCAAAACCGGGGCGACCTGAAGGTATTTGGCCTGCCGAATGACGCATTCAAAGGTACAGTTGTAAAAACGGAGCCAACTGACTTTTATGCTTTGCTGAAGCATAGCGGTGGACAAACTGAGAGGGTTGAATTGACTTATGGGTCAGGGTTTCTGTCGCAATCTTCACGAACTATCAGAATACCTGAAGGGGTAACGCAAGTTGAAATATTTGATTTCAGCGGGGATTCCAGGGTTATTTCATCATCTAATCAATAAATACCGCCCAATGGGCACAATAATTGCATTGAATTGACGATCTAATTCAATGCAATTATTATGAAAACTATACTAGCTACATTGTTCCTTGTTTCATATGCTATTTCAGCTTTCGCTCAGGGCGGACTAGCCTTTTTTTCCAGCGGGAGAGAGATAGCCGTAAGCACCAATTTCGAGAGGAAGGTTTGGGGCGAGTTTCGGTTAAGCACCAAGCCCTACTACACACTTTTTGAGGATGCACGGGTGGCCGAGTATAAGGGAATACCACAGCTGATAGGAAATGCTAACATCATGCACAACGACCAGGTTGCCATGTCGTTGGGGGTCGGGCTAGGCTACAGCCCCTGGGAAGGCGGCGAAGGCGGGCTTGGATTCGTTACTGTTCCTTTAGGCATAAGGACAGCTCCATTTAAGAATGCACCTAATTTTTACCTGCTCGGGGAATTTTCGCCAAAAATTGTACCTGATGGAGAGTGGTATTATGTGATACCGGCGGTGAGCTGGGGCATGAGGTATCAATTTCTCAAAGAGTAGGATAGTTGTTGCTAATGGTTGACTTTACCATTTTCTGGCACAAACACCAGTGTGCTCATGTCATCGTCGACCAGCATTTCATTAGCAAGTTCTATAATATGCTCCCTGGTGATCTTTCGAATGTCCTGAAACACATTTTCCAGACTGGGAACAGAGCCCATATCCAGCAGGCTTTTGGCCATCATCAGCATCATGCTGCCATTGTTCTCTTCGCTCATGGCCAGCTGACCCATGAGCTGCTCCCTGGCTTTGTGAAACTGCACCTCTCCAAGCTTTCGTTCTCTCAGCATGGCAAATTCTTTCTTGATTAGCTGGAAGCTTCTGGAAATATGCCTTGGGTCAGTGCCAAAGAATACTGAGAACAACCCGGTGTCAACATAAGGGTTATAGTTGGCGTCAATTGAATACACATAACCATACTTTTCCCGGAGAGACATATTCAGTCGGGAGTTCATCCCGGGTCCTCCCAGAATATTGGCCAGCATAAAAAAGGGAATCCTCCGTTCATCCGCTATCTTATAGGCAGGCCGGCCTATGGCACATTGAGCCTGGGTGATGGGCTTCACTTCTGATAGAGATGATGGGCGATAGGGGCCAAACAACTTTCGCTGCTTAGAAGAGCTGAAGGTTGGTGAATCGTTGAGGTGTTTTCGCACCAGCCGTTCTATTTTTTTTAACGAAAAGTTGCCTACCGTGGAAACCACCATTCTTTCAGAATCGAGGTTTTCCTCTAGAAACCTTTTGAAATCACTTTGGCTGAAACCCCCAACAGTTTCTTGCGTGCCCAATATATTATGCCCCAGTGGATGTTTTGCAAAAACGACCTCATCAAAATCGTCCATGATGGCGTCTTCCGGGTTGTCCTTATACATCGACATTTCCTCCAGGATCACATTTCGTTCTTTTTCGATCTGTTTTTCCGGAAAGGTGGAGTTGAAAGTGATATCTGTAAGGAGCTCCAGTGCCTTTTCCAGATGGAGATCGAGGACACTGGCATAAAAGCAAATTTTTTCTTTGGTGGTGTAGGCATTGAGCTCTCCTCCAAGCGAGTCCAGCCTGTTAAGGATGTGGAACGACTTCCTTTTTTTAGTGCCCTTAAAAGCCATGTGCTCCCAGAAGTGAGCGATCCCGAGCTGGTCGGGCGACTCATCTCTGCTCCCAACGTCCAGCATGATGCCAACGTGAGCTATTTTTGTGGAAGCTACCTGCTTGTGGATTAATCTAATACCGTTAGGTAAAGTAATAAGGTCGAATTCAGCCATTTACATTTGTCAGCCTGCAAAACTAATGCTTTTCTCTTTATGAAGGTTAATGACTTCAGGAATGCCGACGGTGTTATAATGCATTTTATGAAAGAAAGTTCAAAAAAATGGCCAGGAAGTTTCCTGGCCAAAAAAATGGTCGGTTCACACTACGCATCGATGCTCATTGATTTCCGACAGACAGACAAAAAAATAACGTTCTCCTATATTGATTTTAGATAAGCATAAATGGCCTTGAGTTCAGTATCGGTATACTTTGAGGTAGTGGGCCAGGGCATTTCTTTTGGATTCAGGCTTCTTCCTTCCGGCGTAACTCCGGTTCTCAAAGTATTCATGAACTGCTCCTCTGTCATTTGACCAACCCTACCTGTGGCAGTGATATCAGCAACCGGGGGCAATCCGGGAGCGATCGGTCCTCCGCCCTTGAGGTTCTCTCTGTGGCATCCGGTGCATACAGCTACCAGATACTTACCAAAAGCAGCTGATACATTTTCTTCTACCTCTTTAGGCCAGCCCATGTTATGATCGATCATGTCGACGGGCAGCAACGGGACCTTATCAAAATGGGTGAGTATTCTTCCAAGAAAGCGGATGTCGTGTGTCGGCAGGTCGCTATCTACAGGTGGAATTGTCTGGAGGTATGACAAAATAGCGACTATGTCCGCTTTGCTAAGCTGAACAATTTCGTGCGATGGCATAAACAATAAAGGTTTGCCCTCCTTGTTTACTGCGTGCCTAAGCGCTTTGAGCCAATCAACTACGCCGTAGTCCGACGGGCGACCGCCTTTACCGGATGTGAGGTTCGAGGAAACGATTCTCCCAAGTAATGGATCATCAATGAACACCTTGCCAGCCAAATCGGGCCCATGGCAATCGTCGCATGCTTTGATCGCCACCAGGTGGGCTCCTCTGGTAAGTACAGCGGTGTCTGTAGACAATGTTACAGGATCTTCCCGGAACGAATACTTTTTATTGAACCTCGCCTCAGTGCTCAGATAGATATAAGCGTAAGCGACAATCAACAGCGAAAAAATGCAGGCCAGAACAATGCCGACCCATTTGAATGTTTTCTTTAGCATAAAAAATTTGTTGTGACTAGGCGGTTAACGGGCAAACCTTTGGCATGGTGCTACGTAAAACGGAGGGTTTCCTACGCAGAAAGTAATTTTTTATGTCATCCAATAACTTTTTAAGGCTCGATTATTCTGACGTGTTTCCAGCCACCGGTTTGTTGTCGAATCAACCTGCCCTTGACATCGAGTTTAACCTCCAGGCAGATTTTGGCAGCCACATCTGCACCAACCATTTTTTCGACGGAATCCAAACTTCGTTTTTGTTGGCTGAATTTTCCAGTGCACTGGAAATCTCTTACGAAGAGCCCCGGCGCAGCTTTAGCTTTTGCTTTAATTTTGAAGGAAATGTAGCCTCCAGGCACTGCGGACAACGCTATGACCTGGGGAAAGGGTACTATAACTTCTTTTTCGATCCGGATCCAGCAAAGGCGCATTATTTTAACAGTGGGAGCTCATATAACATTTTTCATATGACCATTGAGGCGGAAAAGTTGCTTTCTCTGATCGGGCAGGATGATCCGCTTTACGATCGTTTTGCTGAATGTATTTTGAAGGAAAATGGGATTCCTGGTTTTAGAACAAACCTGCCTCTTACCGTACAAGTAAAATCAATTATTGAGTCGATCAAATTTTGCCCGCTAAAGGGAGCGGCAAGGCGCTTGTTTATTGAGTCGAAGGTCTATGAGTTGCTGGCTTTGCAAATTGAGGTTTGGCAAAGAGAGTACGAAACATCTGGCTTTCAACAGCCTTTGGTCAAAGATGTTGAATTGATGCATGCTATACAAGAGTATCTTCAAGTGCACTTCCAGGACGATTTAAGCTTGAAAGCCATTGGTAAGGAGTTTGGGATTAATGAATGTAAACTAAAAAGTGGGTTCAAGGCTCACTTCGGGAGAACTGTTTTTGGCTATATCCAGGAGCTTCGCATGGAGTTTGCCAGGCAATTGCTTTCACAAAAAAGTTTCACAGTAAGTCTTGTGGCTGATAAACTCGGTTACCGGAATGCCAACCACTTCTCCACTGCCTTCAAGAAATATTTTGGCGAAAGTCCGGGTAAATTGAGGAGTTAGTAGTGGGAGGTTGGTAAATTTGAGGCCTTTGTTACATTTTGTCATCAAAAGTGAAAGCATGAAGGCTTCTGTCATCTTCAGTACATACAACTCACCCGCCTGGCTTGAAAAAGTGCTATGGGGGTTTAGCGTACAAACGACGAAAGACTTCGAAATAGTGATTGCCGACGATGGTTCGGGGCAGGAAACCAAAGAGTTGATTGAAAGGCTTCGCCCGGAAATGGGAGTGCCCGTCAAACATATATGGCAGGCGGACGATGGCTTTCAGAAGTCACGGATTCTCAACAAGGCCATTGTGGCCTCCGAAGCCGACTATCTGATTTTCACCGATGGTGATTGCATTCCCAGAAAAGATTTTGTTGAGATCCATTTAAAAAGCAGAAAGCAAGGTCATTTTTTGAGTGGGGGTTATTTTTTGCTTCCTATGCAAACGAGCATAACGATTGCGAAGGAAGATATTTTGACTCAAAGGTGCTTTAAAGTACGTTGGCTTAAGGCGCATGGCCTGAAGGGAAGCATCAAAACGCTGAAGCTATCGGCAAAGGGAGTTTTTCGATACCTGCTAAACGGGTTGACAAGAACCAAACCTACCTGGAATGGTCATAATTCGTCTGGCTGGAAGAATGACATTCTGGAAGCCAATGGATTTGACGAAAGGATGCAGTATGGCGGCCAGGATCGGGAGCTTGGAGAAAGGCTTGTAAACATGGGGATAAATGGTGTTCAGATAAGGTACAGTGCGATTGTTGTCCACCTCGATCATAAAAGAGGCTATAGAACCCAGGAGTCGGTGTTGAAGAACAGAGCCATACGAAAGAATACCAGGGACTCTGGTAAGAAGAGGACTGAGTTTGGGATTGTCAGAGAAAATGTTTGACAAAACCTGTTAAATTGATAGCTAGTAAACCGAAACCCTCCACTTCAATATAGAAAATGAGAATTTGTATCGCTCGCTCTCATAAGGATGTCTTAACCCAGACATTCATTAGAAATCAGATCAAGGGACTGTCAGAGCGAGCTGAAGTATTTCCTATTTATTCGGGCAGACTTCCGCAGCGTTCCGACGACGGAAAGCTGCTGTCTCCGTATCCAGTTTGGCTCATTCATCAGATCTACAAATGGATAACGGGGCGTCAAAACAATTACTTTGGGAACTACGGTATTTTGAGATTTCTCAAAAATAATAAAGTTGAAGTGCTGCTGGTCAATTTTGGAACAACGGCTTCATACTTTGTTCCAATTTGCAATCAGGCAAACGTTCCTTTGGTCGCCCACTTTCACGGGAGAGATGCTTCAAAAAGCAATGTATTCAAGCGCTATATCCATGGATATCAGGAGCTATTCAAATATGCCGCCGCTATTGTCGCTGTCTCCAGCGAGATGAAGAACAAGTTGATACAGGTGGGGGCCAGTGCTGATAAAATTCACATCATACCCTATGGCGTTGATTTGTCCATTTTCCGACCATCGGACAAGCCCAAAACTGATCAGCCGATATTCTTAACTGTTGGGAGGTTTGTTGAAAAAAAATCCCCCCAGTCCACTATCAAAGCCTTTGCCATCGTACTTAGGTCAGTGCCAGCGTGTCGATTGATAATGGTGGGGGACAAATCGGGAGAATTTGACCAATGCGTTCAGCTGGTTAATGAGCTCGGCATTCAGCAATCAGTAGAATTTGCCGGTGCCTTGCCTCACGCCGAAATCATCGATTTCATGAACAGAGCAACAGTATTTGTCCAACATTCCGTCCGATCCCGAGATGGAGACATGGAAGGTACACCAAACAGTATTCTTGAAGCCGGAGCGTGTGGACTACCGGTGGTTAGCACTTTGCATGGGGGGATTAAGGACGCAGTGATTGAAGGGGAGACAGGCTATCTGGTGGCAGAGCACGATATTGAGGGAATGGCCAGACAAATGTTGCGGCTCGCACAAGACTCAGGGCTGGCAGTTGAGATGGGGAGAAAAGCCCGTCTGCGGATAGAACGGGAGTACAATATTCATACTCAGGCTGATAAGCTTTTTCATCTCCTGCAGACTGTGGCAGGAAAATCCAATTAAGTTTACGTCTACTCTTTTTCTACCGCCTTCAGGAAATATTTTGGGGAAAGTCCGGGTAATGTAAGGAGTTAGTAGTGCGAGGTTGGTAAATTTGAGGCCTTTGTTACATTTTGCTAACAAAAGGGAAAGCATGAAGGCCTCAGTCATCTTCAGCACATACTACTCAACTTCCTGGCTTAAAAAAAGTACCATTGGGTTTTAGGGTGCAAACGACGAAAGACTTCGAAATAGTCATTGCAGGCGATGGCTTTCAGAAGTCAAGAATCCTCAACAAGGCTATTTTGATTCAGAAATGTTTCAAAGGATATTGGCATAAGGTGCATGGCCTGAAGGGAAGCATCAAAACGCTGAAGCTATCGGCAAAGGGAGTTTTTCGATACCAGCTAAACGGGCTAACAATGACTAAATCTATGTGGAATGGTTATAATTCGTCGGGCTGGAAGAATAATAATTTGGAAGCCGATGGATTTGACAAAAGGACGCAGTACGGTGGTCAGGGCCCGGAACTTGGAGGAAGCCTTGTGAACATGGGGATAAGTGGCATTCAGACAAGGTTCCGTGCGATTGTTGTCCACCTCGATCATAAAAGAGGCTACAGAACCCAGGAGTCGGTGTTGAAAAACATAGCCATACGAAAGAATACCAGAGACTTTGGCAAGAGGTGGGCTGAGTTTGAAATAGAAAAAAACGACCAGTTGACATGAAATCGTCCTTGATTATTTCGGTATATAAAAATACTGCGGACCTAAAAGTGGTGCTCGATGGTCTTTCTTTTCAAACTGATCAGGGTTTTGAAATAATTGTTTCTGAGGATGGAGAGAGCCCGGAGATGAGTGAATTTGTCGCCAGCTATCCTTTCAAAAATGACTATCAGCATTTGACGCAGCCAGATGTTGGATGGAGAAAAAACCAAGCGTTGAATAATGCAGTTAGGAAGGCCAAATCTGACTACTTGATATTTATTGACGGCGACTGTGTGCTCCACCATAAGTTTATTGAGAATCACCACAGGTATGCATCGAAAGAAAGGATCCTTGCCGGTAAACGGGTGAAGTTGGGGCCCGGGTATTCTGCTATTCTGCGTCAGAACACCGCTCATCTGCCTGGCTTCGAAAAGCAAGTGCAGGGCGAACTTTCGAAGGCGAAAAAGGATGGAGCAAAGTTTACCGAGGAGGCTTATTATATCAACCCGGATGGCCTGTTGGGTTTCGTGCCGAAAATTCGAAAGATGCACCAACTTAAGGGGTGCAACATGTCTTTTTTTAAAGAAGCGATAGAGAGAATCAACGGTTTTGACGAAGACTATATTTTGCCTGCCATTGGTGAGGATATTGATTTGACATGGCGGTTTTTGGGAATTGGGTTCAAATTGTATTCGTTGCGAAACCTGGCCGTGCAGTATCATTTGTATCACAAGGAGAATTGGACGGATCAGTCGGAAAATGAAGGACTGATGAAAATAAAGCAACAGCAAAAGCAGTTTGTTTGTCGAAATGGGCTTGAAAAGATGGAATAGCTACAGAACTGGCGAAGGACTGTTAGCAGAATGAAGGCTCACTTTTGTATAGATTCTAACTTTAGATTTATGTTACTACGAAGTTGTCGGATATGTAATGCTAGGGATAATCATGACACATATTTCCCGAAGGAAATGATGCACGGGCTCATGGAAGAGTTTACCTACTTTCAATGTAAGTCATGTCATTGCCTTCAGATCGAAACTATCCCAGCTAATTTACACAAATACTATCAGGAAGGTTATTACAGTTTTTCGCAGCACACAAAAGGTCAACATAAAGGGGCAAAGGGTTGGGTAAATAAGAGGGCGGTTTTGCATTCGATATTTAAAGATAACTTGGTTAACCGCTTGATTTCTTTTTTATCTCCTCAAGGAAAGTATAGAATTTTTGACAGATTAGGAGTTAATAGAGAAAGTAATATTCTTGATGTGGGCTGTGGAAATGGGAGGAAATTTCTATATCCATTGGCTGAGATAGGCTTTAAAAACCTACTTGGCTGTGATCCCTTTCTGAACGAACCGATAGCCTATGAAAATGGGTTGAACATTCTAAAAAATGATATATTTAGTGTCGTTGGAAAATGGGATATTATCACTTTTCATCACTCTTTTGAACATGTTACCAACCCAAAGGAGACTCTTGAAAAAGTAAGGGAACTCCTCTCACCGAATGGTATCTGCATTATCAGAGTTCCGACAGTTTCTAGCTATGCTTGGGAAAAATACAACACTAACTGGGTGCAACTAGATGCTCCTAGGCACATTTTTATTCACTCGACACAATCTATTGCTCAACTGGCCGCCAGCATTGGCTTGCAGCTGTTTAACACAGTTTTTGATTCGACTCATTTCCAGTTTGCTGGTAGTGAGAAGTATTTGAGGGGAATCCCACTGCGAACCGAAGAGAAGAGATCTCTTTTTGGGTATATGAGATACAAGAGAAAAAAGCTTTATTGGATGAAATTGGCGAAGAAATTGAATGAAGAAGGGAAAGGTGATCAAGCAGTGTTTTATTTTAGAAAGAAGGCTGCTTGAGAATGAATTACTCCCACTCCACCTCCATCACTAGCTCGTGATCAACTATTACCGTGGTGAACTTTGCGTTTTCAAGCTGCTTCACCTGCAGGCTGTTTGTCTCGGTGCTGAAAAACTCCTGTTTTATCACACTGAACCTATCTTTTTTATGAAAAAGGACGACGTTCTTTTTGCCCTCACCCTCAAGAGTGATAGACTTCTTCTTATTGGCTGATTGCGGAGCTATGGCCGCCGGTTCAGGAATCTCCACCAGGTCTTGCGTGATTCTGAAGAGCAGCCATTTTGCGCTTGGCACACCGTGGCCCATATAATTGTTTGGTGCCCCGGCCAGGTGGCCAGACTGCAAGATGAGTGCTTTCAGGTCGGTGTTTGAGAGTGCCGGAGATTTTTCCCAAAGGCAGGCAGCAAGTCCGGTTATTACCGGAGCAGAAAAAGAAGTGCCAGATGAGGCAAAGCAGCTAATCTCGGGCTTTAAAAACGGGGTAAAGTCGGTACCCGTTGAGCTGAAGGGCATTTTTCTCCAAAACTTTAAATCAGTTGAGCCCACGGTCAGCACGCCGGGGGCGTCTGCCGGAACGTCAATCACCTTCCAGCTGTTGTCACCGTCGTTGCCCGCTGCCACTACAATGAGCATCCCTTTTTCTTCGGTGGCCCTTTGGCAGGCAAGGCTAGCCAATGCGGTTTTTCCGTCCATCATTGCAGGAGTGTAGTTTTCTGCCGGGTTGTCGTAGTCGGTGTTATAGCCCAGCGAAATATTAACCAGCTTTACTTCCAGGCTGTCCATCCATTCCAGGGCTGCGATGAGAAAATCTTCTTCCTGCCGCTGCTCCCGGGCTCCGTGGTCTGTTCGGGCCAGGTAGTAGTCGGCACCGGTGGCCAAGCCAAATTGAATTCGTTTTTGAGCATTGTATCCGCCCGTCAGCTCCCACACTTCAGTGCCATGCTGATCATCCAAACTTCGGAAGCCACCGAACGGATCAGTGTCTGATGGCTGTAGAAAGTTGCGAAATGCTACGAGCCGACCGTCTGCAATAATCGGTGCCAGCGACGCTGTCTGTTCGGCACCCAAAAAACCACCGTCTATTATGCCTATTTTCACTCCTTTCCCGGTAAGCCCCTCATTAGTAAGGATTTTGGCATCCATCTGCTCCAGGGCAAAGCCCAATGTGGGCTCTTCAAATAAGGTGCGCTGAAGTTTCAGCGGAGTCACCTTCCTGCAGCTGTCTACGCCATCGATCTCGTTGTCAAGGCTTCCGTGGGCCGACCATGCATGAAACCATTTGCTCCAGGTCACGGGTTCCAGTTGTAGGCTCTCAAGTATTTTTTGGCTTTCTGTTTTAGAAATACCTTCGCTAATGAAATACCAATACTTGTCCTGTGCACGAGCAGACAGGAATTGGAGCGACAAAAGGCAGATAAACGAGACTTTTAACAGACCGTACCTACTTCTGAAATGTTTCCGATGTGCTATCTTTGAGTCAGACATTGTCCAATTATGAATTAAATCTAACTAATAGAATGAGATATCGCCCGGCAGGAAAGGAGCTTTTTACTTATAACAGAGAAAAGCTGCAGAAAAGATTGAAGCCCAATAGTGTGGCCATTGTAAGAGCCAACGATATTATGCCAACCAATGCTGATGGTACCATGGGCTTCAGACAAAATGCTGATCTCTTCTATCTTACCGGAATCGATCAGGAGGACACCATCGTGCTGCTGGCACCTGATTTCCCTGATGAAAGTCTGCGAGAAGTTCTTTTTCTACGAGAAACTAGTGAAGAGATAGCCATTTGGGAAGGGCACAAGTTTACAAAAGAGGAAGGCCGTGAGATTAGCGGTATCACAACGGTGAAATGGTCGCATGAATTTCATAAAGTGTTGTACACCATTCTGGCGGAGAGCACCAACATCTACCTGGAATCGAATGAGCATATAAGGGCAGCTTCAGAAGTGACCACCAGCAATCAGCGCTTTGTAAAATGGTGCATGGAGCATTATCCCTTGTACAACTACGAACGGCTTGCTCCGATACTGTATGACCTGCGGTGCATAAAATCAGAGAAAGAGATTGAAATCATCAAGCATGCCTGTGACATTACGGCCAACACTTTTCGAAAGATGCTGGGACTGATCAAGCCTGGTGTGTGGGAGTACGAAGTGGAGGCGGAATATATATATGAGTTTATTCTGCATCGCTCCAGAGGCTTTGCCTATACACCTATTATAGGTGGGGGCGCCAATTCATGTGTGCTGCACTACATCGAGAACAACCAGCAACTTAAATCCGGTGATGTGCTGCTAATGGACGTTGGCGCTGAGTACGGCAACTACAACGCCGATCTTACCCGCACTGTGCCTGTAAATGGTAAGTTTACTAAACGACAAAGGGCGGTGTATGATGCGGTGCTGCGTGTCAAGAACGATGCCATTGACATGCTGACGCCCGGTGGTGTGATACCTGAGTACCATAAGGAGGTTGGGAAAATCATGGAAAGCGAACTTCTGGGGCTTGGTTTGCTCGACAAGACAGATATTAAGAAGCAGAACCCTGCGTGGCCTGCCTATAAGAAATACTTTATGCATGGAACAAGCCACCACCTGGGTATTGATGTACACGACGTGGCCAGTATTTACAAGGTATTTGAGCCGGGAATGGTTTTCACGGTTGAGCCTGGGATTTATATCCGTGAGGAAGGGCTTGGAATCAGAATTGAAGACAATATTGTGATCACCAAAGAAGGCCATATCAACCTGCTGGCGGGTGCGCCATGCCATGCTGAGGAAATCGAGGATTTGATGAACAGGTCGTGAAAAATGCTTTCAACGCAGAAGGAGCTCCCGAGCCGGTAGGGCTTTATCCGCATGCCCGCAAGGTAGGAAACTTACTTTTTCTCTCTGGTGTGGGGCCCAGGAAAAAGGGAACGAAGGAAATCCCGGGCGTCGAATTGGACGAGGCCGGACATATAGTCTCCTACGACATGGAAGCGCAGTGCCGTTCCGTTTTTAACAATGTCAAACTGATTCTTGAGGCATCGGGTAGCAAGTGGGAAAACCTGGTGGATGTGACCGTGTTTCTCACCAACATGAAAGACGACTTTGCTGCCTATAACCGTCTTTATGCAGAGTATTTCAAAGACAATCAGCCCTGCCGAACGACGGTGGAAGTAACTGCCTTGCCCACACCCATTGCCATTGAGCTAAAGTGTGTGGCTACAATCGAATAAAAAAAGCCAGCAATTCTGCTGGCCTTTTGTCGAGGTGAGAAGATTCGAACTTCCGACCCCCACGTCCCTAACGTGGTGCGCTAACCGGGCTGCGCTACACCTCGAAAATCACTATCGAAGAAAGAACTCTTTATACTCTCTTTGGATAAACTCTTTGTTCCGAGTTTTTTTCAACAACTTTTCAAACCTAAGACCTTCTGCCTTCGTTTCAAAATCCCTTTGGAATATGAGCTCCCAGGGGCCTTTGAAGCGAGTGTAGAGTGACCGATTACTGTTATGATCTTTCAGTCGTTGTACTACATCATCAGAGGAGCCGTAATACCAACGACCACTTTTCGATTCAATGATGTAGACACTATACACATCAATTTTTTTTTTGGAGGCAATTGCCAGACCCTCCCGACTCGTCGGGATGCGCTAACCGGGCTGCGCTACACCTCGATTCCCCAAAACGGATTGCAATATTAGTAAAACACCCGTACATTCTAAAAGTCGACTCTCATTAAATTAGAGAAGAGGTGACAATTTTTCTCCCGGTATTGTATGATATCCTCCGGTGAGGCAACGCTTCTGTTGTTTTGATTTCGGGAACTATAGTTTTTTTAGCAGGCAACCTTTTCGACAAGTTATCATGTATTGTTTATAAAGATCTCAACCACCGTCATTGAAAGATTCTGATCATAGCGAGCTGAAGCGAATTATCAAAGGCTGCATGAATGGAAGAAGGGCTCAGCAAAAGGAGCTCTATCAGTCATTCTACAGCTATGCTATGAATATTTGTGTACTCTACGCAGAAAGCAGGGAAGATGCGGTGGAAATTATGAACGACGGGTTTATGAAAATATTTAAGTACATCGGCAAGTTCGACCTTTCCAGACCGTTCGTCCCCTGGCTGAGGAGGATCATGATCAATGCAGCCATCGACCGAACACGGAAGGATTTTCGATTTAATGAGATGAAGGACCTCGAAGAAGCGGAGTCGGTAGAAAGCGCTGACACGGTAATATCAGGTATTTCGCACGAAGAGATACTTGGGATATTGAAAAACCTCTCACCAGCGTATCGGACGGTGTTTAATTTATATGCCATTGAGGGCTACAAGCATGAGGAAATAGCCAGGCAGTTGGGGATATCCGTTGGTACCTCAAAATCTAACTATGCTAAAGCCAGAAAAAGACTTCAGGAGCAATTAAGAAACTTCTTTGAATCGGAAAATGTCTGACAAAGAGCAAAATATCGAAAACTTTTTCAAGAAGAGGCTTGGCCAAAAGGACTTTCCTTTCAGAGAAGAAGACTGGCTGCTAATGGAGGCCCGACTCGATGCGTCTGCTGTTTCTACCGCAGGAGGAGGGGGTTCTTTTGTAGGGCTGAAGGCTGTTGCGGCAGTAGTAGTGCTTACCGTCATCGCTTTCTTATCAGGGTGGTTTCTTAAAGAGTATTTTGATAACCGGGAGAGCAAAAATGGAGAGATCGGAAGAGTAATCCAACCAAAAAATAGTGGCGCATCAACGCTTCAATTGGATAGCCAGGCAACAGAGGAAAGCGAAAGCAAGCCGAAAATTTTAAACGAGAATCAGCCAACGGAAACCGACGCCAAATTACCCGGCAGAGAGGAGCTGTCAGATAGAAACGGAGAAGTTTCAACATCAAACTCAGCGGGCATTGCTGGGGAAGGCCGGGCGGAGCAAGGAGAGTCCTTTTCTCAGCAAAGAAGGGCAAAAGAGCCAGCCAAAGCCAGCTTTGATGCCGACGAATCAAAAGCATCAATTGGAACCAAAGAGGTGCCCCAAACACAGCAATCAGCTGGTCATCCGGGTGCGGGAAACGTAAATGACTTTTCAGAAGCAGGTTTCGAAGATGAACAGCGCCCAGAGATAATCACCCACCTGAGCAGCAAGCCATTGGCATATTCCCCGCTGATCGGTTACAAGGCAGCCTTTAACCTGGCACCACTATATGTGGACAATCCGTCTGAGGCAATTCCTGACGAAGGCTTTTATCGGTTTGCGGTTGGACTGGCAGCCTCTCCAGATGTAAGCAGTATCGGCTTTCACCCTAGTTTGAAAGAAATAGGAAAGGGGTTTGGGCTTTTAGCTGAGTACAGTCCTGGCAGGCGCTGGAAGCTGTCGGGTGGTGTGTATAAGTTCGACAAGGTATATGCTGCCGGTGCAGGCGACTACAACCCGCCGTTTGGGTCGGGCTGGCCTGGTGGGATAGAACCGATCCGCACAGACGCTTCGTGTAGTGTGCTGGATGTACCGATAACTGTCAGCTTGCAGGTGGTTAATATTGGCAGAACCCGGATTTGGGTTAGCGCAGGCATGTCATCTTACTGGATGCTATCAGAAAACTATAGCTACGTCTACGAAGAAGGTGTGGAGGGGCGCTACAAAGGTTGGTCCGGGGAAAATTGGAGCAACCATCCACTCAGTGTCGTTTCAGCTTCATTCAGTATCGAAACCTATTTGACCAGGCATTTTTCAGTTCAGTTGGAACCTTTTGTAAAAGCCCCGTTGGGTGGGGTTGGCTACGGTGATGTCCATTTGTTCACCACAGGAACCCTGGTCACAGCCAAATATCATTTTTTAAAAAAAACCATAAACTAAGACTATGAGAAAAAATTTACTTTTACTAACAGGGCTCACCGTATTTCTTTCCTCTTGCGGGGGAGGCGACGAAGATGCCACACCGGACTGCACTGTCAGCGACCTTGTCGTATCCATTGAAGGGTCGTCAAACGATGTTTGCGGGCAAGGGATAGGGGAAATAGAAGCAACGGCGACTGATGGAGCCGGGAGCTATGAGTTTTCTATCGACGGGCAATCGTTTCAAAGCAGTGGACTTTTTACTGGGTTAGAGGCAGGCGCCTACACAGTAACCGTGAGGGACGCCAATGACTGTATGAAAACTGTGGCTGCAAGTCTCTCTGATGAAGGCGGCCTTACCATTGAAGCCACTTCCACTTCCTCGACCTGCGGATCCTCTACTGGCGCAATTGCCGTGGAAGCTACGGGTGACGGAGGAAGCTTCCAATACAGACTGGATGATGGTGCCTTCGGCACCACGAGTGAGTTCACCGGGGTTTCAAGCGGGCTTCATATTGTGACTGTTAAGGATGAGACTGGTTGTGAAGAAGACAAAGAGGTTTTGGTGTTGTCGGGCGTGAGTTTCAAAGATCAGGTCTCTTCAATTATCTCCACCAATTGCGCTGTCGCTACATGCCATAATGGAACCGCCGGCATTCCAAACTTCACTTCATTCGGAGCTATTCAGGAAAATGCTGCTACTATCAAGGTGAAAACAGGTAACAAGACTATGCCGAAGGTGGGTTCATTAACTGATTTGGAAATTCAAACAATAGCTTGCTGGGTCGACGACGGTGCCAAAGACAATTGAAATGGTGTTTTGCATTTTGATTTGCGACTGAAGCGTGTGTATTACTAAAAAAGGGGCCATTTGGCCCCCTTTTTTCTTCCATATTTTTCTGTGGGTAGCACTACCTCGGTATATAATACACATTAGTCAGCCATTTACTGGTGTCAGGCTCGGTAGTTGGATCAGTTATATACTCCTCAATCACCATGAGGTCCTCGGTCATTTCAAGCCCCTTCGCTGTGAAGTAGTCGTCCATGGCGTAGTGCGCCTCACCGCTGCCCTCATAAGCACCGTAGTAGGCAATTTTGTAGCCACTGCCACCAGCCGGGAAAGCCTCAAACCCCTTGAGAGTGTATTCGCCCTCGACAGGAATGGCCGCTGCCATAACGGTCTGTTCGTTGGCTTCATCCCAAACAAAGTAGATGCTGCTGGGAGCTCCTGCCATCGGGGCCTTTTTCTTCGTCAACTCGCCGTAGGCAGCACCAAAGCTGCTGGCCATAAATCCCTGCATGTCGGCCCATTTTACAGTATCTTTTCTGCCAATATATGTTCGTGGAGAAAGCTCCATTTTTTCGACTTTTAGGCCTCTGAAAGTGTCGCTGCTGGCAATTGCCTCAGTCATTTTTTTAAGCTCTGCAAGGCCAGCTTCATAGTCTTTGCCAATAAACCCATCCATCATTGGCACCATCAGGTTCATGGGTCTTGGGTTGCTTCCCTGCATGCCCCAGGTAACTTTTGTTGCGCCGTCAACCTCCTCAAAAACGAGATAGGTAGCGGCTTCCGATTCGTAAGGAGTAAGAAAAACCAGTTTCTCATCTACACGTGAGTCAGTTACCGCTGTAATTTCCATTGAGCCTTTCCCCACGTCGTCATTTCCTTCCCAGGAGTATTTGGCTCCCACTTCTCCATCTGTACCTGTGATAGAGGTTGTCATATTTGGGTCTAGCTTTCCCCACGGATTCCATTTGGCGAAGTTTTCGAACCTGCCAGCTTGTTGCATTACCAGCTTCTTCGGAGCGTTGATAGTGGTGCTTCGTTCCACTTTGTACTCCGTGGGAATCATAAATATTGCCGCTGTCACAATCACCACCAGGGCAAGAACAATGTAAAGGATAATCTTAAGTGCTTTCATCGGATGATAAGTTTGGCAAACCTCTAAATTAGGAATTTTTCAAACTTAAAGCGCTGGCACAGAGATAATTAATTTGGTTCCGTTTCTGGCGGAGACATTAACGAACCAAAAAAGTTTCCGTCTTGCCTTCTTCTTTACAGAGGTAAAAGGCATTGTAGAGGTCGTAGTGAATGTCGTCGTAGACGGAAGGGATCACATCAACACCCTTTTCATTGATCAGGCCTTTCTGCCCCCTTTTTTCGACAACAAAAAGGCCATTTGGTAGTAGTTCCAACTGATTGAAACGAGGAAGCATGACGTAGGCTGACTTTCGGTGGTAAAAGCCATATTGATTTCCCTGCCTTAAAATATAGGTGTTCTTATCAACAGACTTGATCTCGTCAAAGTCCAGCCCAACCACTTCATCGCCACTCCTGTCAATGATACCAGACTTACCATTTCTAGAAACAACCGAGATACCATTGGAAAAAGGAGTAACTGAGTCGTAAATGGGCTGAACAACCAGCCGTTCTATTTTGTCAATAAACCCCCAGTGTCCCCGGAGTTTTATCGCCGCCATTCCTTCCTGGAAAAAAGCCGCACTGTCGTATCTGTTCGCAATTCGCAGTTTATTGTCCAGGTCAACGAAGCCGAATTTGTCGTCTTTCACAATGCCAAAAAATGCTTCGCTCAGTCCGGATACTCCCTGATATTTACTTGTACCGTCGCTAATCTTATTGCCGTCTTTGCCATAAGACCACCAGTAATCTCCCTGCCTTAGAAATACGACCGAATCCATATCGGGAATCATCACTTCGTTAAACTCAGGCGCTGTCACTTTTTGCCCCTTTGAGGTCAGCAGACCAAAGTTTCCGGATTCAGTTTCTTCGATCAGCCACGACTTGTTAGCGTATATCGAGTGACTGCTCGTATGTAGCCATCCACGACCAGGCGTCACAAGGTCTGTCGACTCACCATTTTTGATCAGGATCACGGCTTCGTTAATCACCTCACAATAGTCGTGCTTAGGTTCGAGCACCCAATCACCGTTGATGTCTATAACGCCCCATTTTCCTACATATTCAACTGCCGACATGCCTTCGACAAAGCTGTGAGCCCGCTCAAATTTGTGGTCGATAACTATTCCGCCGTTGAAGTCAAGAAACCCCCAGTAGGCATCCCGCCTGGCCATAATCAATTTGGATCCTTCGGGCTTTATCTGGTCGTAAGAATGCCTTGTAACTCTCCGGCCGTAAGTGTTATATACATCCCACAGCTCTTTGTCATTTTTTAGTATCTGCGTATAAAAGTACTTTCCATCGAAATAGAGCGAATCGTAGTATTGCTCAAGAAAGGGTTCACCCGACTTGTTGTACACCCTGAATTTGTTTTGCTCCTTGCTTACGACAAAATTCTCATCAGTGCGCACAACGCTCCAATTACTTTTGTTGCTGAGTTGCTCTCCGGAGATATTGATGATGGCTTCGCCCTGATAAGTCTGAACCCTGTACAAACTTGGCCCGATAGTTTCGATATCGTCGAACGAGAATGTTTTCAGCCTTTTGTTTTTCCCATCAGTCAGGTGCCACGACGGATAGGTGGTCAGGCGCAGCACGGAGTCGTTTTCAGGGACAATTTCTTTGTAAAAAGGCTCCAGTATTATACTGCCATCATTTCGCATGGCACCCAGCTTGCCCTCCTTGGAAATGATGAGGAGGTTGGAGTTGACACGGAACATGCTGTCGAGGTTTTCCACCGGCAACTTCAACCCGCCCACGGTCCATACCGATAGCTTGTCTCTGGCATCAACAGCCTGGTAGATGCCATTGCCAGCGTCCTTAATGGCTTTGAATTGGAAGGGGATTAGGGTAGCCTCAACACCTGAAATAAGGCCGTAGGAAATCTTTTGATTTTCATAGCGTGACGCAATGTAGTTGTCGCCAGATGAGATAATGTCGTAGTATTGGAAGCCTACCAGGGCAGTGCCTTTAGTGTCTAGCACGCCGAAGTAAAGAAAATGTTCGAAGCTGTCGGTTCGGGATGCCTTTAGGAAACCGTTACTCATGGGGGATAGGTCACGGTATACAGCTTTGGTAATCTGCTGATCATTTAGCGAGCTTAAACCCCAAAAACCATTCGACTTATAGCCGATAGTGGACGACAGTGGGTCGACACCTCCATTGCTCCACCCGATGTCCTCATATTTGGCAGGGATGAGGATTTTGCCCTGGTCATCCTTCAATCCTTTCCGGTTATTGAGCTCGAAAACTTCTAATACCCGTTCACCGTTTTTTTTGCCATACGAGAGAATTGGTGCTAAAGCAAGCACCAATGAGAAAACGAACCTAACTACAGAAAGCTTCATACGCCGCTAAATTAAGCAAACAGTTAGGAAAAGCGGCAAGAAATTAAATGATCGGGGATTGTATGCTTATGAATTGGTCGTTTCCGACTGCTTTTCGAGGTCAAACAGGTCGTTCAACACGTCGATAAGCGTTTCAGCCTCACCTCTTTTGCAGGCGGCTTTCAGCTGAAGTACAGGCAGCTTAATAATTTTCTGCATCATGCTCCTAGTCACCTTCTCCACTAATTTGCTATCATCCATGCTAGCTCCCTTGAGATACCTGGCAACTTCCTCCTGCCTGATCTGCTCAAGGGCGTTCTTCAGCTTGTTGATGGTGGGCGAAACTTCCATTTCTTTGGACCAGTCGAGCAGTTCAGCCATTGATCCGGAAATGATGGCCTTTACCTGTGGTATTGCAGCCAGCCTTTTTTCCAGTGCCTCACTTGTTTTGCTATGGATGTCGTCAATGTTGTAAAGCAGGGTTCCGTGCACTTCTTCTACTTCTTTTTCAATACTTCTTGGTACCGAAAGGTCAAGCATGTATTTGAAGGAAAGCGATTCTCCGTTTTGCAGGTGCTCTTTTCTGATCAGAGGCTCTTTATTGGCGACAGACGAAATAACAACATCAGCCTCCTTCATGGCTGCATAAACTGTGTCGAACGGTATGGCCTGAAAACCGCACTCAAGGGCTATTGCCTCAGCTTTCTCAAACGTTCTGTTGGCAATGAAAACCTCTTTGCTCTTGATGTACTCAAGATTGCGGCAAACATCTTCTCCTATTTCACCCAGCCCAACGATCAAAATTTTTGGTGTGGGGATGGCGGCAGTAAGCTCCCCAATCAACTCAACGGCGGCATAGCTCACAGAGGCTGCGCCGTCTCTGAAGGAGGTTTCCTGAACTACCTTTTTATTGGTGAAGAAAATCGTGTGCATCAGTCGGTGCAAAAATGGGCCCGCCATATCCTCGTCAGCCGACCACTGATATGATCGCTTCACCTGATTGGCTATTTGCAAATCACCAACTACCTGCGCCTCCAATCCCATGCTCACATCGAAAAGGTGCTGAAGGGCGTCTTTGTGGTCGTTAATCACCACGAAGAAATCTTTGTAGTCGCCAATATCACTGATTGACCTTTCGAGGGCAATCAGTTTGATAATGTCTTCGGAAAGGTCTTCTTCTGAAGAATAATAGACCTCAGTCCTGTTGCAAGTGGAAAGCACTAGCGCCTCATTGATGGGCGTAAATTCTTTGAAATACTTGAGCAAACGCTTGCATGCCTCCTCATCGAAGGACACAAGCTCTCTGATATTGAGCGGGGCGCTTTTGTACGATAGACTTACTGCTTTGAAAAACTTATGCATTTTCCACTTTAATTCGGATTCAAAAATAGCTCCGTATTGATTTTAAAGGAAATGACATTTGTCAGATAACTCAATTTAGAATGAGTTTAAATTACGGACAAATGCCTGGTACTGGCAGATGAACAGTTTTTTACCTTGAAATTGTTTACTGGAAGCCAAAAATATCTAACTTAATATTCAATAAATGCTTCTTATGGTCTATGAGCCAACTAAACAAATGGCTAAGAGAGAATTTTGGCTACAGTAAAAAAGAAATTAATGGTAGCATCATTCTTCTCTTTATCATTAGTGTACTATTCCTTGGAGTCTATGCACTTGACTACTACAGGTATGCTAGTAACGAGTATTCGTCTGAAAAAGATTTGGAACTTTTAGACAAATGGGCAGCGGAGCTTCAATGGGCTGAGGACATCGAAGAAAGTAAGGAAGCACCCCGCCAATTATTGGCCCTTACCAATTTGGAGAGATTTGACCCCAACCAGGTTTCGGAGGCGCAATTGAGACAAATGAATATACCGCCCTATCTGGCATCCAATTGGAGTAAGTATACGAGCCGGGGAGGTAGGTTTTACGATAGGGATGACGTACTCAAGCTTTATGGAATGGATTCCTCTATTTTTGAGCAGCTTGCCCCGTACTTATCAATAGCGAATACCAAGCCCAATTCGGACAATACCAGGCCAATAGCTGAAGGAAAGTCAGCGCTCGTCAAGGAAACAGCCAGGTTAATCGATATTAATCTGGCAACAGCAGAAGAATTGCAAACGGTACGAGGCATAGGCCCGGCTTATGCTGCCAGGATCATCAAATACCGGAACGCTCTTGGTGGGTTTCACGACCGTGGGCAGCTGGCGGAAGTATATGGCCTCAAACAAGAAACGGTATCCACCTTGTGGGAGAAGTTTGATCTCAATCCTGCTAATTGCTGTGTAAAGCTGTCGGTCAACACCATCCATTTGGATTCGTTAAAAAGGCAACCCTATATTAACTACAACCAGGCAAGAGCTTTGGTCGCCTACCGGGATCAGCATGGCAGATTTGCCAGCTGGAACGACGTGGCGGAAATAAAAATCATTCCAGATTCAACCATCCAAAAGTTAAAGCCGTATTTTGAATTCTAGTGAATAATGAACAATTAGGTTTATCGTTTACCTGATAGTTATCGAAAGGCCGCAAGCCGTCTTATGCGAAAAATTCTGCAATCCTACCTTCGTAAGCTTACCAATCTCACTGCCAATAATAGGTCGCTGCTTTTGTTGCGCCTGGCTTCCGATCAGTTTCTCGATTTGCATGATTTTGACTTCACTCTTGGGCAGCCCTCGTTTCATGTCATCAGCGACCTGATAGCGCAAAAAGCTAAGATTCCACTGTGCCAGATCATTGACAGCAGGGACTATAATAACAACAACCTGAGCGTTGGCCTGAAAAAACTGCACAGACTCGACCAATTCGTTTTTCAGGAAAGGGGCGGCCGTGATTTGTATGTAGGGTGGCCTTTTGTTCACGGCAAATTCAGCGATGGCACGCTGGTGCGGTGTCCTTTGCTTTTTTTTCCAGTGTCACTCGAAATGGATCAGAAAAACTGGGTGATGGTGCCCCGAAAGGATGTTAATGTCACCCTGAATAAGACCTTTCTGCTTGGGTACGCTTACTATAATAAGATTTCTTTAGATGAGGACTTAATAGAGCGGGTGTTTGACGATTTTGATAAGGACAGTCGGGTCTTTCGCACGGCACTTTACGAACTTCTGCGAGACAGCAAAGTAGAAGTCAATTTCAATCCCGAAAATTTTACTGATCAGCTAACAGGGTTCACCCCTTTTCTCAAAGACAAGTTTGAGCTCGGGCACGACACAGGGAAACTGAAGCTGATGACTGAAGCAGTGCTGGGCATCTTCCCTCAAAATGGGTCCTATATGGTGCCCGACTATCTCAAACTCATTGAGGAAAACACGCTGGAAAGCCTGGAAGACTTCTTCGTTGGTAAAACCAACCTGGAAGATGTGGTGGACAAAGTAGAGTACTCCTATGTCAGCAAGATAAAAGAAGAACAGACTTTTACGCCATTTGCCATCGATGCTTTCCAGGAAAATGCTTTAAAAACGGTAAAGAATGGCCATTCACTTGTGATCCAGGGGCCTCCTGGCACAGGCAAGTCGCAGCTTATCTGTAACCTCGTTTCGGACTTTATTGCCCGGGGCAAAAAGGTGCTGGTGGTTTGCCAAAAGAGGGCGGCGCTTGACGTGGTGCACCAGCGATTGAGCGAGAAAGACCTGGGAGCATTTGTGGCGCTGGTGCACGACTTCAAAAATGACAGGAAGGAGATCTACGAGCAGCTAGCCTCCCAGATCGACCGACTTGATGAGTACAAACTTAAGAACAACTCTCTGGACGCTATCCAGCTGGAAAGAGAGTTTACCCAGGTAAGCAGAAAAATAGATCAGATTTCGGAAGAGCTCAACGAGTTTAAGCAGGCGTTGTTTGATGATAAAGAGTCAGGCAAGTCGGTGAAAGAACTTTATCTCTCATCTGATTTGAAGGGAAGAACCATAACTCTAAAACAAGAATACAAGTATTTCACTTATGAGAAATTGGAGGCCTTTCAGCGCAAGATTGGCTATTATGTTAAGTATTCTTCGGTCTTCCGCACGGAGGAGCACCCCTGGGTTGATCGGGTGTCGTTTAGCCATTTTGGTGTGGCAGAGCTTGGGCGGGTGAAGGAGCTGGTGGTAGAAATTCAGAAGTTCAATCATGCCTTAGCAACAAGGTCTAAAGAAGCCCTCGGTGAGGCATTAAGCTTCGATGAGTGCCAGGACATGCTGGAGCGCCGGGGGCAGGTAAAAGAGATGTTCTCTCTCATCAACGATAAGACTGTGTACGAAACTTTTGTGCACATGTCGGCTTACCCCGATAGCGAAACAGACGCTCTTTGGCTGGCCAATAATGAGCGGATATTGATGGAGTGCTACAAGGGGCTGGGCCCTGAGTTGTCAACTCCGGGCAATGAGTTAGGCAGGTTGCAGGAGGTCCTGGAAAGGGGGCGTAAGGCAAGAAAGGGGCTTTTTAGCTGGTTCAGGTGGAAGTTCTTTTCCAAAGACAAAGTGTTTATTTCACGGGTGCTGGTGGCCAATAATTTGGAGAGCAATAAAAAGGGGTTTGAGGAGCTGATGATCATGGTGGACAGCCGCCTGAACCTTGAACACAACCTCACCAAGCTGAGAACCAGCGAATGGATATTGAACCCGCCGAATGCCATGTCGAAGATTGACCTGCAAAACTGGTTTTTCTTTGTGAGAAGGGCGATCAACGCAAAGATGATTTTCAGTTCGCTGAGACCTGTTGCAAAGGTGGTCAACCCAAAAAACTACACTTTCGAAGAGTTAAAAGAACTTACTGACAGATCATTTGAAGCCCTGGACGAGATTCCGTTGAAATGGGAGCAGTGGCAGGGATACTTCACGCCCAAGCAGATCAAAATGATTATCGGAAAGAAAGGGTACGCAGAGGAGTTGCTCAAGCGGCTGGACAAGGACTTCGACAGCCTTGTTGAATACGATAAACTGCTGGATAGCGTGCTACCCTACGAAAACCAGATTTTTGAGAAGCTTGAGGAAATTTCGCCCGACTGGGATGAAAAGGAGTGGAATGAGATTTTTGAGAACAGCCTCAATCTTCAGTGGATTGACCACATTGAAACAAAATACCCCATTTTGAGAGCGGTGTCTTCTCTGAAATTGGACACTTTGACAAAAGAACTTCAGGAGGCGGTGCAGAAGAAGAACCAGCTGAGTGGCGATATACTTTTATTGAGAATCAGGGAAAAGACATACAGCGAAGTGGAGTATAATCGGCTCAACAACCCGATTACCTACCGTGACCTGCAGCACCAGGTCACCAAAAAGAAGCGAGTTTGGCCGATCAGGAGACTTTTGGCTCACATGTCTGCCGAGGCTTTCAGATTGGTGCCCTGCTGGCTTACCTCTCCCGAGGCAGCTTCTGCTATTTTTCAGCTGGATGAGATATTTGACCTGGTCATTTTTGATGAAGCTTCCCAGTGTTTTGTGGAAAATGGTCTGGCTGCCATGTACAGGGGCAAGCAGGTGGTAGTGTCAGGCGATGACAAGCAGTTGCAGCCCAATGATCTGTATAAAATCCGGTGGGAGCAAAGTGAAGAGGAGGAAGAGATGGCGCTGGAGGCTGACTCCCTGCTGACACTGGCAAGGCAGCACCTGAGCCAGGTTTCTTTGCAGGGGCACTATCGCAGCCGTTCGCTCGACCTGATCGACTTCAGCAACCACTACTTTTACAAAGGCAAGTTGCAGCTGGTGCCTCATTTTGAAGTAATCAACGAGGCAAAACCTGCTATTTCCTACGAAAAAGTAGATGGCATATGGGAAAGCAGCCGAAACGATGAAGAGGCCACCAGAGTTGTGGATTTGATTGTTGATTGTCTTAAAAAGTCGCCGGACAAAAGTATTGGCGTGGTTACTTTCAACGCCGCTCAACAGTCGCATATTTTAGACTTGCTGGATACGTATCAGGCGGATCATAAAAAGCTGCTGCCTGATTCGCTGTTTGTGAAGAATATAGAAAATGTGCAGGGCGACGAAAGAGACATTATTATTTTCACTATTGGCTATGCGCCCGATGCTAAGGGGAAACTTCAGATGAAGTTTGGCTCGCTCAACCTCGAGGGTGGCGAAAACCGGCTGAATGTAGCCGTGACCAGGGCCAAGGAGCAGATTTTTGTGGTTAGCAGCATTTTGCCTCATCAGCTAAACGTTGATGGCTTAAGGAACGAGGGCCCTAAGATGCTGAGAAAGTACCTGGAGTATGCTTTCACTGTTTCAAATGGGGAGTTCAGACCGTATGCGCCTAAAGAGCCAGCCTTCTCGCAGCATTGGTACCTCAAATCAAGAATGACAAAGTGGTTGGAGACCGTGCCTCAGATGCGAAATATATCCATGACGGAAGACCTGAATTTTGCTGACCTCACAGTTAAGAAAAGGGAAGAATTTCTGGGGCTCATTTTTACTGATGACGACACTTATTTCAACAGCATTTCAGCAAAGGATGCCTATGTTTACCGATACACCTTGCTGATGGATAAAAAATGGAGGTCTACTCAGTTCTATTCCAGAGAGTTTTGGATTGACCCTGAAGGTGCTGAAGAGCGACTCTACAAGTTTATCGGGCAAATCGAGTAAATAGCTATTCTTGCCCGACTCTTTCAACTTTTAACCCAAGCGACTGAATGCCCGTCAGGCTTTCCACTCTCATGTATTGCTGAACTGAAAAGGTGAACTTCCCTTTGTAAGGAAACGTGAAGTTATCGATGGCTGGAAACTCATGAGAAAACAAATCTCCCAGCCCACTGCCATAGGGCTTCCCTGTTTTAGGGTCGAACAGAATTACCTCCTGCATTTGACTTTCGATCACTTGATGAAGGGAGTCTTCAAGAGTGAACTTGAGATAGAGGTTGTAGTATGAGTAATCTGCAGTGTTTCTGACCAGATAAGAAAGCCGAAACTGATCTTCCGTCGCATCAACAGGAAAAGTAAATTTCTCAGTAGAATCCATGTGCCACACGTTTTCATCAAAATCGTGGTATTCATCATAAATCCTTGAATCACTGCATGATGACAAGAGGAATACCAAACCTGCTGACAAACAAATGAGGCCGCCAAGTTTGCTTCCCAATAGTGGTGTCCTCATCTATTGCTTTGGTTGATTGTTTTGACCCCGGTTACGGTTCTTGAATCGTTTTTTGTTCTTTTTCTTCTTTTTGCCGCTGCCCTGTCCACCAAATTTTTTGTCCAGGTTCACCAGGTCGCTGTTGAGAGCCTGGTTGGCATCTCTTCCGTTGTCTTCTTTGTCTATAGCCAGGGTATCAGGTTTTTGACCTTTCTTGTTCATTTCAAGAATCACCTTTACCCGCTCAACGTCCAATGGATACCAGGTATTTTCGTCCCTGTAGCCGAACCACATGGTTTTTCGAAAGATGTCTGTCTTTTGCAGCGACGCCTCACCACGTGCCGTAAGCAGAGGTGCTTCCAGCTCTGGAATTCCCTCCAGTGCATCCATGTAAGTGTCGAGCTCGTAATTAAGGCAGCACTTGAGCCTGCCGCATTGCCCGGAGAGCTTACTTGGATTCAGCGACAGGTTTTGGTACCTGGCTGCGGAAGTAGACACGCTCTTGAATTCGGAGAGCCAGGTGGAGCAGCACAGCTCTCTGCCGCACACGCCAATTCCACCAAGTCGGCCTGCTTCCTGCCTCAAGCTGATTTGGCGCATTTCTACCCGAATTTTAAACTCGGCGGCCAGTAGTTTTATCAACTCACGGAAATCAACTCTGTCGTCAGCAGAGTAGTAGAATGTGGCTTTGGTGTTATCGGCTTGAAATTCGATGTCGGTCAGCTTCATGTCCAGTTTGAGCTCTCTGATGATCTCTCTTGTGCGAAAGAGGGTTGGGAGATCTCTGGCCTGAACCTGTTCAAATTTTTCCAGGTCTTTTTGGGTGGCTATTCTGTAGATATTCTTGACCTCACTGTCATTAGCCACTTTTTTCTTCTGCATTTGAAGCCGAACAAGCTCTCCCTGAAGAGACACGTAGCCAATATGGTGGCCGTTTGGAACATCAACTACAACGGCATCGCCGGTGACGATAGGCAGGTGTTCGCTATTGCGAAAAAAGTCCTTTCGGCCGTTCTTAAACCTTACTTCAACTACATCAAATTTATCTACAGCTGGCATGTCCATGTTGGAAAGCCAGTCAAAAACGTTCATTTTATTGCAACCACCTGTCGAGCAGCCACCATTGCTTTTGCAACCAGCCACTTTACCATCTGCGGTAGTTACACTACTGCATGTGCTACATCCCATCTCTAAGCAATTTTATGTTAGCTCTTCTCAAATATAAAAATAATTTCAAAACCATCAGGTGCTAACAATGCCTGCTATCCATTGTACTTTACCAAATCCTGGCCGATGTCCTTTCTGAAATTGGCCTGATCCCACTTAATACTATCTATTGTTTTATAACTCTTGCTGACGGCTTCCTGAATCGAGCTCCCAAAGCTGGTAATGGCCAACACCCTGCCGCCATTGGTGACAACGTCGTCGCCGGAGATTTTTGTGCCTGCATGGAATACCTCTGAATCGTATTTGCCGCCCAGACCAGTTATCGGCCTTCCTTTCTCATAGCCTGAAGGATAACCTCCTGCCACCATTACCACGGTAGTTGCAAAATCAGGCCTTACGTCAAACGACTGGCCCTTTAGCTTGCCCTGTCCTGTGGCGAGGAGCAAGTCAACAAGGTCTGATTTGATCCGGGGAATAACAACTTGCGTCTCCGGATCGCCCATCCTCACATTGTATTCGATCACATATGGTTCACCGCCTACGTTCATCAAACCAATGAAAATAAAGCCTTTGTAGTCAATATTGTCTTTCCTCAGCCCGTCAACTGTTGGCTTTACGACTTTTTCCTCTACCTTCTTCAGAAACTCGCCCGGAGCAAACGGCACTGGCGAGACAGCCCCCATGCCACCCGTGTTTGGCCCGGTATCGCCATCGCCAATTCTTTTATAGTCCTTAGCCTCAGGCAGAATGATATAGTCCTTCCCGTCAGTTAGCACAAAAACAGAAAGCTCGATGCCATCCAGAAACTCTTCTATGAGCACTTTTCGGCTGGCTTCGCCAAATTCGGCCTCTTCAATCATGAATCTGAGCCTGTCTTTAGCCTCCGCAAGGTTGCTTGTGATGATCACACCCTTGCCTGCAGCCAGTCCATCTGCTTTTAGCACGTAGGGAGGTTGAAGAGAGTCGAGAAATTGAAAGCCCTCGGAAAGGTTGTCGGCAATGATGGTTTTCGCTCTGGCGGTGGGAATGCCGTGTTTCAGCATAAACTGCTTGGAGACATCCTTGCTGCCCTCAAGTGCTGCGCCGGCTGCTCCAGGGCCTACAATGGCTATGTGAGCGAGGTCTTTTCTTGTTTCGAAGTAATCCCGGAATCCCTTTACGAGAGGTTCTTCAGGCCCAACAATGATCAGTTCTATTTTTTCCTTCAGGGCCCATTCGGCTATCGTTGGAAAGTCGGTAATGGAAAGCGAAACATTGGTACCAACCGATGAAGTGCCGGCGTTGCCTGGTACAATAAAGAGATTGTCACACTTCGGACTTTGAGAAATTTTCCATGAAAGTGCGTGTTCTCTTCCTCCTGAACCAATGACGGCTATATTCATAGTGATGAATTGTTTAGCCGACAAACTTAAGAAGGAGGAGGCTATGCACCAATTAATTGGCGTATTCTGACAGGAATTTTATACGGACAAGTCTTAGCTCTTCCTCCGAGTAGTCGTCACCCAGTTCTTCCAGTGCGACTGCAATGCTGTCTGTTTCAGCATTCATAAAATAGTCGATGATTTCATCTTGCCTGTCTTCGTCCAGTACCTGATCAATATAGTATTCAAGGTTGAGCTTGGTGCCTGAGTAGCAGATGTGTTCAATTTCGTTAATGATCTCCTCCATGGCCATGCTTTTGGCTTCGGCAATCTCCTCCAAATCCACCTTGCGGTCAATTTGCTGTATGATGAAGATCTTGATTTTCGACTTCTGTCCCGCCGACTTAACCACTACATCAGAGGCAGTTTCAATGTCATTTTCCTCAACGTATTTGGCAATAGTCTCGAGAAAAGGCTTGCCAAATTTTGCCACCTTGCCCATGCCGACGCCGTTGATCTGAGCAAGCTCGTCCTTGGTAGTGGGGTAGATAGTGGCCATTTCCTCAAGGGAAGGATCCTGAAAAACGACATATGGTGGCAGATCCATTTGCTTGGCTACCTTCTTCCGAAGATTTCTAAGCATTTCGAAGAGTGCTTCGTCGTAGGCCTTGGTTGTGGTAGGCACTTTTTCTGCGTCTTCTTCTTCCTCGGTCACTTCCACGTCATATTCGTGGTCTTTTGAGAGCTTGATCGCAAAAGGATCCACAATAAAGTCCTTGCCTTTAGCGGTTACTTTCAACACACCAATATTTTCAATGTCTTTCTCAAGAAACTCCAGCAACAGAGACTGACGCACTACCGACTTGATGAGGCTTTCTTCCAGCTCTTTTCCTTTGCCAAAAATGGACAAAGCATCATGCCCGTAACTTTTAACGTATTGCGAGGGCGTGCCTTTCACCACATCTACGAGGTGTGCCAGGTTAAACCTTTCGCCCGTTTCCATTGCGGCTCTGAGCACCCATTGAACATACTCTTCGCCGTCGAACTTCTCTCTTGGCTTAAGGCAGTTGTCACAAAAGTTGCAATCATGCTCGTAGCTTTCGCCAAAGTAGTGTAGCAACTGCTTTCTTCTACAGAGTGATGACTCAGCGTAGGAAACCATTTCGTCAAGCAGCACTCTGGCGTTGTCTCTTTCAGTAACAGTTTTGTCCTTATTGAATTTTTCAAGCTTGATGATGTCGTTGTAACTGTAGAACATGATACAGTTACCCTCCAGACCATCTCTTCCGGCACGACCAGTTTCCTGATAGTATCCTTCCAATGATTTTGGAGTGTCGTAATGCACAACAAAGCGAACATCTGGCTTATCGATGCCCATACCGAAAGCAATGGTTGCCACAATGACATCTACTTCTTCGTTCAGGAAGTCGTCTTGATTCTTTATTCGTACCGCAGCATCAAGGCCGGCGTGATAAGGAGCAGCTTTCACATCATTTACCTGCAGCAAGTTGGCTATTTCTTCAACTTTCTTTCGGCTCAGGCAGTACACAATCCCAGATTTGCCTTTCTGAGACTTTACGAACTTTACCAGTTGCTTTTTGGTGTGCTGCTTGGGGCGGACCTCGTAGTATAGATTTTCTCTGTTGAAAGAAGACTTAAAAATGTCGGCCTCTTCCATTTGCAGGTTCTTCTGAATATCAATTTGCACCTTCGGAGTAGCAGTAGCGGTCAGTGCAATCACGGGCATGTTGCTGATTTGGGCCAGAATCTGCTTGATTCTCCGGTACTCAGGCCTGAAGTCATGGCCCCACTCCGAGATACAATGAGCCTCGTCAATTGCCGCAAAAGAAATGTTTGCTTTTTTGAGGAACTCAATATTTTCTTCTTTGGTAAGAGATTCAGGTGCCACATAAAGTAGCTGCACCTCTCCGCTCAGGGTCTCTCTCTTTACCCTGTTCATTTCCGTCTTGGTCAAGGTAGAGTTGAGGAACTGGGCATTGACACCCACCGCATTCAATTGATCGACCTGATTCTTCATCAGGGCAATAAGAGGTGAGATAACAATGGCCGCACCATCAAGGATCAGTGCTGGCAGCTGGTAACAAAGCGACTTGCCCGCACCGGTTGGCATGATGACGAAGGTATTCCGTCCGTCAAGTATATTTTTGATGATCGCTTCCTGGGTGCCTCGAAAGCTGCTGTACCCAAAAACTTCTTTTAACTTATCTTTTAACTGTTCCTCCAGGCTCGCAATCATATGGCTCTGCAATTTCTTTTTCAGCTTTTACACACAGTTAGCTGAGCAATTGAATATACTAATTTTAATTCAAATGACACGCTCACTTTCCAAATATCAGTGATAAGGTGTGATGGGCGTCATTCATAATCGTTTTATAACAGCGTCATTATGCTCTTTAATGATTCCACGACCTTTGCTGACCGTATTTAAAGCCTATATTTGCAACGAAATACGTTTTAGCTAAGTAATGGACAGAAAAAGCAGTCAAACTTTTGTAATAATTATGGCCGGTGGTGTAGGGAGTAGGTTTTGGCCCTATAGCAGAAACAAGCGCCCAAAACAATTTCTTGACATATTTGGTACTGGTCAGTCACTTTTACAAATGACTTACAACCGGTTCCTGCAAACGGCGGGCAAAGATAACATATTGATCGTCACTAATCAACAATACGCCGAATTAGTGAAGGAACAATTACCTGACCTTGAGCAGGATCAAATACTGCTTGAACCGGCCCGGAGAAATACCGCTCCGTGCGTGGCGTATGCGTGCTACAAAATTCACAAAAAGAACCCTGACGCCACGGTGGTAATCACTCCGGCAGACCATGCCATTTTTAATGAGGACAAATTCATTGCTACGGTTGAGGAAGGCATATTCGCAGCTCAGAAGGAAGGCAACCTGGTTACGATAGGCATTAAGCCAACAAAGCCGGAAACCGGCTATGGCTATATTCAGTATTCTGAAGAAAAGTTTGGTGCAGCCAGGAAGGTTAAAACATTCACGGAAAAGCCTGAGCTGGAATGGGCCAAGAAGTTTCTGGAAAGCGGAGATTTTGTCTGGAATGCGGGGATCTTTATTTGGAAGACTTCTACGATCATCAAGGAATATGAGAATAGCCTGCCCGAAATGGCTGAGGCCTTTGATGATGGTATGGAGCATTATTACACCGACACCGAGCAGCAGTATATTGACAAGGCCTATACGCAGTGTAGAAATATATCTATTGACTACGGTATTATGGAAAAGGCAAACGATGTTTATGTCGTGCTGGGCGATTTTGCCTGGTCGGATTTGGGCTCGTGGGGCTCACTCTACGATAACCTGAAAAAGGAGGAAAACGAGAACATCGTTATGGGTGCAGAGTTACTTCCTTACGATAGTCACAGCAATATTATCAAAACCGATAAGGACAAGCTGGTTATTCTACAAGACCTCGAAGGCTACCTCGTAGCTGATTTTGAGGACGTACTAATGATAGTGAAAAAAGACCAGGAAGCGAAGTTCAGGGAATTTGTGAACGACGTGAAAAACAAGAAGGGTGAGGAGCTCCTCTGAGCGCTCAGCCAAAGCAGTTTTTTATAAATTTTTTGGATGGCAGTCTACTTCAAGGCTGCCATTCTTTGTCTTACCACCTCAAAAAGAAAAATACCGGCTGCCACGGAAACATTCAGCGATTCAATTTTGCCCTGCATAGGAATTTTCACCTTCGTATCAGCCATTTCAAGCACGCTGTCAGAAATACCATCCTCTTCAGAACCCATAATGAGCGCCACAGGCCCGGTAAGGTCAGCGTCTGAGTATAGCTGATCAGTTTTCTCTGTGCACGCCACTACGAGAAAGCCTGACTCTTTGAGGTACTTGACCGACTCTTCGAAGTCATTCACTTTGCAAATGGGAAGATGGTTAAGGGCTCCTGCTGAAGTCTTCACAGCATCACTGCCGATTTGAGCGCTGCCTTTGGAAGGGATAACAATCGTGTCGGCCCCGGCGGATTCGGCGGTTCGTACAATGGCACCAAAGTTTCTCACGTCCGTTACCCGGTCAATCAGCACTATGAGGCCGTCCTTGCCCTGGTCGAAGATGAACGATACAACCCTGTGCAGGTCGGCAAACTCAATGGGTGAGACAAAGGCGATGACACCCTGGTGGTTTTTGCCAGTTAGGCGGTCAAGCTTTTCTCCGGGCACATTCTGGAAAACGATGCCGTTTTCAATCAGTAGCTTGATGAGCTCATTGGTGAGCTCATTTTTAACATTTTTCTGGATGAAAATTTTGTCGATTTGTTTGTCGGCCTTGATGGCTTCTATCACCGCCCGGGTGCCATAAATCATATCGGAAGGGTTGGGCCTTCGCTGTTGAGGGTATTTTCTTATCACCTGATGCTTGTTGGTTCTGCGACCCGGCAGGCCGAAGAACAGTTTAAATTCTTCCTTTGCGCCACAAATCTACGAAGCGAAACCAATATCTGTCATAATCGTCCTTACGAATTAGCGTAAGGTAGCCAGGGGTGAAAATATTTTTGACCCTCATAAACTCAAACTTAAGGTCAGATTTGTCCTCCATTTTGAGGTAGGTCCAAACTTCTCCTACATCGTTTCTTTCGACCACATCAGGATGGCCAAAGATAATGTAAATCATGCCTGCATCAGTTTTCCAGCCTTCTTTAAATCCGGTAAACAACAAGTTCGCCTCAGCCACTCGGGTGAAATAGTTCTGCATGATCCGTTTTGCCCGGTCCTGGCTACCTGAAATGTCCAGCAGGAAATTGTCCAGCGCTTTCTTTCTGGTTTTGGACGAAACCAGCTTGTTATACTCTTCTTTGGAACTGATGTAGCGAAGGGTGCCAATGATTTCGTCAACTGAAACGAACTTGGGATAATAGAAAGGTGCCAGGCGCATGGCCAGCGCTGAGCCGGAACTGGAATCGGTTTGAAACAGGTAAAGACCCGGCTTGGTTGCAGAGAAGTAACCCGCTCTCATCATGAATGAGCTATCAATTCCCATTGTTTTGCCTCCGGAAATAGTGTCGATAACCATGGGTGGCCTGGCTTCTTCAAAATCCATATTGTAGTAAAATCCGTAAAGCTGAGCCGTATCTTCGGCCGTCAGGGAGAGCGAATCTCTTGGGCTGAAAAAAGACTTTAAGACGGGCATGCCATTTTTATCAACAGGGGTTATCCCATCAGGAGTAAACATGTTGTCGCCTTCCAGCGCTACATCGAAAAAGAAAGATTTTTGCGTGCTCGGTCTTTTGACGTGAAAGACAATAATATTTTGACTTTCCGAGGGCATGAAAGCCAGCTTTCCTGCAAGCTGCGGATAGGCTGAAACGTCTGTGAGATCAGCCCAATTGTGGGTTGTCTCATTGAAAGCAGAGGAGTCCGAATATGAGCTTCGGTAAAAAGTGTTCAACTCGTAATTGCCAATGGTGTCGTAGGCAGGAAGATTCAGTTGAAAGTAAACTTTGTAGCCCGGGTCGGACTTAACCAAACGATATTTGAATTGAATGGGCCCGGAAGGGTTGTAGGTATAGGAAAGGTTAAAACTATTGATTGACTGACTGTGTACGTCAGGCCCTGCGAACGAAAAGGCAATGACAAATAAACAAAATAGGGCGCTTTGAACCTTGTTCATACTGAAATGCGTGGGAATGTTTAGCATATAACAACCAAGTAACTAAAAAACTTGAACCGAAAGTATAATTTTATCTTACTTTGAAGCCGAAAAGCAATCCGAACTGAATCTTCATGGCAGTTTATACTACGGAAATTACCTCAGCAGAGATACTTTCAGACAATCCGATACACCAGCGACTTTTGAAACCCTACATAGTGGCGAAAGACTATGTGAGAGGAAACATGCTGGAGCTCGGGTGCGGCGAGGGACGTGGGGTGAAAGAGCTCATGCCCCTTGTTGAGAAATACACTGCGCTCGACAAAATCGGGGATATTGTAGAAAAGCTTCAAAAAGAAAACCCTAAGGGTGATTTCAAGCAAGCTGTATTTCCCCCATTTAGCGGCCTTGAAGACAATGCATTCGACAGCATTGTTAGCTTTCAGGTAATAGAGCATATAAAGGATGACGAGCTGTTTCTGAAAGAAATGGCCAGGGTGCTAAAGCCCGGGGGCGTGGCGTTGCTCACTACACCCAACATCAAGCTGACGCTGACCAGAAATCCATGGCATATCCGGGAATACACTGCCTTGGAATTGACCGATAAGGCCAAAAAATACTTTGCTGATGTGGAAATGAAGGGAATTGCCGGAAGCGAAAAAGTGATGGACTACCACGAGAAAAACAGAGCTTCCGTGAAAAGGATCACCAGGTTTGATGTGCTCAATTTACAGTATCGATTGCCTGCCTGGATGCTTCGGATTCCTTATGATCTGCTGAACAGGCTTAACCGGAATAACCTGCAAAAGGCATCCGACAGTCTGGTGTCGTCAATTTCTCACGATGACTACCTGGTTTCGGACGACGCCGATACGTCCCTTGATTTGTTCCTGATTTTGAGGAAATAAAAAAAGCCCCATATTTCGGGGCTTTTCATTAGTTATTCATCATTCCGTAGTGTTTTCGGAAGAGTTCCTCGTATGTTTTTCCCAGCTCCGGATCTTCATAGGCCCGGAACACCCTGGCTAATTCGTTGAGTACAATCAGATTCTTTTGCACCGTAAAGGAATCGGCAATCAAATTATCGAACATGTAGGTGAGCATTTCATCAGCTCTCATACTCATTGTAGCTGCTATCTCTTTGGCTTTTTCTTCCTCGCCAACTTCCATCAACAGGCTCACCATTCTTACAGTAAAGTGATCATAGGGAACTACCGAGTCTGGCATTACCTCAAGAGATTTAAGAAGCGCATTTTTTGCCCTTTCAGTGTCATCTACCATCAGGAGAGATTCAGCCAGTGTGTTGAAGCTTGCCCTGTGGTTAAGAACAAAATTCCTGTAATCCTCAGTGTAGTAAATGCTCGGATCCTGCAAGCCTCTCCAGTAGAAGTTGTTCATCATGTTGTCGTACATAATGTCTACATCTACAAAGGTTTCCTGGTTGTCAGGGTTTTCGACAGGGAGCAACCGGTAAGCGTTACCCTCTTGAACAGCATATCGCCTGATATCGATATTGACACTGGCTAACGAGGTGTTGTTGAAATAAATAGGGCGCTCCCATTTGTTGGTCAATATAATATCCAGAATGGCCAGGTCTTTCTTTTCCAGCACCCTGTCTTTGATGTTGAACACCATTCTAGGCACCATGTAGTCTTGTAGTGTGGAAGGAATAATTCCCTTTGACATTACGCTGGCAGAGTCAACATTCAGGTACACGCTTTTGGAAGGAATGGAGTTGTAGGCGCTTATCGAAGTCGCCACTCTGAGAGCAGGATTGCCTTCACGCACCAGCTTCATGTACTGCTCAAGGCTAATGGCGCCTTTGATGTTCTCTCTTTCCATTACCACCACGAAGTCATTCAACCCACCCTGGCGGTAGTCTTTGCTGGTCAGTGAGAATGGGAACGGCTCAGATTCGTATGCCTGTCTCATCATTTGATCGATGTACCAGTCGGTGTTGAAATAGCTCAGCACCACCACCCGAACGTCAGTGCGGAAGCCTTCTACCTCCTGCACATACCAAAGCGGGAAGGTGTCGTTATCGCCACCCGTGAAGAGAATGGCATTGGGGGCGCAGCTCGCCAGGAAGTTTCTGGCAGTGTCTACCGAAAAATATCGATCCGACCTGTCATGATCATCCCAGTTTTCGCTCGCCATAATGGCCGGGCAGCTTAAACAGATGATGAGAGAAGTGGCAATGGCCGCTTTTTTATTGGCAATAAACCTTTGGAATAAATCGTACATGGCCAATACGGCAAAGCCAATCCAGATGGAGAATACATAGAAAGACCCCACGTAGATATAGTCTCTTTCTCTTGGCTCCGAAGGAGGAGAGTTAAGGTAAAGCACCAGGGCAGCTCCTGTTAAAAAGAACAGCAGCAGCATCACGCTAAAGTTCTTTTGGTCTTTTCTGTACTGATAGAAGAAACCAATCAGGCCAAGAATAAGCGGGATGAACAAATAGTTATTTCGTCCTTTGTTATTTTCAAGCTCCCATGGCACTTTCTTAAAGGCATCTGCAGGCGAAGTCCAACTGGCGTCCTGTACATCGCTTTCACGCCCGGCAAAATTCCACATGAAGTACCTCATGTACATATGACCGAGCTGATATTTGAACATGAAGTACAGGTTGTCTCCAAAGGTAGGTTTTTGTCCTGCCCTGAGACCGGTAATTTCTCTGTAGCGCTTGGCATGTTCAGCTGTGGAGCTGTACATCCTTGGCAGGATGGTCATGCCAGTTTTGTCGTAGATAGCGTCTACTTTGTAGTCAATAATATCGTATTCCGTTTCACCTTTAGCGTACACAGGAGCTCCTTTTTTCTGTTCCTGAAGCTCGGTGGTAAAGTACTGCCCAAAGAAAAGCGGCCGATCACCATATTGCTCTCTTTTGAGGTAGGAAACAAAGGTGTTTACGTTTTCAGGGTTGTTCTCGTCAATAGGAGGATTGTAATTCGACCTGATAAGAACGACCGTGTAGGAAGAATAGCCAATCAGAATGAAAGCAAAAGCCAGCAGCGAGGTGTTCAGAATGACCTTCTCTTTTTCTCGGAATAAATGATTCCGTAAATAAGAGCGCCGAGGAAAAGAAGAACGAAAACGATGATGCCAGACTTAAATGGCAAGCCAAGCGAGTTCACAAAGAAAAGCTCGAAAGAGAAGGCGAGACTTGGCAAGCCCGGGATGACGCCGGCCATAATGATAAGGATGATGGCACCACTAACTGCCAGGGTTGTCAATACACCCTTGGTTGTTACCTCTTCGTAATACTTGAAGTACACGATAAGGCCAAGGGCTGGAATGGCTACAAGGTTGAGAAGGTGAATGCCGATAGATAGACCAACGGTGTAAGCAAGTAGCAGGAACCAACGATTTCTGTGCCTGTCGTCATCAATTTGCTCCCACTTCAGGATGGCCCACACAACAAAGGCGGTAAAGAAGGATGAAATGGCATAAACCTCGGCTTCAACAGCCGAAAACCAGAAGGAATCCGAAAAGGTGTACGCAAGGCTGCCTACAATACCAGCTGCAATAATCGACCAGTTTTGATCGTCGGTGCCCTGGCCAGGCTTCAACCCCATTAGCTTGTTAGCAAGAGCTGTGATTGTCCAGAAAAGGAAAAGAATGGAAAATCCACTGCTCAGCACACTCGAAATATTGATCCAATAGGCTACCCTTTCCACGTCACCGAGGGCGAACAAGCTGAAGAATCTTCCTATCAACAGAAAGAGTGGAGCCCCTGGGGGGTGAGGCACTTCGAGTTTATATGAAACTGCTATAAATTCTCCACAGTCCCAGAAGCTGGCGGTGGGCTCAACAGTTAGCCAATAAACGAGGGTGGCAATGGCAAAAACGAACCAACCGGTAAGGTTATTCACCTTTATATAATTCATTCTATTAATTTTTTATTCGGGCGAAAATAGTAATTAATAAGCTATCTGCCTTACGGATACCTATAATATTGAGGGGGAGAAGAAAAGGCTTACCACCTAATTAAAAGGGTAGCAAGCCTCTAAATCAAATTGGGAGATTGTTATCCCTCGAAATGTGAGTAATGCTTTCTGAAAATGCTTTCGGTTTTCAATGCATCTTCATTAAAACCGTAGGCTTTCAGTATCCGCTGGAGTCTGTCGAGCACAAACAGGTTCTTTCTGACCTCAAAAGCATCTTGCTTCACAGCGGAAGAATAATAACTGAGCTCTTTGTCGGCCCTTTCGATCAGGGTTTTCCCAATGGCTATCGCAGTGTCACTGTCGTTGAGTGCCAGGAGCAGTCCGGTTGTTTCTACGGCCGAGAGATCGTAGGGAATGGTGTCATCGGGAATGGCATTGAGGCTTTTGTGAAGTGCCTCGAGTGCCATGTCATTTTTCCCTTCCAGCATGAGTGCTTCGGCAAGTAAGTTGAAGCCCAGGCGGGGGCTCATCAGCTGCTTTTGGTAATACGACGAATAATTGACATCAGGATTGTTGAGGTTTCTCCAGGAGTAATTCTCCGTCATGTTGGCAAACATGACATGGCTATTGATCAAATGGCTATCGCTCTCAGGATTTTCGACAGGGAGCAGTTTGTAAGTCATCCCTTCTTGCACAACATATTTACTGAGATCAAACGGCAGTAAACTCAGGGCGGTATGAGTGAAGTAAATGGGTCGTTCCCAGTTGTTGGAGGCGATCAGGTCGAGCAGCATGATTTCACTTTTTTGAAGACCATTTCCAGTAACTTCAAAAGTGATAAAATCAGGAATATATTGGGTCATCGTGTCGGGCACCAGGTGCCTGGCCAGCACATCTTCTTTGCTAACAGGCAGTCGAATCAATTTTGAGGGTAACGAGGCGAGGCTTGACCCTGTCCTTGTTTCCACCATAATTGCCGGGTGCTTTTTTTTCAGTAAGCTGAGGTATTGATTCAGGTCTATGGCACTTCCTTTTAGATTCGGGTTTTCCACTACAGGTACGTAGTCGATAGGGCCTCCCTGCTTATAAAGTGTTTTATCAATAGAAAAAGGGAGGGGCTCTGATTCGTAGGCTTTCCGTTTCATCATGTCAATATTCCAGTCTGCACTAAAGAGCGAGCCAACAATTACCCTCATATCGGTTCTTACGCCTGCCACATCCTGCGCATACCACAGCGGGTAAGTATCGTTGTCGCCTCCGGTAAATAGGATGCCATTTGGCTCACATCCAGTCAGGTAATTTTTTGCCATGTCAACAGAGTAGTACCTGCCGGAGCGATCGTGGTCATCCCAGCCCTGCATAACCATGATGCCAGGCACCATGAGTGTAGCAAACCAGGCCATGGCGAGGGCCAATTTTCGCTCAGCAAAGAACTGTTGCGACTGGCGGAGAAATGCAAATGCCCCAAGGCCAATCCAAATGCAGAAGGCAAAGAAAGATGCTACATAGATGTAATCCCTCTCTCTTGGCTCGTCTGGGGGTGAGTTGAGGTAGAGTACTAACCCGACTCCCGTAATAAAGAATAGAACACCTATTACTGAAAAAGACTGCAGGTTTTTTTTGTAGTTAAAAAAAAGACCGACTAAGCCGAGTACCAGTGGCAGCATTAAAAAGCTGTTTCTGGCATGGTTCCCTTCCATTGAAGGAGCCACAGAAGATGTCAGAGCGACGAAACCAGCATCTTGCTGATCACTTTCCCTGCCGGCAAAATTCCACATAAAGTACCTCATGTACATATGGCCCAGCTGGTAAGTAAACAGGTACTTGATGTTTTCTGCGAAATTTGGCTTTTGCCCGGGCTGTAGGCCTAAAATTCGTTGATAGGCCTCGGGGTGACGATCTCTTTGGCTCCAAAGCCTCGGGAGAACTGTCGTTCTTGCAGGGTCGTAGTTAAGTTGATAATCGTAGTCTTCTATCTCATAAGAAGTGATACCTTTTTGATAAACCGGATCGCCAAGTTGCTGATCAATCAGCTTTGCGTCATAGTAGTTGCCGTACAACAAAGGTCTGGTTCCGTACTGCTTCATGTCCAGATAACCCACAAAATTGGGCAGGTTCTCCGGATTCCACATGTCAATTAGCGGATTTTTTGATGATCGTATGGTGAGAATTCCGAACGACGAATAGCCAATAATGAGAAAGCTAATGCAAAGTGCAAGCGTGTTGAGCCCCACCAGTCCCTTTTTTTGCGTAAAATAGACTGCCAGCAGAATGCTTGCTGCAATAATGACCATGCCGAAGGCGGCACCGCTGCCAAAGCCAAGTTGGAGGGAGTTGACGAAGAATATTTCGAATCTTGTGAGGAGGCTCATCACGCCGACCCGGAATCCAAACATGACGAACAGAATACCTATCCCGCTCGAAACAATTGTAACGGCCAGCCCTTTCCAGGAGAAAGTGTAATTCTTAAAGTAATAGATGAGTGCCAGAGATGGAATCGTGAGCAGGTTCATTGGGTGCACACCAATGGACAGGCCCATCAGGTAGGCGATGAATAATAGCCACTTGTTGGAAAGCGACGCATTTTCCAGTGCGTCCCACCTGAGGATGGCCCAAAAAGCGATGGCAGTGAAGAACATGGACATGGCGTAAACCTCTGCTTCAACGGCAGAAAACCAGAAGGTGTCGGAAAAGGCGAAAGCGAGTGATCCGGTTACCCCAGAACCCATTAACACGAGTGCATCTTTTGCCTGGAGGTCAAGAAGCTCAGCCTTGATAATTTTGGAAGCCAGTAGCACGATGCTCCAGTAAAGAAACATTACAGCCAGAGCGCTGCTTACTGCGCTCATCATGTTCACCCAGAATGCGATCTGCTCGGTGTCGCCTAACGCCAAAAAAGTAAAAAAGCGACCAAGCAGCAGAAAAAACGGTGGTCCGGGAGGGTGTGGAATCTGCAACTTGTAGCTGGCAGCTATAAATTCCCCACAGTCCCAGAAACTGGCCGTCGGTTCTAATGTGAGGGCATAAACTGTGAGCGCAACAAAAAATACCGCCCAACCGGTCAGGTTGTTGATCAGTTTAAAGTTCTTCATGCTCAAAAGCTGGTTTTACATATAAGCTTAAGACTCTGTTTACAAACGCAGGGTTGCCTCTGTTTTGTATCTTTTTACATTATTTCAAGATGCGATAAAATGGTTCTCATGAAGGGTGGAGTTTTGCATTTTACATAATTTTTTTGAATAAAACCCTACTCTTTGCTAATGCGTATTTGGAGTAAAGTAACCGGCATTAGTTTAAAAACAACTGTGAAGCATGAAATCACTACTTAACCTTGAGGAAGCTGCGATGTTTATTGCCGCCTTTTTAGGCACCATTTATCTGGACTACGCCTGGTGGCTGTTCTTTGCCTGGCTGCTTGCACCAGACGTAAGTATGATAGGCTATTTGTTCAACACTAAAATTGGTGCTGTCTTTTACAACTTAGCACATCATAAAGGGGTAGCTGTGGCTTGCTTTGTAACAGGCTTTGTCATTTCATCGCCAGAATGGATGTTCGCCGGGCTTCTATTATTTGGTCACAGCGCCATGGACAGGGTTTTTGGCTATGGCCTAAAGTATGCTGACGATTTCAAACATACCCACCTCGGGTGGATAGGTAAAAAATAGTTCCGACTACTTATAGATAATCAGGTAGAAGCCAATCCAAAGAAAAAACCAAAGCACATACGATGTTGCCACAATGATGATGCTATTTTTCCTCTGCTTCCCTGAGATGACATAAACACCTGCGGCTAGCGCAATCCAGTACACAACCTCAAAGAGATTGAGTGCCTTGAGAGGATAATGCCAGCGGGGTGCCAACGACTCAAAATCGAACAGGTTCATCATGGAGAGCGGATAGAAGGAGCCAATTTCCTGATAGGTAGGGTCGGTGTTTACTACCAGAAACCAGGCGATTTTAATAAGCTCGGGAATAAAAAAGACAAGTTCTGCTGCCAAAGCCAGCCGCCACATGTCTTTGAAAGTAAGCTTGTAGCCAAACATAAAGCCGCCCACATAGAGGATAAATGCCGTAACGGTAAACTTCCAGGCATAAACGAGTGGAACTGTGAGGTACTGCACAGCACTTAAGGCGTGGAAAAATCCCATCTCACCACGCTCCTGTAGAATCTCGAATGCGGCTAACTCTCCTTCGATGAAACTTTTTTTGATAAAAAGCAGTATCAACGTGACAACGCAGATGACAGCAAACAGCTGTCCAGTGCCAAATGAAAACCATTCGTCGAGAAGTTCTTGTCGTCTTTCTTTGGAAAGTTGCATATCAATGGAAAAATTTACAATTCACAGAACGGGTTTGCCGTTGATTCGTTGTTATCTTAATTATTCAATTTGAAAATTGGCAGACTTTTGGCACTCCACCAAACTATGAGGTTTATCATTATCACTTTATTGTTGTCAGTCGGCTTTGCTGACCTTTCATTTTCTCAAACTATAAATGTGGGAGAAGTGAAGGCGGATACTGTGGACGTCGCCAGTAAGTTGCTCATTAACGACATCAAGGTGCAGCTTGACGCTACCGAGGCCCTCAACAATATGTATAACTTTCATTTTGCTACAGCCGAAAAGCAATTCAGGTGGCTGAAGCAAAAGTATGGTTGGCATCCGCTGCCATATTTTTTAATGGGTTTGTCCGAATGGTGGAAGATTGTGCCCAATATTGAAAATGAGCAGTACGATAAAAAGTTTTATGCTTATATGGACACCGCTCTCGTCCTCTCCGAGCGGCTTTACAAGGAAGTGAATAAGGTCGAAGGCGCTTTTTTTCTTTCTGCCACCTATTCGTTTCAGGGCCGATTGCTTTCCGAGAGAAAAAAATGGACTAAGGCCGCTGTAGCAGGTAAGAATGCATTGGCCTATCTGGAGGAGTGCCGTGGGCAGGAGGATCTCAGCCCTGAAATACTTTTTGGTGACGCCTTGTATAACTATTACTCCGTTTGGGTACCTGAAAACTATCCTTTGCTGAAGCCCATCATGTTGTTTTTCGACAAAGGAGATAAAGATGATGGAATTAAACAGCTGAAAGAAGTGGCCAGGAACGCTTTTTACACTCGCACTGAGGCCCAGTATTTCCTTATGCGGATTTTATCGAGTGAAGGAAAAAACATGTACGAAGCTTTGCAAGTGGCCGAATACTTGCATCAGACGTTTCCTGACAACCCATACTTCCATCGATACTACTCACGGCTCTTGTATGGCACTGGCGACTATCAGCTTTGTGAGAAAACCTCTCTGGAGATCATCGATAAGTATTATCAGAGATATGATGGCTACGAGGAAAACAGTGGCCGGTATGCTGCTTTCTTTCTGGGCCAGATATATCAAACGAGAAAAGACTATACGAATGCCAAAAAGTTCTACAAAGAAGCAGTAAGGTTTAGTTCCAAGAATGAAACCCAGCAAATGGGTTATAACCTGTATTCTCTGTTGGCCCTTGGAGAAATAGCCGAAAAAGAAAACAATCAAAAAGAGGCAAAGGAATACTACAAAGAAGTCAAACGCCTTGCAGGCAGAAAAGACCGTGCATGGGAAGTGGCCAAAAAGAATTTGAAGGAGATGGATTAGATAAGAAAAACAGGTAAATTTAGTCATGGCTCTCCCTATTTATAAGAACAAAAAAGTCACTTATGCTGATTACCTCACCTGGCCCGACAGCGAAAGGTGGGAGATTATCGATGGTATGCCTTACGATATGAGTCCTGCTCCGAGCAGAAGGCATCAAAAAATCAGCGGAACTATCCATTTCCACCTCCAAAATTTTTTGAGGAATAAAAAATGTGAAGTCTATGCGTCGCCCTTTGATGTTCGCCTGTCCGAGGACTATTCTCAAGAAGAACTAGTTGAAAACGTTGTTCAGCCCGACCTGTCTGTTTTTTGCGACAAAAACAAGCTTGATGAGAAGGGCGCTATTGGGGCACCTGACCTGGTGGTAGAGATTCTAGCTCCTTCCACTTCAAAAAAAGACATGTCAGAAAAATTACTCCTTTATCAGAAATTTGAAGTGAAGGAGTATTGGGTGGTTGATCCGGAAGGTGAGGATGTTCGTGTGTTTGTGCTGGACAAAAATGGGAGATTTTACCTGTTGACCATCCTTAAGAAGGAGGAAACTTTGAAAAGTAAGTTGTTCTCAGGTTTAACGATTCCGTTGGAAGAACTATTTGCCGAATAGTTCAAGAAAATTTCTAGTGTTTGCCTTTACCGAGTAGGTGTTTTCGACCGTTCGTCGCCCTTCCTCACTCAGTTGAGTTCTTAGTGCGGTGCTTTTGATCAGTTTTTTTAGTGCAAACACCCATTCTTCTGTATTGGTAGCCATCAGCCCATTGATGCCGTCCTTTATGATATCCGTATTCACGCCTACAGGCGAAGCGACGGTGGAGATCTCTAATGCCATGTATTGCAAAGCTTTGAAGCCGCACTTGCCTTTGCTCCATTTGTCGTCTGTGAGAGGCATCACGCCAATATCGATGGCTGCCAGATCATCTATTTCTGTTTCTTTGTTCCAGGCTATAAACTCCAGCCACGAGTAGTTTACCAAAGGTGGCTGGTTGGAGATTACCCGAAAGGAAAAATTTTCATCTTTGGAAAGTTGCTCAAGCACTGGCCAAAGCATATCGAGGTAGGGGAGAGTGGAGTGGCTGCCCGTCCAGCCGATAAGGATGGGGTCGTTGGTGTGCTTTGTTTTTTTATTGATTCGGTGGTGATGCTCCGTGTCGATGGTAGTAGGGTTGATCACAACGTTGTCATTGAACTGCTTCGCATAGTTGGTCAGGTAAGAGTTGCCCGCAGAAACTTTCCATGCCCATCGGCAGACGCTTTCTGTTTTTGAATGCCATTTTAGCCAGGCAGCTATTTTGTTGCTTTCGCTAGTATTGGGCAGCCAAATGGCATCATCGAAGTCAAGAATGACCTTCTTCCTGAAAACCTTAATTATCAGCCATTCAAAAATGGGAGGCCCTAGCGGCGTTAGCTCCCTGTGGATAAAAACGAAATCGGCGGATGGCAGCCGACTAAGTACCTTGAAGCGTCGACCGAATCCATTGACTAGCCCCCACACTTTTTGCAGAGCATTGCCCTTTTTGTAGAGCACCTTCCAGTAGTATTCCCCCCAAAACGACTGGCTGTCGATAGAATGACCCGCCTTAAGCAATGCTGCAAAGTACTGTTCGAACCGAAAGCGCTGCGACGGTGCTTGCTCTAGAGGATAGGGAAAGAGGAAAAGAATTTTCACCCGGTGAAATTAGTGCAAGATTGGCTTATGATAAAACTGTGCTTATCCCCAATTGACAGTTATTCGTCGAAATGCTGCCTTAACAGGTGGCTACGAAGCGCAGGTGTTCCGATATAATTAGTAATTTGCGACCTGTATTTAACTTTTATGGGCCTCCAAGACCTTATTGTCACACCTATTTACCTCCTCCTCTTGTATGCTCTTGCCTACTGGATCAGGCCAAAAGTGACTAATAGTGACACCCGCAAGTATTTCATTCCCGGCTTGACTGTCAAGTTTGTTGGGGCGATAGCTTTGGGGTTTGTGTATCAGTTTTATTATGGGGGAGGGGATACAATGAATTACTATAATTGGGGTGCCAAAATAGTTTGGGAGGCATTTCTCGATTCCCCGACAAAAGCGATTAGCTTGATAACTGCAGGTGCTGAGTACCCGGCGGACGCTTTTCAATATGCATCAAGGATTATCTTTTTTGGTGATTTGCCTTCTTACAGTATTGTACGAGTGGCGGGTTTGCTGGCCATTTTTACGCTTAACTCCTATTATGCGATTTCTCTGTGCTTTGCGGCTATCAGCTTTTCCGGCACTTGGGCGCTTTTTTATGCACTGGATAAATATAGTCCATGGATAGGCAAATGGACTGCGCTGGCGGTGCTTTTCATCCCATCAGTCTTTTTTTGGGGATCCGGAATTTTGAAGGACACACTCACGTTTGCCAGCTTGGGTTTTTTTATTTATTCACTGCTTGAGATTGTGAAATGGAAAAGAGTGACACTGCTTAATTTCATCATTTTGTTAGGATCGACTTATGTGCTTTACCATATCAAGATTTATATAGCGCTTAGTCTTATTCCTGGCGCTGTGTTATTTATATACTTTTTTTATTTTTCACGGGCGGTCAAAAGTACAGTAATGAGGATACTTTTGACACCAATTCTCATTGTGGGCGTGCTTTACAGTATGTATTTTGCCGCACTTAAGCTTGGCGAGGACAACAGAAAATATTCTCTAGATTCGATGATTGAAACAGCCAGGGTATCAGCAGAGTGGCTCTACTATGTAAGCCAAGTGGAAGGAGGGTCGGGGTATAGCCTGGGTGACGACGACTTTAGTCCTCCCGGCCTCGTAAGGAAATTTGTTCCGGGTGTTTGGGTGTCTCTTTTTCGTCCTTATATATGGGAAGTTCGAAATCCTGTAATGCTGCTGACGGCTATCGAGAGCCTTGTTTTATTTGGCTTTTTTAGTTTCGCTTTTTTCAAAGTAGGAGTCATTTCTTTCTTCAGTGAAATATTCAGAGACCCCTTAATTTCTTTTTTTTTCGTGTTCACAATGGTTTTTTGCTTCGCAATAGGTGTGTCAACTTTTAATTTTGGATCATTGGCCAGATACAGGATTCCAGTTATGCCATTGTTCGCATACAGTATTTTCGTCATATACTTCAAACGTAAAAGAGCTGTGAGGTAATGGATAAAAGAAAACTCACATTAATCGTTAGTAGTCGACCGTGGTGGAAGGTAAACTTTAGAGAGTTGCTTGATTACAGAGATCTTTTCCTAGTTCTGACCTACAAGGATCTCAGGGTTAGATATGCGCAGACATTTCTCGGACTTGCATGGGTGGTTGTTCAGCCAATTGTGACCCTATTTATTTTCACGTTAATTTTTGGAAAGGCAATTAATGTTGACACAGGAGGGGTGCCCTATCCGATTTTTGCATTGGCGGCCATGAGTGCGTGGAGTTATTTTGCTTTTGTGATGGCACAAAGCGGGGGTTCCATTATTGGAGCACAGGAAATGGTAAAGAAGATTTATTTTCCCAGGCTTGTCCTGCCGCTCAGCAAAGCAATAGTTGGTTTGATTGACTTTGTGGTCGCCTTAGTGTTATTGGGTGTTTTGATGTTATACTATCAACAGCCATTCAGTAGCAATGTGGGCTTTGTATTTATATTTATGTTATTGAACTTTTTTTGCTCGCTGGCAATGGGAATCTGGCTAAGTGCACTTACAATAAGATTTCGAGATTTTCAGCATGTAGTTCCATTTATGGTGCAGATTGGGCTGTACGCTACTCCTATTGCCTATCCCTCATCTATAGTGCCGGACATATGGCAGCCATATTATTATTTAAACCCTATGGCGGGAATTGTGGAGGGGATGAGGTGGAGTTTGATAGGAGTGGGTGAATTGAGCTATTATAGCTATTTCTCTTTTGGGGTTACGATGTTCTTGTTTGTTACAGGAGTGCTCTATTTTCACCGAACAGAAAGAATCATAGCTGATATTGTGTAGTTAAAGATGAACAGAGCTATAGAGGTTGAGGCGGTTTCCAAAAGATATGAACTCGGGCAACAAAAGGCTGGTTCGATGGGGGAAAGCCTGAGAAATATTTTCAAGAGGAGCGGTGCCAGAGAGGACACAGAGTTTTGGGCGCTGAAGGATTTAAGCTTTCAAGTGAATGAAGGAGAGGCTGTAGGCATCATTGGCAGAAATGGTGCTGGAAAAAGTACTTTATTAAAGATACTCAGTAGAATTACCTACCCGACCAGCGGCAGCATTAAAATATTTGGCAGGGTGTCGTCATTGTTGGAGGTAGGGACTGGATTTCATCCCGAGCTTTCGGGAAGGGAAAATATCTACTTGAATGGCACTATACTTGGAATGAGGCGGACAGAGGTAAAAGCTAAATTCGATGAAATTGTTGAGTTTAGTGGTGTCAGTAAGTTCATAGACACACCTATCAAACACTACAGCAGTGGAATGAAGGTTAGGCTCGCTTTTGCCGTAGCCGCTCATCTGGAGCCGGAAATATTGATTATTGATGAGGTTTTAGCAGTGGGAGACTTCGACTTCCAGAAGAAGTGTCTCGGAAAGATGCAACAGGTGGCTGGAGAAGGTAGAACTGTTCTATTTGTCAGCCATAACATGGAGGCGGTGCAAAAGCTAACGTCCTCGTGTGCCTATCTGGTTGAGGGAAGACTTGACTACATGGCAGACACTAAAAGTGTGATTAGTAAATATTTGCTTCAATCCAACAACGATTCGAATAATAGGTACCTCAATACAGCAGGATTTGGCGGAATGTACGTGAGGGAAATCTTGGTTGTAAACGACAATGATACGGTTGGTCATCGTTGGGGTAGTGAACTTACGATTGAATTTGATATTGTTGTCAATGAATCGATCAAGGGTGCTTGCTTTTCATTCCAGATTGTAAATGCCAACAATGTCAATGTTGGATATTATTGGCTTTACGCTTCGGACTATGATTTTGGTGCACGTGAAGGGCAAGTCAAAATCAAATGTGTTATTCCAAAGGCCAAACTTTTTGAAGGCCAGTACTGGATTACGACTTGGTTAAGCGATAGAAGTGGCTTGAAATTAATCGAAAATCTTGATAGGATTTGTTCCTTTGAGTTTTCTATCAGTAACATCGTTCATGATGAGTATCCTTGGGCGCAAGGCAATGCAACATATCTGGACGATGCGAACTGGCTCGTTGGTGAGTCATCGCCCATAGAAATAAAAATGCCTAAGGTGAGGCAGTAAATGGTCAAAGAATCAACCATGCAAAAGTCTCCGGAAAGATACATCAAGCCTTTGGTCTCCCTGAAAGTTGAAGAATTTTTCTCATTTCTCGAACCTGTCGACAATGGACGTCAGGTGTTGGATGCTGGATGCGGCGAACAACCGTTTAGGCAGCTTATTGAAAAGAAAGGAATGGTCTACAACAGCCTCGATGTTGCGCAAAACAGAAGTCGAAATGTCGATTATCTGGCAGCTATAGACAAGCCTCTTCCCGATGAGGTTCCACTCAATCAATTTGATGTGATTTTGTGCACTGAGGTTTTGGAACATGTAGCTAACTGGGAACAGGCTTTTGAAAACTTTCAGAAATTACTGCGGCCTGGTGGAGTCATGATAATAACAACCCCTTTCTTTTACTTCTTGCACGAAGAGCCCTTTGACTATTGGAGGCCCACACCATTTGCACTAGAACATTTTGCTCAACGGCATTCGCTTCGGGTTTCTGATGTGCAAAAGCTAGGGACCGGGTGGGATGTTTTAGGTACCTTTCTTGAAGTCAGCTTTATGGAACGGACACAAAATGCTGGAGTTTTTGGAGCTTTTGTTTTTAAATTAACTAGGTTTTTCCTTTCAAAAGTTAGAGGATATTTGGTGCAGGGTAGGCTTCAAAATATTTCATCGCTTCAGTCTCCATTTTTTCATTCGGTTTTTGTAGTGCTTCAAAAATGAAAAGCCAAATATCCATTTGTTGTGCAGTAGATGTCTCCTATACTTTCCATCTGGCTACGATGCTTTTCTCGCTATTTCATCACAACCAAGACGAGGAATTTGAAATTTATTTACTTCATTCTGGCCTTAGCAGCCAGGAAGTAGCGCCTATTAATAGGATTGTAACTAGTTTTTCCAATCGATTACACTTAATTCTGGTTGATGATCAAGTATTAAAAAAGGCACCTGTTTTTGGCCATATTAGTATTGCAACGTATTTCAGACTAATGGTTCCGAACCTCTTGCCAAAAGGTTTAAGTCGTGTTCTATATCTTGACAGCGATATTTTGGTGTTAGTCAAGGTTAGAAGGATATGGGAACTCGAGTTAGGAGACCATCTGCTTGCAGCGGTCAAGGATGGGGAAGGTACCTTGTACAACTATTTGGGGTTACGGGAAGATGAGCCCTACTTTAATGCTGGTGTACTCGTGATTGATTTGGAGGGGTGGAGAAATGAAGCGATTGCAGAGAAGGCATATAAATTTCTTGTCGATAATCCGGAAAAGATAAAATATTGGGATCAAGATGCTTTAAACTTCGTTTTAAGAGATAGGTGGAAGGAAATGGAATCTGAGTGGAATTTCATTTGGCGAGAAGGTCTGAGAGAGGCAAATTCCTTAGGTAGAATCATTCATTTTATTGGTGAACATAAACCCTGGAATTACTATTGCAACCACCCCATGAAAGGCCTTTATCATAGCTACCGGAAGAAAGCCGGTCTGCCTCCAATTAAGTTCGTGCAGGAGAGTTTGACTTTTCGGACGAAAGCCTTCCTTAAAAATTTAATTAAGTAATGAGTCGACCCAAAATCACTATAGTTACGCCTTCCTTTAATCAAGCGCAATTTCTTGAGCAAACGATCTGCTCAGTTCTTGATCAGAAGTATTCAAACATCGAGTATCTTATTATCGACGGTGGTAGCACCGATGGTTCTGTTGAAATTATAAAAAAGTATGAGAGGCATCTGACTTATTGGGAGAGCATAAAAGATAGGGGGCAAAGTCATGCAATAAATAAGGGCCTGCGTATGGCAACAGGGGATGTTTTTAATTGGCTTAACTCTGATGACTATTACTCGCCTGATGCACTAAACATTATCGCTATGAACTTTGGCGATCCCCGTGTACAAGCTGTTTTGGGGCGCTCTCGAATTTTTGAGCACCCCGATAGAACGATAAAAATTTCAACAGGAACTGACGTCTATCCAGAGAATCTAGCCAAAACTGTAGGGTGGGCAAGAATTGACCAACCCGAAACTTTTTTCAGACTCTCAGCCTACCGAAAGATTGGTGTTTTGAATGAGAGTCTACACTTTTTAATGGATAAAGAATGGTGGATTCGGTATTTGGTCAACTTTGGGCTTGGCCATACTGTAACTGTTCCTGATGTTTTGGTCAACTTCAGGCAACACTCACTTTCGAAAACGATGAGTCAGCAAGCTGGTTTCGAGCAAGAGTTGATTCGCATAACTAGCTCTCTGGGTGTAGCTTGCGCCTACCCAAATATTCATCAGATGTTTGAAATAGATCAACCTGTCATTTCTTATTGCTTTACTGATGTTCAGAAGGAGCAACTGAGAGCTGCAGTCAGTTATGCAATGCTTTTTTTGGCCGAATACTTTTATTATCACCGCAATGACAGTAGGAAGGCAAAACTTTTTCTCGGCAATTTGGAACAATCAGACTTATTCCCTGAGGACTTAAGATTGCATCATAAATTACAAGTAAGGGTCAATTTTTTGCCATCCTATTTAAGGAGATTCTACCATAAATTTTCATGACTACTTCAGTTATTGTCCCGACGTACAACGGTTGCCACAAGTTGGAGACTATTCTTTCGTCTCTTGAAAGTCAGAGTATACAAGACTTCGAAACCGTAGTTGTAGTTGATGGATCGACCGATGATACCATAAGGTTTCTGAGCAGCAGACAGACTTGTTTGAAGGAGATAAAAATTATTGAACAGCCAAATAAGGGTCGGGCAGGGGCGAGAAATTCTGGAGCCAATAATGCCAAAGGGGATATCCTTATATTTTTTGACGATGACATGAAATTGGATCCAGCGTGTATTGCGTCGCACCTACATCATCAAAGCTCAGTTGCCATGTCAATAGCTGGTGGCAGGCAAATTTTGTTTAGGCAAAAAGGCGACTCTATTTTTCATCAATACCGGTGCCATATTTCAGAAAAATGGGAGCAACCTCTGCTTGGGCTACAAGGTGCTGTGAATAGTGTTCAGCCTTTTTTTACGGCCGCAAATTTTTCAGTTCCTCAAACCCTTTTTCAAAGACTTGGTGGATTTAATGAGGCGCTTACAGATGCAGAAGATCAGGAAATGGCTATTCGGGCTGATCAAAATGGAATAGCCATATTCTTTCTTTCTCATGCGGTAGCTTTCCATAATGACGAATTGTCAATCAGAAACTACATTAAGAGGTTGCGTCAGTATCAGCGTGCGCATTTATCCCTATCTGAAGTTTTTGGGGTAGGAAAGGACGTTGTCTACCCGAATGGTGATGATGATGCTCTTGAATCTTTGAGCTTTTTTAAAGCAACAGTGTATCAAATTTTTGGGTGGCCGTGTTTCTTAAGAACTGCCGAAAAAGAATGCTTTATGAAGGTCATGCCTGCTGCGGTTAGACATAAGTTTTTTGACTTGGTAACAACATCAAACGTAGTGTATTATCCAGAGAACCAGCTGTGAAGAGATTTCGAATAATATATATAGTTTCGAGGGTAAATTCAGCTAGGCAATTTGAGTTGGTTGCTGATGGCGTTAGAAACCTGGGAGTTGAAATCGAGTTTATTTTATTGAATAGCAAGGTCACCCCATTGGAAACGTACCTCAAAAAGCGAGGCTTCGGTGTTACTCGGCTCCCGCTGTCAGGAAGGCTTTCTTTACTTTATATTTTTCTAGCTCTTTTTGGTATTCTACTAGTTAAGCGACCTAGAATTATTCATACGCATCTATTTGAAGCAAACCTTACAGGACTTTTTGCAGGCTGGATAGCAGGAGTTCCCACCAGAATTCACACCCGGCATCATTCCATCATCCATCATCAGTCCTTTCCTGGGGCAGTTAAATGGGATAAATTATGCAATTGGCTTTCGACACATGTCGTGGCACCCTCTCAGGTAATTGCCGATGTATTGACAAGAGATGAGCGCCTGAACTCCTCGAAAGTTCAAATTGTCCACCATGGTTTCGATCTCACGTCCTTTAATTTAGTCTGCGAGGAAAGAGTTGAGTCTGTTAGAGAGAAGCATAATATCCCCAAGAGTAAATTACCAGTTGTTGGATGCATAGCAAGATACACTGAGTGGAAAGGAGTTCAGTTTGTTATCTTGGCTTTTCAAAAAACATTACAAAAATATCCAGACGCCCTGCTTGTGTTATGCAATGCTCGGGGTGACTACGCTTCCGTAATAACGGAACACTTGTCAAAGCTGCCTTCTTTCGCCTATAGGGAAGTTTTGTTTGAGGAAGATATTGAAGCGTTGTACCAATGCTTCAATATTTTTGTCCATGTACCTACTGGGGAAAAGGAGGAGGCATTCGGGCAAATATATATCGAAGCAATGGCCGCTGAAATTCCTTCAGTTTTGACAATATCAGGCATTGCCAACGAGTTTGTCAGGCATGGCGAAAATGCTTTTGTGGTGGACTATAAAGATGAAAAAGCCATAGCGGAGGCAGTCGACTTTTTGTTATCGAACCCAAAGCAAGCAAAAAAGCTTGCATCGAATGCTAGAAAAGACGTTAACTCAAAGTTTTCAATAGAGAGCATGAATTTGCAGTTGATGAAACTATATTTTGGAGAACACAATAAAACGAAACTGTGAAGAGCTTTTTTGTAAACTTGCTTCATTTAACGATTCGAGCTCTTCGCCTAGAGAGCTTCGTATATATGTTGAGTAAAATCTGGTCGCCATTGTGGAAATTAATTCCACCACCTTCATTTTATAATGGAATGAAAAAGGAAATCGTTGTTAGAGACGGCGTTAGATTTCTCATCGACAGGAGTGACTATATGCAATGGCATATTTTGGTCGGTCTGCCGGATAACTCTTGGAAAACTGCTGCCAAAAAAATAGAGAGATTCGATCGCTATTCAACTATCCATGTATTCGATGTTGGAGCCAATAGCGGTGCCTTTGCCCTTAAATTGGCAGCTTGTTTCTCAGACAGTTATTGTGACAATATATCTATACATGCTTTCGAACCCAATCCTAAGATGTTAAAAGTGTTGCGAGACAACTGTAAGTTGAATCCTATGTTAGAAAGGATGATATGTATACATCCTTATGGATTAGGGGCGTCTAATTCAATGCTGCCTTTTTCGTTTTCAAAAGATAACTCAGGCGCTGGTAGATTTGACGAAAAAGGTACCGAAAATGTAGTTAGCCTCACAGTAAAAACGTTGGACGAAGTCTGTGATAATATTGAGGTTAATAGTCTAACTTTTCTTAAGCTAGATGTCGAGGGCTTCGAGCCCGAAGTCCTCAAAGGCGCCAGGAAGACGATCCTTAGATTTAAACCCGCAATTTATATTGAAATGACAGATAAGTGGTTCCAACAAAGAGGGAGCTCATGTAAACAAATTTTGGAGTATTTTTGGGAATTGGGCTATCAGATATCAGTGGATAATGAAAAGAACCTCACTCCAATAAATAGAAATGACCTACACGAATTAGAATCGATGTTTCAATATAATATACTTGCAGATATATAAAAATGGAACAATCCCCTTTTTTTTCAATAGTGATTCCTAGTTACAATAGAGCTGAATTTATACTCCCAACCCTCGAGTCTGTTTTTTCGCAGACGTTTAGTTCTTTTGAAATTATAGTCGTAGACAACGCATCCACAGACAATACCGAAGAAGTTTTGAAGCCGCTCATCGACGCTGGTAAGATCAATTTTATTGCGCACGATAAAAATTATGAGAAGGGCAAAATCTAGGAACACTGGAATGAGATTTGCAAAGGGAGAGTACCTCACTTTTCTTGATTCGGATGACTTCATGTTACCTGATAATTTATCCGATGCTTATCAATATATTCAAAATCACTCGAAGGCTTATTTGTTTCATAACTTGTATCAGTTAGTTGATCAGGATAATACGGTACTATACCAATATCAATTTCTGCCGATCAAGAATCCTTTGGATACTATCGCACGGGGAAATTTCTTATCCTGTATCGGAGTATTTCTGCATTCAAAAATCTACAAAACGATTTATTGGGATGAACATCCGCTTCTGACAGGGTCTGAGGACTATGATTACTGGTTAAGAGTGATAGTAAAGTACCCAAATGTAGGACGTATTCCGAAAATCAATAGCAATATTTTGCATCATGGCACTCGCACTATCAACAACCAAGACGCTGTGCAGGCGCAGGCTAGATTCGACTACATGATCGAGAAATACCGGAATGACAGGGAGTTTATTGCCGCTTATAAGCACAGGTTGAATACAATAAAGGCAACACTATGGCTGTTTCTTGCAGGGCTGCACCTAAACGCAGGTGATAAACTGCAAGTGCTAAAATGGTTAAAAAATGCTTTCTTTGCTGATGCTTACACGTTAAAAAGAAGAGAGTTTTATAGCCTCGTTGCAGGGATAATAAGGTAGAGTTACATGAGCCAGAAACAAACAGTATTGATTACCGGGGGCACGGGTTTTTTAGGGAGAGAGTTGGGTCAGAAATTGAAAGACCGTTATCAGGTGATCCTTGGTGCACGAAACAACAAGCAGAATCACCTCATCAAGCAATTAACAGGTTGCGAAGTGACCCCTCTTGATATAACCAATATCGAATCGGTAAGAGATGCCGTTGTGGCCTACCAACCTGAAATTATCATCCATGCGGCTGCTACGAAGTTTGTCGATCTGTCAGAGAAATTCCCTATGGAATGTATTGACGTAAATGTTGTAGGCTCGCAAAATATTGCTCGTGTAGCGATGGATAAGGGTGTGAAAACTGTGATTGGTATCTCGACAGATAAGGCAAGCCCGCCGGTGCGAAATACTTATGGAATGAGCAAAGCAATTATGGAACGTATGTTTTGCTCCTCCAATGACAAGAGCGAGACCAAGTTTACCTGTGTGAGGTATGGTAATGTTGCCTGGTCTACTGGCTCAGTACTACCAATTTGGAAAAAAATGCACGCAGAAACAGGAGTTATTGGTACAACAGGGCCGGAAATGAGGCGCTTTTTTTTTACAGTGGACGATGCAGTGGCGTTGGTAATTGTCGCAATGAATCATATTGATGAAGTTGCCGGCATGGTACTTTCAAGAGAAATGAAAGCGGCCCAAATTCAAGATATTCTAACAACTTGGACCAAGCTCTATGGGGGGCGTTTTGAACGAATCGAGGGTCGGCCGGGCGAGCGTATGGATGAATTCTTAATCGGTGAGCTTGAACTTCCTTACACTAGGGAAATCTTCTACGATAAGGTTCGACATTTTTTGATTTCATTTAATGAGAAGGTCGAAACCCCTGTTTCTGTTGGGCTGTCCTCCGAAAATGCGTCTAAATTAACAGAACAAGAAATTGCTGAACTCATTTCAAATCGACCTAGTTTCGAATGAAGAGTATTGACCATGCCTTAATCATGGCAGCGGGAAGAGGTGTGCGAATGATGCCGCTCACAGAGTCGATCCCAAAACCAATGGCTCCCTACAATGGAAGCACATTAATAGCAAACGGCATTCGCAAACTCCGTCCTCACATCAAGAATGTACATATTACTGTTGGCTATAAAGGAGCTGTTCTGGCTGAACACGTCATTTCTCTTGGTGTCGATTCGGTACTAAACACAGAAGGGAATGGGAATGTATGGTGGCTATTCAATACACTTATGAGGTATCTGGATGCCCCGGTGTGCATCTTGACGGCGGACAACGTGACTGATATTGATTTTGACATTTTAGCTAAAGAATACTTTCACTTGGGTGAACCTGCTTGTATGGTAGTTCCGGTTGAGCCGGTAGTAGGACTTGAAGGTGATTTCATCCATCAGAAAGAAAATTTGGTTCTTGAGTTAAGTCGCCATAAGTCATCTTCGACATATTGTTCGGGTATACAAGTGCTTAACCCCGCATTGATCAATCGACTTGTAGAGCCTGTCGACGACTTCTATGCCCTTTGGTCCCAACTGATTGAACAGAAGAGGCTTTATTGCTCTGACATTTATCCAAGTCAATGGTATACTGTGGACACAATAGATCAGTTGAAGGCTCTCAACGAAAGAAAATCAAAGGAATGATAGAATTCAGTAAAAATCCAATCAAAATTGAAGAGAATGGTATTCTAAAATTTGTTGAAAACGATAACTATACAGCCTCTTTTGGTTATCAGTGGAATAAGTTTCAAAAAACTCAATTAGACCGATTTGGTAATGACGTTTATCAAAGTTCTTCTCGCTTGCTAGCCGAAACTGCTTGGGTTGTGGAAACATTAGAAGAAGCCAACATTCTCGAAGTCGGAAGTGGGGCAGGCAGGTTCACCAGGGCGCTCCTTGAAAATACGAAAGCTAATGTCTTTAGTGTTGACTATTCCGCTGCAGTTGAGGTGAATTTTGAGAACAATAGTGTCTATGGCACTCGGCTACATTTGTGTCAAGCGAGTATTTATGAGCTACCTTACAAACCTCAGCAATTTGATAAAGTAATTTGCTTTGGAGTTCTTCAGCACACCCCAGATTTTAAACGGTCAGTTCGCTGCCTGGCAGAAATGGTAAAGAAAGGAGGAGAGCTTGTGGTTGATTTTTACCCAGTAAAAGGCTGGTGGACAAAGATTCATGCCAAATACATTTTTCGCCCACTGACAAAAAGAATGAGTCACCAGTCTCTCTTGGCTCTTCTTGAAAGAAATATTTCCTGGCTAATAAAGCTGTATCAGATTTTTGAAGCGGTTGGTATTGGGAGAGTGGCCAATAGATTCGTTCCAATTTGTGACATAAAGAACACTCTGCCAAAAGGACTTTCGGAACATCAATTGAAAGAGTGGGCTCTACTTGATACCTTCGATATGTTTTCGCCTGTACACGACCACCCTCAAAAAATTGAAACTGTTAAGAAATGGATGGCAGAGGCAGGCTTAAAAGTAACATTTGGGGCATTCATTTCACTTGAAGCTGGTCAGGCCGCAGTTGTGAGGGCCATCAGGACATGATCCGTTAAACGGAATTGCATCAGCGAAGAGGGTTCTTGAAACTTAGATTACATGTGTGGCATTTTTGGAAAATTTATTGAAAGGGGTGTTCTTGACCAAGAAGGCTTCAAGTCCGTCTCAGAAATATTGTCGCACCGTGGCCCCGATGCTGAGGGCTTCTTTTTTTCTCAAGACTGTCGGCTTGGCCTTGGGCACCGCAGATTGAGCGTTATTGATTTAAGAGACGTAGCCAACCAGCCGATGTCAACGCCAGATGGCAACTGGACAATTGTCTACAACGGCGAAGTGTTCAACTACCGAGAAGTGCGGCAGGAACTTTTGGAAGAAGGAGTTGGCCCGTTTAAAACTGACTCAGACACAGAAGTTGTGCTGTTTGCCTGGATGCATTGGGGGCCCTGTGCAGTCGAAAAGTTTAACGGCATGTTTGCCTTTGCCATTTGGGATCAGCGGAATGAAGATTTGTGGTTGTGTCGGGACCGCTTAGGTATTAAACCATTATTTTATAGTTCTGAAGGAGGTCTTTCTTTTGCGTCAGAACTTAAAGGGATCTTTCCGTTACTCACGCAACCTTTGACAAGATCAAACAGGGCTATTGCAGCTTTTTTGCATTTAGGTTTTATCCCCGAACCTGATACAGTGTATGAGCAAATAAGAAAATTTCCGTCAGGTCACTACGGTCGCTATAAAACGGGTGGACGGCTAGAGCTGGTTTCCTATTGGAAACCAGAAGAGAAAATAGGAAACTGGACAGCCTACACTGAAAAGGAAGCTTTGAATGCCGTTGAGAGAGTTATTAGTTCCTCTGTGAAGTATAGAACGATTGCCGACGTCCCCTATGGAACCTTTTTGAGTGGGGGCACAGACTCATCCCTTGTGACTGGTATTGCTGCTAGTCTAACTTCAAAACCACTTCTAACCTTTTCAATAGGGTTTAAAGAAGGGAAGTATGACGAAAGCAAATTTGCTGCCCGGGTTGCTCGGCAATTGGGTACTGAGCATACTGAATTTATTCTCTCAGAAAGGGAGGCGATACCCTTGCTAGAAGACATGCTCCCAACCTTCGACGAACCTTTTGCTGACACGTCAGCAATTCCTACAATGATGGTTTCCAGATTGGCGAGAGAAAAGGCAACAGTCATTCTAACCGGTGACGGTGGGGATGAGCTTTTTATGGGGTATGGGTCATATACTTGGGCACAAAGACTGGGCAATCCGCTAGTGAAGGCAATGGCAGCACCGGCTAAAATGTTGCTGAGCATGGGGTCTTCAAGGTATAAGCGTGTGGCTGGTTTATTCGACCTACAGAATGACGAATTTACCAGAAGCCAAATCTTCTCTCAAGAGCAATACTTCTTTTCCTACAGGGAGTTGAGAGGCTTTTTAATGACAAATGAGCAAGATGATTTTTACAAATATCGTGATCCATTGGGGTTGGTGAGAAAATTATCCGCAGCCGAGTTGCAGGCACTTTTTGATCTAAAGGTTTATCTGAAAGATGATCTTCTCACAAAAGTGGATCGGGCGTCAATGAAATATGGTTTGGAATGCAGAGTGCCGTTGCTTGATTATAGGTTAGTCGAACTGGCGTTGAACTTACCGGAAGAGTTCAAGAAGCGGGGTGAAAGTAAATGGATTTTGAAGAAGATTTTGGAAGGATATCTTCCAAAAGAATTAATTTACAAACCCAAGTGGGGGTTTTCAGTGCCGCTTTCCAGATGGCTAAAAGGTGAACTTAAATATCTCATCGATGAGTATTTGAACGAGTCGGTTGTTAAAGCGGTCGGTGTGGTAGATGCTACTTCGGTTAGAAAAATGATTAAGCGGTTTATTAAAGGCGATGACTATCTCTATAATCGGATATGGGTTCTTATAGTGCTGCACCGCTGGATTGTTGAAAATCAACAATTTTAATTAGTAAGGGCTGGGGTCAATTGAATATTAAGTTCATAACGAAAAGAGTTTTATGGAAACCAAGTATAGATATACTTTTCAAGAAGTTGATTCATGTAACTTTTGCGGGAGGCGAACCGAAAAAAACTCAGTAATAGGGCAAAGGATGAATAGCTCTCAGGGTCTGAGACCTGAGCGTAAGTCCGGAATAAGTGTTTCGGTGATAAAATGTGATGGTTGTTCATTAATTTATTCTAACCCTCAAGCTATTCCTTTTGACATCCAGGATCACTATGGTATTGAGCCAGAAAGCTATTGGGAGGACGACTATTTTAATGCCCAAAGTAACTATTTTAACTGGCAAATAAGTCGGGCCAAAGAATTTATCAATTTTCATGAAGGAATGACTGCTCTCGATATAGGTGCTGGTATTGGAAAATGTATGGTAGCTTTAAAAAATGCCGGTTTTATTACTTATGGTGTGGAACCCTCCAAGCTATTTTGGGAGAGGGCGGTCGCTAATTTGGTTGTCGAAGAAGGATACCTAAAACTTGCTAAAATAGAAGACGTGCAATTTCCTCCAGAGAGTTTTGATTTTATAACATTTGGGGCAGTGTTGGAGCATTTGTACGATCCCGCCGAAGCAATTGAGAAGGCTATTTATTGGTTGAAACCCGATGGAATCATTCAGATCGAAGTGCCATCTTCGAATTGGCTAATACCTAAGCTCGTAAATTTTTTTTATAGGATACGAGGCACACGTTTTGTTACAAACTTAAGCCCAATGCATGAGCCGTACCACATGCACGAATTTCATTTAACATCTTTTAAAAGGTTAGCAGAAAGACTCAACTTTACGATTAAAGAATCGCAGTATTCGGTTTGTAAGATATACTATTTTCCAACATTTTTTCACCCAATGTTAGATTGGTTTATGAGAAAAACCTCTCAGGGGATGCAGCTTACGATTTGGTTGGGGAAAGATAAGAAGAAAAGTTTTTAGAACAATTTGAGGAACTTCCTCGGGCCAGGCAGCAAATGAAGTGCATTGTGGCGAATATGAAAAATAAGATTTTATTTATTACATACGATGGCCTCACTGACCCTTTGGGACAAAGCCAGATACTGCCCTACCTGTTGGCGTTAGGTAAGTTTGATTATAGTTTTCACATACTGAGTTGTGAAAAACCTCAAAATTATAAAGAACATAAGGGCAATATTGAGAAAATAATTCTGGGCACTTCTATTACCTGGCACCCTCAAAAATATCATAAATACCCTCCTATTTTATCTGCCATACGAGACGTTTACCTGATGAAACGAAAAGCTGTAGCCCTCCACAGGCAATTCAGCTTTTCTGCTACCTGGTGTCGAAGCTACCTCCCGGGAATTGTCGGGCTATTTCTTAAGCGTAGGTCGGGTGTTCCCTTCATTTTCGACATGAGGGGGTTTTGGGCGGACGAGAGAGTTGAGGGTGGTAGTTGGCCTCAGGCCAACTTTATCTTTCGGTTGGTCTATCGGTACTTCAAAAAGACGGAGAAGCAGCTGCTTAGGGAGGCTGTTCATGTGGTTGTACTTACTAGCAAGGCCAAGGAGATTATTCAAAAAGGTTTTTTGCATAACAACCCGCTACCGGAAAGCATCTCAATTATTCCATGTTGTGTAGATACTGGTCTATTCAATCCAGCTCTTTTGGACGCTCAACAGAGAAATGAAGCGAGAAAGCTGCTTGGGATTAACTCCGAAGACAAGATATTGGTATATGCAGGCTCAGTTGGCACTTGGTATATGTTAAGCGAGATGCTACAGTACTTCATGGGTTTGCAAAAGCTCGATGGCAAATGGAAATTTCTTTTGTTGACCAGGGACGACCCTCAGCAGATTGTCGACGCAGCCAGAAATAAAGGGCTCTCAACGGACGATATTGTGGTTAGGGCATGCAAACGGGCTGAAATGCCGCTCTTCCTTTCTTTAGGCCACCTGGCGATCTCTTTTATTCAGCCAGTTTTTAGCAAGCAGGCATCTTCTCCAACGAAGTTGGCAGAATATTTGGCGATGGGCTTGCCGGTAGCCTATAACGCAAATGTGGGAGATGTAGATGATATAATGGATTTATGTCGGGCAGGAATTAAGGTCGAGGTCGATCCAGTAATTGCTGACCAGCTAGACTTGATTTTCGACTCAAATGCAATAAGAGAATTTGCGTGCAACAGTTTCACTGTTGAAAAAGGGATCAAAGTTTATTCTCAAATTCTCAAAATGATCTGACAAGCTTTTTATGTTGGATCAGGTATAGTTGATCAGTTTTTTTACCCGATCTCTGATTGGGCTTTCCAAAACAATAAATGATAAAGATGCTACTATCAATAGCATAACAAGGAAATAATAGAAATGATAGGCGTTCCAATTTCGGAGTCCAAATTTGTCGTTTATATATGACGTAAAAATTTTGACGGGGTATTGGTAGATATATATTCCATATGAAATATTGCCGAGAAAGACGGCAAGCGGAATTTTAAATGCTCTACCAATGCTTTTTCTGTCAAGACAAAGGCTCATAGTTATTATCAGGAATAGCGGTGACAACAAACCGTTGTGAGATAACGCTAACCAGGCAGGGGCATTATAGATGATAGCAACAAAAGAGAGCGTCGAAATAATCAGCAGAACTGCCCAAATATTTGGAGGAATAAATGTTAGTCGGTCTGCATTTGATTTCAGAAAAATACCAAAGGCAGCGCCAATAATGAAAGTTCCAGAATGCATTATTGGGTTGTAAAGGAGGTGACTGCCCTCTGTAAAATAGCAGATAAATACGCCCTGTGTTATAAACCAAATGATAAAGGAGACCATATACGTTTTTCGGTTTCCTATTTTTCGAAAAAAAAGTATCAGGAATGGGAAAAAGAGGTAGAAAAATATTTCAACTGAAAGCGACCATCCCGGGAAGTTTAATGTCAGTTCTTTGCCAGGAACCCACGATTGAATTAAGAACACAGAGAACAGTATTTCGCTAAGATCTAATTGGCTGCGCCAGAAGTATTTGGTGAAAAAGATGACAACGATTAGTGAAAATAAATAAATGGGATAGACTCTTGATAGCCTAATAATATAGAAATCTCTAAAAAATGCCTTTGACAGTTTAACTTTGTTGGAATAAACAAGGGACATAATTACGCCAGATATCAGGAAAAAGTAGGACACACCCAGGTTGCCGTATTGCTTGATTGGAAGGAATATTGGATTGTTTATGTATTCTAAATCACCGCCGAAGTGAAAAAACACAATCGTGATAGCGGCTATGAATCTGGTAAAGGTAATTTGTTGTGATTGAAGGGGAGTGCTACTCATGTTTTATTTCTAAGTCGTAAAAATAGTATGAAGTTGGGGTTCTTTTGTCTTCAAATGGCATTCGTTTGACGTCCAAAGAACTCTAGACATCGAAAAATCTACTTTCATGACAGTTTATTAAATAAATTAACCTTTTAAGGGGCGTAGAAGGTTAAAGGCGGTCAATATGCTAAGTCGCTTATGTGGCTTCGTTGGAAATGGGGCTGAAAAAAATGTATTTTTTGATGCTCGAGTCTTTTAGCAAACGTTCTTGGCTCGGCTCCTGATCAATGGGCTTAATTCTTTACTATCTGATGGATTTAGAAAAAATGTTGAATTATAGCTCTTGGCATTTGTCAATCATGCTTGGCATTAGTCATGAAGAAGGGATCGATATTTTGTAACCCGGCGTGAAATCATGGATCTTATATTTCCTAAAGTATCTGTTATTATAACGAGTTATAACAATGCCAATTACTTATCGGAGGCCATCCAGTCGGTACTTGAACAAACCGTCAGACCCTATGAAATAATAGTTTTGGATGACAACTCGAGCGATGACTCATTTGGCATCGTTCAAAAATTCCAGAAATCTAACCCGGAAATTGTTCTTGGGATACAAAATAGTTCAAATTTGGGAGTCTCCGCTAATAGAAATAAGGCCCTTGGTCTTTCCAAGGGTGATTGGATATCTTTCTTGGATGGAGATGATTATTGGGAGCCAGACAAACTGAGAAATGAGCTGGATGTGCTCCAAAATAAGCCTCAGGTTAATTGTGTTTTTAGTAACTTTTCTTTCGTAGACCAAAATGGAAAGGATAAAACTCTTTGGGATGACCAAGGGTTTATTGATGGACTTGAAGGCGAAGATATTTTTAGTGCTGTTGTGGCCAGAAGCTTCCCAAAAGGAGCTTTGTACCGGTGCGAACTCATTAAGAAGTCACTGTTAGATCAAATTGGGGGGTTTGACGAAAAACTTTCGCTATATGAGGACTTTGATCTAAAAATAAGAGCACAAAGATCAGCTATAACATCCATTTGTCCCTTGCCAGGTGTGGTGTATAGAAGACATTCGGAAGGTCTTTCTAGTGTCTTGGCTCGCAAGCACATTAATGCTCTCGAATATGTATACAAAAAGAACTTCAGCTTGATCCGGGAGTTACCTTTATCGCAACGAAGGGATACAATAGGGAAAATTCAAAATATTTTGTTTCAAAGGAGATTTGCGGAGATGTACGAGTACTATGAAAGCAATAGAATTATTAGTCTGATTACAAGCCTGGCGATATTAATTTTGAAATATCCAAAAAGATTTTTTGTACGGGTTTTTCATAAAACAGAAGCATGCAGCTAGTATTTATAATCTCGCAACCAAGAAGCGGGTCGACGCTGCTTCAGAGGTTGCTTTCGAACACTTCAGTTGTGTCTACCACTCCAGAGAGTTGGTTGTTATTACCCTTTCTCGGGTTCTTGAAAAGTGGACTAAATACCTGTGCATACAACTCTGACCTGGCGTTGTCTGCTGTGCAGGAGTTTATTAATAATGGAATTGGTCAACCTTCTTTTAGGGATAGGTTGGCTCATTTTATAGAGGATGTGTACCAGGATAGCTCTAGTATTGATTCAAAGTACTTTATTGATAAGACGCCAAGGTATTATGAAGTAGTTGATTTGATATACGAGTTTTTCCCGACTGCGAAGATTATACTTCTTACGAGAAGCCCAATCGAGGTAGTTTCCTCAATGAGAAGCACATGGAATATTAAAAGCCCTTTTGACTTATACCCCTACCGAAGAGACATATTAAAGGCACCTTTGTTGATCGAGGAATTTAGGTTGTCAGCTGAAGGAAGTGGTCGGGTGTATACACAGACTTATGAAAGCATGGTAGAGAATCCGAAAAAGGTGGTTGGAGAGATCTATGCTTGGCTTGGGTTGCAAGAAGATTTGGTTAACGTCGATATTGTACGACACACAGCCGTTTTCGGAAAATTCGGAGATCCCCATAGTAAAGAGAAAGATATGTTAAATAGTAGACCGCTCAGACAACACAGTTGGGAGAAAGAAACTAGGCCTTGGCAGGATTTTTACCGGGGATACGCACACTATTTGAATTCGAAAACAGGGCTTGAGTATGAACTTTTCGGCTTGAAGTTAAGGAAAACTAATACTTTTGATGACTATTTAGATTTTTGCGAACTAGAAATTCCTGATAGCAAAGGTTTTTTGTCTAAGAATGTTTTTAGATCTTTTTGGTTAAAGGCTAAATATCAATATCAAAAGGGGCAAAATAACTGATGGTGCGGTATTTTTTCATATATCTGTGTTGTTGTTTTTCGATAGTCTCTCTTGACTTGACGCTACAGGCACAGTCGCCCACAGCGGGCTTTACGTTAGACGGGAGTTTGTGTTTGGGAGAGAGTTTACAGTTGAGTAATGAGAGTTTGAATGGAGTGTCTTACCAGTGGGATTTTTGTCAGAATGGTTTGGAGCATGCTGGAGTAGGGACGACAGCACTTAATATCAGTAGTTTATCGAGTCCTGAGGGTTTTGAGGTGGTTACAGAGCAGGGCATGTGGTACGGATTTTTGTTTGACCGTACTAGTTCAAAGCTATACCGGTTGGAGTTTGGTAATTCGTTGGTCAATATTCCGACTCAAGTCGAGATAGGAACACTTGGAGGTGTATTATCGGGGCCTGCTCAGATACGTTTAGTAAAGGAGGGGGCTAACTGGTATGGCTTGGTAGCTAATTTTGGAACTTCCACGCTAGTACGTTTAAACTTTGGTAGTTCGGTGACTGGTACACCAACAGCTGTTTCATTAGGCACATTAGGTTTAAATGGTCCACGTGGTTTGACAGTAAAATGGGATGGATCGAAGTGGTTGGTTTTTGTGACTAACTTCAATGGGAACAATATCAAGGCGATCAACTTTGGGGGTAGTATCACCAACAACCCTGTGATAGGTGATGTTTCGACATTGGGTACAGGAGCGGGCTTGTCTGGCCCGCTGGGGATAAGTATTGGGCAGAGTGCAGGCAACTGGTATGGTTTGGTTGCTTCCTACAACAACAGCAAGATGTATCATATGTCATTTGGAACTGACTTGTCGAGTGCTGCTGTATTTAGCGAGCTAGGCACAGTTTCATTACCTACCGATGTTCAGTTGGTAAAAGACGGGCTTAAGTATTATGGGTTGATAAGTGGCTCTGCTGGTGTTTACCGCTATCAGTTTGGTGCAACGCTGGTGCCTGGGGGAGGGAGTATAGAGTCCTTAGGCACCTTTAGTAATACGATGAGTTCCTTATTCAATCATCGTTTGATCAAGGAGGGTGCCAACTGGCAGATGCTGGGTATGAGCAAGGCCAATAAGAAGGTTAGCCAGCTGAACTTTGTAGACCAGTGTACAAAAGTAAGTGTGAATAGTTCCACGGCCTTTGAACCTGAAGGTGTGACTTACACTGAATCTGGGAGCTATGTAGTAGAACTATTGGCTATCTCCTCTAACGGGAATACCGACTATGCCTCTCAGGAAGTAACAGTTCAGAACTCACAGGCCCCTGATATTGATTTTAGTACAATCAATCAATGTGTGGGTGCGCTCAGCACCTTCACCTCCACCAACCTATCCGGCGACATCGCCACTTATTCCTGGGACTTCGACGGCGACGGGCTTGAAGACTCCACCGACCCCAATCCAACCTTTCAATATTCTTCAGCAGGGGAATATGAAGTAACGCTGACAGTGACTAGTTCGTCAGGTTGCAATAATACAGTAAGTAATCAGGTAAACATTTACTCTTCTCCAATTGCCTCATTTGACCCACCGGTCACCAATTTATGTAGTAACACCCCGCTAAGTTTTATAAACACAAGTACGTTTGATGTGGGGTCGCCTGTGAGTTGGGTATGGGATTTTAATGGGGAAGGGAGTAGCACAGACCCATCTCCCAATTACGCTTTTGATAGTGGCGGCGAAAAGACGATAACACTGACAGCTACCCTGGCGGATGGTTGTGTGAACGTAGCACAAAATACGATTGACTTAGTGGCGGGTTCTCCAGTAGGCTTTAGCTGGAGTAATAATTGTTTTGGGTCTGCTGTAGAGATGGTCAATACATCTGAGACGGTAGGGGTCAGCTATGAGTGGAACTTCGGTGATGGTACGCCGACAAGTGATGTGTTTGAACCCACCCATACTTATCTGGCAGCGAATACCTACAATCTTCAATTGAAGGTAACTAATGGCTCAGGATGCGAAAGTATTCTTGTTAAACCGATTATTGTAAATGATCAGGCCCTGTTAGATTTTAGTTTGACAGGCGAATTGACTCAAAATGTTCCATTACAATTTACGGGAGAAGATAAGAGCAAGTCTGGAGATCAGGTAGTTTCGTGGAGTTGGGATTTTGCAGGTTTAGGTACAGGGTCTGATCAAACAGAAGTATTTTCTTTTGGAACACCTGCTACTTATGCTGTTTCACTGGCAGTAACGACAGAGCAGGGCTGTGCTGATGAATTAACTAAAGATGTAACCATAGCTCCAGCAGAAAGGCCCACAGCGGGCTTTACGTTAGACGGGAGTTTGTGTTTGGGAGAGAGTTTACAGTTGAGTAATGAGAGTTTGAATGGAGTGTCTTACCAGTGGGATTTTTGTCAGAATGGTTTGGAGCATGCTGGAGTAGGGACGACAGCACTTAATATCAGTAGTTTATCGAGTCCTGAGGGTTTTGAGGTGGTTACAGAGCAGGGCATGTGGTACGGATTTTTGTTTGACCGTACTAGTTCAAAGCTATACCGGTTGGAGTTTGGTAATTCGTTGGTCAATATTCCGACTCAAGTCGAGATAGGAACACTTGGAGGTGTATTATCGGGGCCTGCTCAGATACGTTTAGTAAAGGAGGGGGCTAACTGGTATGGCTTGGTAGCTAATTTTGGATCTTCCACGCTAGTACGTTTAAACTTTGGTAGTTCGGTGACTGGTACACCAACAGCTGTTTCATTAGGCACATTAGGTTTAAATGGTCCACGTGGTTTGACAGTAAAATGGGATGGATCGAAGTGGTTGGTTTTTGTGACTAACTTCAATGGGAACAATGTAAAGGCGATCAACTTTGGGGGTAGTATCACCAACAACCCTGTGATAGGTGATGTTTCGACATTGGGTACAGGAGCAGGTTTGTCTGGCCCGCTGGGGATAAGTATTGGGCAGAGTGCAGGCAACTGGTATGGTTTGGTTGCTTCCTACAACAACAGCAAGATGTATCATATGTCATTTGGAACTGACTTGTCGAGTGCTGCTGTATTTAGCGAGCTAGGCACAGTTTCATTACCTACCGATGTTCAGTTGGTAAAAGACGGGCTTAAGTATTATGGGTTGATAAGTGGCTCTGCTGGTGTTTACCGCTATCAGTTTGGTGCAACGCTGGTGCCTGGGGGAGGGAGTATGGAGTCCTTAGGCACCTTTAGTAATACGATGAGTTCCTTATTCAATCATCGTTTGATCAAGGAGGGTGCCAACTGGCAGATGCTGGGTATGAGCAAGGCCAATAAGAAGGTTAGCCAGCTGAACTTTGTAGACCAGTGTACAAAAGTAAGTGTGAATAGTTCCACGGCCTTTGAACCTGAAGGTGTGACTTACACTGAATCTGGGAGCTATGTAGTAGAACTATTGGCTATCTCCTCTAACGGGAATACCGACTATGCCTCTCAGGAAGTAACAGTTCAGAACTCACAGGCCCCTGATATTGATTTTAGTACAATCAATCAATGTGTGGGTGCGCTCAGCACCTTCACCTCCACCAACCTATCCGGCGACATCGCCACTTATTCCTGGGACTTCGACGGCGACGGGCTTGAAGACTCCACCGACCCCAATCCAACCTTTCAATATTCTTCAGCAGGGGAATATGAAGTAACGCTGACAGTGACTAGTTCGTCAGGTTGCAATAATACAGTAAGTAATCAGGTAAACATTTACTCTTCTCCAATTGCCTCATTTGACCCACCGGTCACCAATTTATGTAGTAACACCCCGCTAAGTTTTATAAACACAAGTACGTTTGATGTGGGGTCGCCTGTGAGTTGGGTATGGGATTTTAATGGGGAAGGGAGTAGCACAGACCCATCTCCCAATTACGCTTTTGATAGTGGCGGCGAAAAGACGATAACACTGACAGCTACCCTGGCGGATGGTTGTGTGAACGTAGCACAAAATACGATTGACTTAGTGGCGGGTTCTCCAGTAGGCTTTAGCTGGAGTAATAATTGTTTTGGGTCTGCTGTAGAGATGGTCAATACATCTGAGACGGTAGGGGTCAGCTATGAGTGGAACTTCGGTGATGGTACGCCGACAAGTGATGTGTTTGAACCCACCCATACTTATCTGGCAGCGAATACCTACAATCTTCAATTGAAGGTAACTAATGGCTCAGGATGCGAAAGTATTCTTGTTAAACCGATTATTGTAAATGATCAGGCCCTGTTAGATTTTAGTTTGACAGGCGAATTGACTCAAAATGCTCCATTACAATTTACGGGAGAAGATAAGAGCAAGTCTGGAGATCAGGTAGTTTCGTGGAGTTGGGATTTTGCAGGTTTAGGTACAGGGTCTGATCAAACAGAAGTATTTTCTTTTGGAACACCTGCTACTTATGCTGTTTCACTGGCAGTAACGACAGAGCAGGGCTGTGCTGATGAATTAACTAAAGATGTAACCATAGCTCCAGCAGAAAGGCCCACAGCGGGCTTTACGTTAGACGGGAGTTTGTGTTTGGGAGAGAGTTTACAGTTGAGTAATGAGAGTTTGAATGGAGTGTCTTACCAGTGGGATTTTTGTCAGAATGGTTTGGAGCATGCTGGAGTAGGGACGACAGCACTTAATATCAGTAGTTTATCGAGTCCTGAGGGTTTTGAGGTGGTTACAGAGCAGGGCATGTGGTACGGATTTTTGTTTGACCGTACTAGTTCAAAGCTATACCGGTTGGAGTTTGGTAATTCGTTGGTCAATATTCCGACTCAAGTCGAGATAGGAACACTTGGAGGTGTATTATCGGGGCCTGCTCAGATACGTTTAGTAAAGGAGGGGGCTAACTGGTATGGCTTGGTAGCTAATTTTGGAACTTCCACGCTAGTACGTTTAAACTTTGGTAGTTCGGTGACTGGTACACCAACAGCTGTTTCATTAGGCACATTAGGTTTAAATGGTCCACGTGGTTTGACAGTAAAATGGGATGGATCGAAGTGGTTGGTTTTTGTGACTAACTTCAATGGGAACAATATCAAGGCGATCAACTTTGGGGGTAGTATCACCAACAACCCTGTGATAGGTGATGTTTCGACATTGGGTACAGGAGCGGGCTTGTCTGGCCCGCTGGGGATAAGTATTGGGCAGAGTGCAGGCAACTGGTATGGTTTGGTTGCTTCCTACAACAACAGCAAGATGTATCATATGTCATTTGGAACTGACTTGTCGAGTGCTGCTGTATTTAGCGAGCTAGGCACAGTTTCATTACCTACCGATGTTCAGTTGGTAAAAGACGGGCTTAAGTATTATGGGTTGATAAGTGGCTCTGCTGGTGTTTACCGCTATCAGTTTGGTGCAACGCTGGTGCCTGGGGGAGGGAGTATAGAGTCCTTAGGCACCTTTAGTAATACGATGAGTTCCTTATTCAATCATCGTTTGATCAAGGAGGGTGCCAACTGGCAGATGCTGGGTATGAGCAAGGCCAATAAGAAGGTTAGCCAGCTGAACTTTGTAGACCAGTGTACAAAAGTAAGTGTGAATAGTTCCACGGCCTTTGAACCTGAAGGTGTGACTTACACTGAATCTGGGAGCTATGTAGTAGAACTATTGGCTATCTCCTCTAACGGGAATACCGACTATGCCTCTCAGGAAGTAACAGTTCAGAACTCACAGGCCCCTGATATTGATTTTAGTACAATCAATCAATGTGTGGGTGCGCTCAGCACCTTCACCTCCACCAACCTATCCGGCGACATCGCCACTTATTCCTGGGACTTCGACGGCGACGGGCTTGAAGACTCCACCGACCCCAATCCAACCTTTCAATATTCTTCAGCAGGGGAATATGAAGTAACGCTGACAGTGACTAGTTCGTCAGGTTGCAATAATACAGTAAGTAATCAGGTAAACATTTACTCTTCTCCAATTGCCTCATTTGACCCACCGGTCACCAATTTATGTAGTAACACCCCGCTAAGTTTTATAAACACAAGTACGTTTGATGTGGGGTCGCCTGTGAGTTGGGTATGGGATTTTAATGGGGAAGGGAGTAGCACAGACCCATCTCCCAATTACGCTTTTGATAGTGGCGGCGAAAAGACGATAACACTGACAGCTACCCTGGCGGATGGTTGTGTGAACGTAGCACAAAATACGATTGACTTAGTGGCGGGTTCTCCAGTAGGCTTTAGCTGGAGTAATAATTGTTTTGGGTCTGCTGTAGAGATGGTCAATACATCTGAGACGGTAGGGGTCAGCTATGAGTGGAACTTCGGTGATGGTACGCCGACAAGTGATGTGTTTGAACCCACCCATACTTATCTGGCAGCGAATACCTACAATCTTCAATTGAAGGTAACTAATGGCTCAGGATGCGAAAGTATTCTTGTTAAACCGATTATTGTAAATGATCAGGCCCTGTTAGATTTTAGTTTGACAGGCGAATTGACTCAAAATGTTCCATTACAATTTACGGGAGAAGATAAGAGCAAGTCTGGAGATCAGGTAGTTTCGTGGAGTTGGGATTTTGCAGGTTTAGGTACAGGGTCTGATCAAACAGAAGTATTTTCTTTTGGAACACCTGCTACTTATGCTGTTTCACTGGCAGTAACGACAGAGCAGGGCTGTGCTGATGAATTAACTAAAGATGTAACCATAGCTCCAGCAGAAAGGCCCACAGCGGGCTTTACGTTAGACGGGAGTTTGTGTTTGGGAGAGAGTTTACAGTTGAGTAATGAGAGTTTGAATGGAGTGTCTTACCAGTGGGATTTTTGTCAGAATGGTTTGGAGCATGCTGGAGTAGGGACGACAGCACTTAATATCAGTAGTTTATCGAGTCCTGAGGGTTTTGAGGTGGTTACAGAGCAGGGCATGTGGTACGGATTTTTGTTTGACCGTACTAGTTCAAAGCTATACCGGTTGGAGTTTGGTAATTCGTTGGTCAATATTCCGACTCAAGTCGAGATAGGAACACTTGGAGGTGTATTATCGGGGCCTGCTCAGATACGTTTAGTAAAGGAGGGGGCTAACTGGTATGGCTTGGTAGCTAATTTTGGATCTTCCACGCTAGTACGTTTAAACTTTGGTAGTTCGGTGACTGGTACACCAACAGCTGTTTCATTAGGCACATTAGGTTTAAATGGTCCACGTGGTTTGACAGTAAAATGGGATGGATCGAAGTGGTTGGTTTTTGTGACTAACTTCAATGGGAACAATGTAAAGGCGATCAACTTTGGGGGTAGTATCACCAACAACCCTGTGATAGGTGATGTTTCGACATTGGGTACAGGAGCAGGTTTGTCTGGCCCGCTGGGGATAAGTATTGGGCAGAGTGCAGGCAACTGGTATGGTTTGGTTGCTTCCTACAACAACAGCAAGATGTATCATATGTCATTTGGAACTGACTTGTCGAGTGCTGCTGTATTTAGCGAGCTAGGCACAGTTTCATTACCTACCGATGTTCAGTTGGTAAAAGACGGGCTTAAGTATTATGGGTTGATAAGTGGCTCTGCTGGTGTTTACCGCTATCAGTTTGGTGCAACGCTGGTGCCTGGGGGAGGGAGTATGGAGTCCTTAGGCACCTTTAGTAATACGATGAGTTCCTTATTCAATCATCGTTTGATCAAGGAGGGTGCCAACTGGCAGATGCTGGGTATGAGCAAGGCCAATAAGAAGGTTAGCCAGCTGAACTTTGTAGACCAGTGTACAAAAGTAAGTGTGAATAGTTCCACGGCCTTTGAACCTGAAGGTGTGACTTACACTGAATCTGGGAGCTATGTAGTAGAACTATTGGCTATCTCCTCTAACGGGAATACCGACTATGCCTCTCAGGAAGTAACAGTTCAGAACTCACAGGCCCCTGATATTGATTTTAGTACAATCAATCAATGTGTGGGTGCGCTCAGCACCTTCACCTCCACCAACCTATCCGGCGACATCACTATCTACTCCTGGGACTTCGATGGCGACGGGGTAGAAGACTCCACCGACCCTAATCCAACCTACCAATTCTCATCCGCCGGAGAATACGAAGTAACCCTCACCGTACAAAGTGACGGTGGGTGCTCCAACACATCACGGCAAACCATCGGCATTTACGACATCAGCGAACCTGATTTTAGCTTTACCTACAAAGGAGGGCTTTGTAGCAACAACACACTTTCTCTAAGTGATTTAACTCTCAATCTCCCGCCCGACAGCCTTGTCACCTGGACGTGGGATTTTAATGGTGAGGCCACCATACTGGGAAAAGACACCACCTATGCGTTTGCTACCGCTGGAGAAAAAATCATTATGCTAACCGTTGGCATACCGGGCTGCGAAGCGTCGGTGAGCAAGACAATAAACCTGTTAGAAGGGCCAGCAGTAGGATTTACCGTGGGCAGCAATTGCATTAGCCCCACAACGCAGTTCAATAACACAACCACTGGTGACGGAATAACCGGCTACACTTGGGATTTCGGGAACGGCTACACAAGTTCAACAAAGAGTCCTGAAACGTTTTTCGAGACTATTGGAGACTACCAGGTGAGCCTTACTGTAACCAATGACCTTGGTTGCGAAACCACTCTTACAGAGAAAGTGGCGATAAGTGCGATACCTACTCCTGACTTCAAACATGATCTTGCCTGCAGTGGTGCTGCGGTGCAGTTCACTGATCAAAGCACTGCCGAGAATGCCAATATCACGGAGTGGAACTGGGATTTTGCAGGTCTTGGTACGTCTAATGAACGAAATCCGATATTTGAATTCCCAACTTCGGGAAAATATACTGTTACGCTGTCTGTTAGTTCGAACTACGGCTGTTCCAAATTACTTACCAGAGAAATTAATGTACTACCGTCACCAACTGTTGCATTTTTAATCAACACAGGTTGCGAAGGACAGGCCACAACATTTGTTGACCAGTCTGCCGGCGACGCCGACAATCCAATTATTGACCGCTTGTGGAGTATCAATAATCAGTTCTATAGCGCCCCAACCGTCAACGAGGTTTTCAAAAAACCTGGGAGCTACGACGTTACGCTACAGATAACTACGAAAAACCTCTGCACCATTTCATTGACAAAAACTTTGCAGGTCAATGAATTGCCATCAGTTGACTTCGGATTCACTTCTGCCTGCGTGAACGAACTAACAGAATTCAGCGATTTAAGCACCAGCCCAGATGATCCCATTATAAGCAGGAAATGGGATTTTGCAGGACAGGCCTCTGCAAACGGCCCCAAGGCCTACTACCAGTTTAAACAAGCAGGAAACTATAACGTAAGCTTGTTTCTCAAGACTGAGAAAGGATGTGAAATATCGATCAGCAAGAATGTGACCATTAATAACTCACCCGTGGCTGCCTTCAGTCATTCACTATCTGTAGGTCAACTGCCGGTGACAGTTAATTTCACGAATGAATCAAATGGAGCGACGGCTTATTCCTGGTTCGTTGGCGACGGTGTCGCCTCTGTAAGCAACGAGCAGGATATCAGTCAGGTGTTTGATAAGGAGGGCGACTACTTAGTAAGCCTGGTCGCCTATAATGAGTTTGGTTGCTCCGACACAACCAGCACGGTTGTCACTGTTGCTCTTCCAAAAGTAGACCTGCAACTTCGGTCGGTTAACTATACCGACACAGAAGGGAAGCTGAAGTTTATTCTGAATATCGCCAATCGGGGCAGTATTGCGCAGACGAATTTCCCCATCGAAATAGTAGTTGATGACCGGGTCACCATTTCAGAAAAATACAGCGGAACAGTAGCGCCAGGCAAGTCGGTTTCTCATACTTTGCAGTTTGAGTTGGTAATAACTAGCAACCCCGTGGAAAAGGTATGCATCAAGCTTGTGCCTGTCCTGAAGGACGCTGAGTTTGAGTTTTCACCTTATGCCAACACAAATTGCCTTTCATTTACTGAAGGGTTTCTCGTTAACAACCCATACCCTAACCCTGTTGATGACCTTCTTACATTTGGGCTGATTCTCCCGGAAGCTGGGGATGCCGAAATTACGGTGTTAAGCATGACGGGCCAGCCGATGTTTTCCGAAAAATACTATACGCTAAAGGCCGGCTTAACGGCTGTGTCACTTCAAATGGCTCACTACACGAAGGGAATCTACCTGCTTAGAGTGCAAAGCAAGGGAAATGAAGCAGTTAGGAGAGTCGTAAAAAGGTAAAGTACAGATTGCCTTTCCTTCCATAGTGGTATTCAACCTTTCAGTAGTTTAAGGAATATTATTTGGAATAGGTCAAATTGACAGAAGTTCCTTTTGGTGACAATTTATTGCAAAATTTTATACGCAATACCAAATTCCTTTAATAAATTACTGGTAAATGACAGATAACAAGAAAATTTTAGAATAAAGTATATTATACTTAGCTTTGTAGCAAATTTTATTTGGCAACCCATATGATGAGTAACCTGAATGTTAAACTGGATAAGACTGATCGAAAGATTTTGGAAATTCTTCAGTCTAATGCCAAAATTACTAACGCCCAACTGTCCAAGGAAATTGGACTTTCTCCAGCCCCGACACTTGAAAGAGTAAAAAAGCTCGAAACTTCCGGGCTTATCAAAAGCTATCACGCAAAGCTTGATACAGAAAAAATTGGTTTAGGGGTTAGCACTTTTGTGCAAGTAACTTTAAAAGGCCACAACAAGAGAAACATAGATAAATTTCTCGATGAAATAAACAGGATTGAAGATGTGATTGAGTGCCATCACATTACCGGTAGTGGCGACTTTATTTTGAAAGTAATCGCCAAAGACATTGCCTCCTATCAAAAGCTCATGCTGGAGAAGGTGAGCGAAATTGAAGTAGTCGACAGCCTCCAATCCATGGTAATTCTTGCTACCTTTAAGGACAGTAAAGTTCTACCAATTCCTCAGTAAAAATGCCTAAGGATCAGCAGACGGCCGGCCGCCGTAACATGATATTGGACAAGCCTCAAGTGCTTCAAAAGCTTCGAAGAATGGCTTTTGAGATTGTTGAGTTCAATCTTGACGAAAAAGAAATAGTGCTTGTTGGCATATATGACAAGGGGTTTGAGATTGCCAAAAAGCTGCTTGCGGAAATGGAAGGCATAGCAAAAATGAAGTTAAGCCTGGTCAGGCTCGACATAAATAAGGACGATCCTTCCGCAGATGAGATAAAACTCAACTGTCCGCCTGAGAGCCTCAAAAACAAGTGCGTGGTGCTGGTGGATGATGTGCTCAACAGTGGGCGTACCATGGCCTACGGAATGAGTGTTTTACTAAATGCTGAAATCAAAAGGCTTGAAACTGCCACGTTGGTTGATCGTAGTCACAAAAGATTTCCTATTAGTGCCAACTACAAAGGCTTCGAGCTGTCCACCACAATAGACGAACATGTAGAGGTGGTGCTGGGCAAAGGGATGGGTGTTTATCTTTACTAAAGTTTTGTCCAGCGGTTACCAAAGACAGTGTAATTCAAAAAAAATCTAGCCCAGCAGCTCCTGTAAAATAAGCTCTTCACAACGATCCGTCCACTCTCTGAACTTGCCCACTATCGGTTGATGATTAGGTAGATAGTCGATGACCTTCGTGAGGTTAAACGACTCCGAACTGACGCCAGCCCCCGCCTGAACAGCATCCAGTGCATTGCAGGCCTGCTCATAATGGCCCTGCACAGGCACCATCATCACGGGCTTTCCAAGGTACATGGCCTCGCAAATAGACTCGAAACCTGCCGTGCTCACATATGCTTTGCACTGGCTCATAAGCTGGAGAAACATGGTGTCGCTCAACTGATGGAAAGTGAGCGTGTCGTCTACACGATGAGGATTTGGCATTCCTTTTTTGTCCCAAAACGATTGAACCTTTACCGACGGGTTGCCGGCATGCCATGACTCTATTTCTTTGCTGTATCCATCATTTACCATATAGGTGAGAATGAAGTCGCCTTCCGTCGGTTCAAGCTTCATCACTTCTTTCCTGAGCAACGGCGGAACTACCACCACACCACTTTTTTTGTCTTCAGGGTAGGCAGCAAATGACAAAGCCAGGAGCTTTTTAGCCCCCCAGGCGGTCAGCTTGTTGTTGTTAAGCAACAAGTTCTTGTTAAAGCCTTGTTTATTTGGGAACGGAAAGTGATTGTGATAAGCCAGATATTGATGGCCAATGCATATGTATTCGGCCTTTGGCTTGTAAAGTCCATTATATAGGCCACCAAGGAAATCGTAGAAGTTAATAATTACGTCCGGCTTTGTCTCTTTAACTATGTTGTTAAGCATTTTTAGGCTCTGCACATAGTTCGAAAAATGGACCAGGTTATGAGTGATTGTAGGGCCTATTTTTACCGATTTGTTGTTTTTGTCTGCTACAAAATTTGGACTGGAGATACCGGTGAGTGGGCAGGTAATTCTGTTTTGAAAAAAAGAAGGCATTTCTCGCCGGGAGCTTCTCCCAACTACTACATGCACAACTTCTTGGCCGGCAGCCGTTAGCATTTCAAACAATGAAATGGCCTGCGTCATATGACCACGCCCTTCACCCTGGACAATAAAAAGAAATCTTTTTGGACTGGTTGGCATTCAGGAAGTGACCTAAAATTACAGATTTAGAAATCCACCCCTCAAAGAAGGATAAATGTTTAAGTAATTCAAGCCTTTTTCTTCATTTTCCAGTTCCTCATACAAAGCTCTTTGAGATTCGGTGTAGAACACATGTTTCCATTCGCCGTTGGGATATTCAACCAGGGCAGATCCGGATGAAAGCCAGTCGCCTGAATTCATATATACCATCCCATTGATGGTCTTAATAGCTGGAATATGCAAATGCCCACAAATAATACCATCGTAGCCTCCATTTTTAGCGAACTGACAAAGCGATTGCTCGTAAATTTCGATAAACCGACTCGCTATTGGCAATCTGCTATTCACCTTTTCAGAGAAGGGCATATTCCTTACACCAACCGCAGCTCTTAGCTTGTGCACCTGATGGTGAAACCAAAAGAGCAGGCCATGGGTTTTTTTGCCAAGGCTGGCAAGCCACCTGAATTGCCCCTTATAGGTGTCGAAAATGTCGCCGTGAACGACAAGAAATTTCTTGCCATTTGACTCGTACTCCACTCTATCCACCAGTTTCAGTGCTCCTATTTCGAGTGGAAGTAGGTCGTTCGGCAGCTCGTCGCTATTGCCTTTAATAAATGCGATGGTGGTGTTATGCTCGGCTACCTTTTGAGAAAGTGCTTTTATAAACCTCCAGTGTCTTTTTTTCCAAAGCTCTGGTTTATTGTAACTAAACCGGTCAACAATGTCGCCGTTTAAAATCAGGTTCTCACAAATGCTCTGTTTTAAAAAACTGATCACATCTTTGTGTCTGGAGCCTCTGCGCCCCAGGTGAATATCAGACAGAACAATGGTTTTATAATAATCCTTCACACTCCCACCTTTCCTCAAAGGTAGGGTTGAGCAATTACTGCACTTTTATGTGCACTTTATCAAATCAATAATTTGAGAGCCCTTTGCAGGCCTTGATCCGGCGGTTGATATAGTCAATTACCTGGTTAACGGTAGTAATTCTTGAGGCTTCTGAACTGGGAATGGTAATATCAAACTCTCTTTCCAGTTCCATTACCAACTCCGCATAGTCCAGTGAGTCTATCCCGAGGTCTTTGTAGAAAGACGCATCAGGCGTTACTTTCGACAATGGGCAGGCCAGCTTGTCAGCTAAAATAGAACGTACGGTCTCCAGTGTGCTTCCCATTTCAGTTAGGGTGAATAGTAAATCTATCCATTATGGAGCAAAAACGAAACTGAAAATGAGATTTTTGGATTAGCTAAACCTCAGCACAAACTCAGTGCCCTGGTTGATGACAGACTTCACTGAGATCGACCCCTTGTGCTGCCTCATGATCTGTTTCGACAAACTTAAACCAATGCCCGAGCCACTTTTTTTGGTAGTAAAGAAGGGGATAAAAATCTTTTTGAGCGCATCTTCTTCAATGCCAGGACCATTGTCGGTAATGGAAATTGACACGCTGTTATTTTCAAGTCCGTTGGCCGAAATGATCAAAAGTTTTTCCTTGTCCATTTCATCGTTTTCCTCCAGCGCTTGAATAGCATTTTTCACCAGGTTGATCAATACCTGCTCAATTTGTTCTTTGTCCACCAGTACTTCAAGATTCTTGGGCTCTACCTTGTAAGTGAGTTTTATTTCTCCCCGCTCTATTTCATATTTTAAAAGCATGAGCACATGGTCGAGTAGGTCACGCACCTTGGTTTGGGCCAGCTTGGGCATGGTGAGCCTCGTCAGGTTTCTGAAATCAGAAACGAACTTAATCAAGCTGTCACTTCTGCGGTGAATAGTTTGCACAGCCAGGTATAAGTCCTGAATTTCTTCATTGGTGATCCTGTTCACGTCATCACCATTTTTCAGCTGGTGGCCAAGCTCCGACTCTACCGTGCCCGCAAGCGAGGAAATGGGTGTTACGCTGTTCATAATCTCGTGCGTCAGTACCCTGATCAGGTTCTGCCAGGCCTCCATTTCCTTTTCTTCCAACTCACTTTTGATGTTCTGAAGCGAAATAAGCTTGAACTCCTCGCCCCGCATGGTCAGCTCTATGGCATAAATGGCCAACTGCACTTCCTCCCCATTGCGCTCGATTTTTATCAGGTCTCTGCCACCTGTTTTTAGCATAAAAAACCCATCAACAAGTACCTGGCTAATGCTTTTCAGGTTCGAAATATTTTTTATTTGCCCAATCTGGAGCAGGTTTTTGGCGGCGGTATTGAGCATCTGAATTTCGCCATGCTTATCAAACGTGATGATGCCAATGCCCACGTGCTGAACGATGGTTTTGTAATAAGTGTACTGCGCTTCCTTTTCGGCTCTGATGTCCCTGAATTTTTTCATTACATTATTGAATTGCTCATAAAGCAAGTCAATGGACCCACCGGTGTTTCTGTATGTATAGGTGTTGGAGAAGTCGTCGTATTGAATGGAGCTGAGAAAGTTGGCAATCTCCCTGTTTGACTTGTCCAGGTAGTGGAAAAGGGCATATACCTGATAGCCAATCATTCCGATAACCAACGCTTTGGTCAGGTCATAGGAATCGTTGTAATACAAGTGTGTAAGCAGGAAGATTGAGCCAATCAGCAGCACAACCCTAATAATCAAAGCAGCTTTGAAGCTCTTAAAGGCCATGCTTCTCCATTCTTCTGTAAAGGGAAGCCCTTGTTAATCCAAGTTCCTTGGCTGCCTTTGAAATATTCCCTCCGTGCCGGTTAATGGCCTTTTGAATCACCGACTTTTCTACATCGTCCAAATTGAACGTTTCGGGCTCACTTTCTGCTTTGCTCTCGGCCTTCTGATTCAAAAAGAAAAAATCGTCAGGCGACAGCATATTGGAGTCGCTCATAATAATGGCTCTTTCCAGGGCATGTTGCAGCTCCCTGATATTACCCGGCCACTGGTATTTCTGCAGCTTCTTGAGTGCGATCGGCGACATTTTTTTGATTGGCTTTCGGTACTTGCCGCAATACATCTTGATAAAGTGGTCGCAAAGCAGCGGAATATCGTCCATTCTTTCTCTTAGCGACGGGAGGTGTATTTCAACAGTATTGATCCGATAAAGCAGATCTTGACGAAACGTGCTCTCTTCCACCATTTCGTAAATAGGCATATTTGTGGCGCTAATCAGGCGGATGTCCACAGGAATGGACTTGTTGGTGCCCAGCCGAACTACCTCTCTTTTTTGCAGCACAGTCAGCAGCTTGCTCTGAAGCTGCATACTCAGGTTTCCAATTTCATCCAGAAATAACGAGCCTCCGTTCGCAGCCTCAAACCTCCCTGCCCTGTCGTCTTTGGCATCGGTGAAAGCACCTTTTTTATGGCCAAAAAGCTCGCTTTCAAACAGTGTTTCCGTAATGGCGCCCATGTCAACCCCGATAAACACCTTGTCTTTTCTCAGCGACTTTTGGTGGAGTGCCCGGGCTATAAGCTCTTTCCCCGTTCCGTTCTCGCCGAGGATAAGGACATTGGCATCCGTTTGGGCCACTTTGTCAATGATGTTAAATACCTGCTTGATCGCATCGCTTTCCCCGATAATGTCCTTAAAAGGCTGATTGATTCCTTCTTCGAGCGCCTGCTTTGCCTGTTTTAGCTGCGTAACCTCATTTCTTGATTTTTTCAGCTTTGCTGCCGAAGAAAGCGTAGCAATCAGCTTCTCATTTTGCCATGGCTTCAACACAAAATCAGTAGCCCCTTCCTTAAGTGCCTTCACAGCCATTTCTACGTCGCCAAAAGCAGTGATAAGAATGACCACCGCCGTTGGCTCCCGTTCAAGTATTTGCTCCAGCCAATAAAAGCCTTCTTTTCCACTGGTTATGTCCTTGCTGAAATTCATATCCAGAAGGATCACGTCGTAGGTGTCGTTGTTGAGCAGAAACGGTATTTTCTTTGGGTTTTTTTCTATGATCACGTTTTCCGCATGCTTCCTGAGCAGCATTTTGGCTGCAAGCAGCACATCTTCGTCGTCATCAATGATTAATATCTTTCCAAGTTCTTTATCTGATTCCATAAGTTGTAGTTATCCGCTCTGTTAAATACATAACCAGTACTGTGCCAAAGGTAAAAGTGCTGATTATTAAAATGTTAGGAAGTTTTAAAGGGGTTTTTATGTACGAATATGAACATTTTCTGTCCATAATCATAACATTACCCGGCATAGATTTTCATCAAAACCATATTTCCATACCTTTGAATTAAATCATAAAGAATTAGCAAACAGAAAAAAGGAAGACATGTCAGTAGCAAAAAATGGACATCCGGTAAAAGTACATTATACAGGAAAGTTGGAAGACGGGTCGGTATTCGACTCTTCGGAAGGTCGTGATCCTCTTGCCTTCACTTTAGGACAGGGCCAAATGATCCCAGGTTTTGAACAAGCCGTGCTCGGAATGGCTCTTGGTGAAGTAAGGGAAGCAAACATCCCCAGCAAAGAAGCCTATGGTGAAAGGAGCGACGAGCTTTTGGTGGAAGTTCCAATAGCCCAGGTGCCTGCTGACATAAAGCCGGAAATTGGAATGCAACTCGCTATCAACGATGGAGATAAATCACGGCCCGTGGTTGTTACCGCCGTTGAGCCAGACAAAATTGTGTTGGATGCAAACCACCCTCTGGCTGGCAAAGACCTTACTTTTCAAATAGAGTTGGTCGAGATAGGCTGAGTGGCCTGTTTGACTTTAACCATTAATACGAATAAAAGCCCTGTAGAAATACGGGGCTTACTTTTTATATGGTGGTTACCTTCTTGGTAAGGTTGTGCTTCTGGTTGCCCACCTCAACAACAAACAGCCTCATTTTCTCGTCAGAAAAATTATACTTTTTGGTAAACGAAGCCCCTGGTTTTGCTTCCTCTTCGGCTATCAGATTACCTATAATATTGTAAATCTTGATCTTCACCGGGTATTTGTAGGGGTTTTCGAATGCCAGTTCGAATTCACTTCTGCCTGTAGGGGTAAGCGAAAAGTCAAGCCTTGAATCGGTAATCAGCCCCTTATGGCTGACCGCCTGCTCCACAATTTGCGAACGAACTTTGTTAGAAACCCGACCGGAATCTAAACTGGCTGCACCATTTTGGTCCTGCATTGGTTGTGCCGTCACCAGGCCGCCTGAATAAATGGCCAGTAGTGCCAGGACAAATCCCAGCAGTAAAATGAATCGTTTTGATATCCGTAGTTTCATAAAAGTAGTGTGCTTTCACAGTACAGATACAAAAATACTGCCAGTATAATCAACAACCTTTAGTTTCTGTACCTTTTTTAACATCAAAGCCTCAGAGAGCCGAAAGGAGGCTTTTTTTAGAAAATGTCTGGAGAGGTACATCTCAGCAGTACGCCACTTTTCCATGCTGAGCCAGACTTTAAGCGTATTTGTGCCACAAAGGCGGTTTGGCAAATGACTAAAGCCACATGACTAAAAATTCAAAATTTAGGGAGAAGGAATTTTATTTTAGAGCCGATTGTTTTATATTCGTGTGTTGTTGTGGATTAAGATTTGATTAGTCCTTTTTATTTTGAGTTTTTGACCTTGAGATTCAGGCGAATGCCTGAATCTTTTTTTTGCCCGTTCTTTAAGCCTCTCGTTTTGCTCAATAGCGAACACCCACTGCTCCTAAGTGTACATAATCGAACTATTTCGCAAAACCAATCAAACCGTAATTCATTAATAATCAGCATTTTATAATTTGTGGCATTTTTGTTGGAGATACTGGCACGGACTTGAAATATCTTAGCAAATGGATCGTGTAATTAAAAAGAAAACGTTTACTCTCAAGAAAGTCGCCATTTATGGGCTTAGTGGCGCATTTGTACTTTTCGTTATTTACAGTTTTGTTTTTGCAGACCGAAGCTCCAAGCTCAATGTGTCTGTTGATAAAATAAACGTGGCTGAAGTACAGAACGGAGAATTCAGGGAGTTTATCCCTGTCGATGGGCAGGTCATGCCTATCAAGACTATCCGATTGGATGCGATAGAGGGTGGTATTATTGAGAAGAAATATTACGAAGGTGGTATTCAGGTAGAAAAGGGTGATACTATTTTAAAGCTGACCAACAATAATTTGTTGCAAAGCTTCATAAGGGAGGAAACTCAGGCGTTCATCTTGATGAACCAGCTACAAAACACGAGGTTGCAGATGCAGCAGAGTCTGTTTCAGCTGCAGCGCACGCTGATTACGCTCGACTACCAGATTGCTCAGGCAAAGGATCTTTATGAGAGAAGCGAGCAGCTTTTTAAGGAGAAAGTAATCTCTGAACAAGAGTTTTTGAGAGCTAAGCTTGACTATGAAAGGCTGATTAAAACAAGGGTTGTTGAAGTTAAGTCTCAGAAGGTAGACTCTTTGAACGCTGAAAACACTATCAACAACTCCCAGGCATTGCTGCAGAGAACAAACAACAACCTTAACATGATTCGCCAGAACCTGGAGAATTTGTACATAAGGGCCCCAATTTCGGGCCGTTTGTCAACTGTGAATGGTGAAGTGGGTGAGTCAATTTCTCCAGGTCAAAACATCGGCCAGATTGATGACACGAATGGGTTTAAGGTAAGGGCGCAAATTGATGAGCACTACCTGGCCAGAATATACGAAGGGCTGAAAGGCACATTCGACTTTGCGGGAGGGACTTATGAGCTCACAATCATGAAGAACTACGGCGAAGTAAGAAATGGTCTGTTTGAGGTGGATATGTATTTTGAAGGAGACGTGCCGGACGGCATAAGAAGAGGACAAACCCTTCAGATTCGCTTGCAGCTAAGCGAGAATATTCAGGCAATACAGATTCCAAGAGGAAGTTTTTATCAGACCACAGGTGGCAATTGGATATTTGTAGTGGATGCGAGCGGCGATTTTGCGACACGCAGGAACATTAGATTGGGACGTCAGAACCCACGGTTTTACGAGGTGTTAGAAGGCTTGCAACCAGGAGAGAAAGTTGTTGTCTCTTCCTACGAGGGTTATCAGGATAAGGATCGATTAGTTTTTAAATAAAATAAACCAATATTCTAACCATATACATATGGAAAATGCTAAAACTGTCATTAAAACGGTAGGACTGAAAAAGTTCTACTACACAGATGAGATTGAAACAACTGCCTTAGCTGGAGTTAATCTTGAAGTACGTGAGAGCGAATTTGTAGCTATCATGGGCCCGTCTGGTTGCGGTAAGTCAACTTTGCTTAACATCATTGGCCTGCTTGACAACCCGTCTGAAGGTGATTTCCACTTCATGGGTCAGGAGATTTCGAAGCACTCGGAACGCCAGAGAGCAGATTTGAGAAAAGCTAATATTGGATTTGTGTTCCAAAGCTTCAACCTGATCGACGAACTCACAGTGTATGAAAACATTGAACTTCCGCTTATTTACCTAAAATATTCTGCAGCTGAGCGCAAGAAGAGGGTAGAAGAAGTAATGGAGTCGATGAAGATCATGCACAGAAAGAACCACTTCCCTCAGCAGCTTTCAGGTGGTCAGCAGCAGCGTGTGGCGATTTCGAGAGCAGTGGTAGCAAAACCTAAGCTGATTCTTGCGGATGAGCCTACTGGAAACCTTGACTCTGCCAATGGCCAGGAAGTTATGAACTTGCTGAGCGATTTGAACGAGGGAGGAACTACAGTAATTATGGTGACTCACTCTCCTATAGACGCAGAATATGCTCACAGAATCATTCACTTGTTCGATGGTCAGATCGTTTCTGAAAACATCAATGCCAAGGACAAAGCAATGGTATAAATCAAAGTTAAAGGACTAATACGAACTAGGCAGGATGGTTTTTACCTTCCTGCCTTTTTATTTTAGTGGGGCTAGCGCCACGAAGTTGATGCCTATCTTTGCCGGAGTAACCACATTACCCTTATGTTGCAGCTATTTTTGGGCGTCATCCTTTTGGTATCGCCGCTTCAGAGTCCAAACCTCTGGAAAGTCTTTGAAGGAGTGAGATTTGAAAGTAAGTATATCGATGAAGAGAAAGCGTCGTTCTATGTTCCTCAATTTGGCGATGAGCTACTTAGCATGGAGGGGAAGAAGTATATCGTCAAAGGCTATTACCTTCCCATTGACCTCTCGTCCAGCGGAATAGTGCTGTCAAGATATCCAATGGCAACCTGCTTTTTCTGTGGTGAAGCAGGGCCTGAGTCGGTGATGATGGTATTTCCATCGAAGAAGTTGGAAGGGCTGAAAATGGATGATGAGCTAACTTTTGAAGGAACGCTTGAGCTCAATGCTGATGATGTTTACCAGCTCAGTTTCATACTAAAAGATGCCAGGCGGCTGTAAATGAACAAAGGGGCATTCACCCCTTTGTCTACGATTGATCGATAGTAGTAAAACCCTCTTACAGGTTATCTTAAATGTTTTAGAACTCCAATTTAACCTTCTTGGTGTAAAGTAGAGCAATGTCTGATTCTTCTTTTAGCTCTCTAAGCTTGTCTTCGAAAGCGGCAGTTTCCTGGTATCTGATGAACAAAGCGATGTCAAGAGCTTTAACAAATTCGTCTCTTGCAGCTTCTTCAGTCACATCACCCTTCTTTATAGCTTTCTTGTAGTACTTATCAAGTTTCTTAAGAGAGTAGTAAATCGCTGGCTTTTCAACAACAGTTTTGGTAGTCGGGCTATTTGGAGTGCCTTCTTCTTTCCAAGTGTAAGAGTCTTTAAGAAGCTCCAGCTTCACTGCGATGTCTGACCCAAGATAGTGCCCGCCAACAGCGGCCATATTTACATTGCTGTCATCCAGCTTGTCTTCCACAAAGTTAAAAGAGAATACATCCGACTCCTGCGAGTATCCCGCAAAAGACAGTCCAACGAACATGGCGGCAAGAAGTAATCCTTTTTTCATAAAGCTTATAGTTTACAGTTTAACATCAAAGACTAGTAGGCAAAATCGAATTTTGTCCTTAAGTCAGCTACAAATATCGTTAACCAAATCTTAAATAAAAAATATTGAGACTAAATTGAATATAAGAAAAGTATTATTTCTTTATTTTTTGAATACTTCAAAACGAAAACGTTTGCTAGCCGACTTTTTTTGCGTATTATCTAACAATTGAAACATTTTATTGATTTTATGATACATATTGCGACACTTGATTGATCGTAAAGTAAGGTATTTTACGGACTATCGATGGGTAAAACCACTGAGTACCCCCATCTTATTGCATGAATATATTTTAAAAGTACAATTTTTTACACCAACGAATGCCGCTGTTTCTCATACTAGTTTCCTCCTTTAGAAGGACTTGATTCAGAATATGATTCTGTTTTTTGTCAGAATTACTTTACCTGAATGCCAGAATGCGAACATTCTTAATAGTGAGCCAAAATTATTTTCTCCGACAGGGTGCAAATTTCAAGCGCTGTCCTCACTCTGACCTGAAGGACTATTCTTCGAATGTTTAAACTTCCAGTAGGTAGGCCACTCTGTAAGTGGCTGACGAACAGAAAAATACATTTACCAACGGTGGGCTGCCTGGATCACCACTCATATAATTAGCTTTTTTATGGACAGCCGATTGGTGTTTACTTGGTCGCATATCAACTAACTCAATATTATGCGGGATAGAATTTTCTTTAAGTTAAGCCTGATTCTACTTTTTTTGCCGGGGCTAATTAGTGCTCAGGCTATCAATAGTGAGTTGTTCCAGGGTTTGTCGGCACGAAGCATCGGCCCTTCTGGAATGAGTGGGAGAGTAACGTCCTTCGATGTCGACTTATCCAACCCAGACATTATATACGTTGGGTCGGCCTCTGGCGGCCTGTGGAAATCAGAGAACGGAGGCTATAAATGGACACCAATCTTCGATGATCAACCGGTAACCAGCATCGGTGCAATTAGCATCTACCAGCGAAATCCAAATATTATTTGGGTTGGCACGGGGGAGGGGAATCCCAGAAACAGCCACAACTCAGGAAATGGGGTATACATGTCGAATGACGGTGGCACCACCTGGAAGCACATGGGGTTGGAAAACACCCGCAATATTCACCGGATTTTTGTTGATCCTTTCAACCCCGAGGTAGTGATCGTCGGTGTGCAGGGGTCTGCCTGGCAAGACACTCCCGACAGAGGTGTGTATAAGACGACGGATGGGGGCAAGACTTGGAGTAAAATTTTGTACGTAAATGAAAGAGTGGGAATAGGTGAGATGGTGCGTGATCCAACCAATCCCAATAAATTCATTGCCAATATGTGGGAGTTTCGCAGGTGGCCCTGGTTCTTTAAGTCTGGTGGTGCGGGCTCAGGAATGTATGTAACGATGGATGCAGGAACAACCTGGAAAAAGATTACCAGTGAGGATGGACTGCCTGAAGGTGAGCTGGGTAAAATGGGACTGGCAATAGCGCCGGGAAAGCCACAGGTTGTCTACGCTATTGTTGAGGCAAAAAAGAACGGGTTCTACAAGTCGGAAGATGGTGGGTTTACATGGAAGTTGGTGACCACCAAAAATATTGGAGACAGGCCGTTTTATTATGCGGAGATTTATGTAGACCCATCGAATGAGAACAGAATCTACAATATTTTTAGTGGCACCACAGTAAGCGAGGACGGTGGAAAGACTTTCAAAACCTTCACAAATGTGGGTCTGCTTCATGGCGATAACCACGCCTTTTGGATTCACCCCGATGATCCAAGCTTCATGCTCATCGGAAATGACGGTGGAATGGGTGTAACCAGAGACAAAGGTGTAACCTGGTATTTTCCCGAGAATCTGCCTTTAGGGCAGTTTTATCACGTCAGTGTAGATAACGATATTCCGTTCAATATATATGGTGGTTTGCAGGACAATGGATCGTGGACGGGGCCGAGCAGTGTGTATGTCAGAGGGAGGGGCGATAATAATAACCTCATATATAACTCTGAGTGGACCCGCATAGGTGGAGGCGACGGTTTTGATGTGATTCCGGACCTGGAAAACTCACGGTACGGATTTGCTCAATCACAAAAAGGAAATATTCAGCTATATGATAAGGTAACAGGCGACTCCGAGTTCAGGCAGCCTGTGCACCCTGATGGCACCTTTCTCAGATTTAACTGGAATGCCGGCGTAGCAAGGGATCCACACAACGCCAACGGCGTTTATATGGGAAGTCAGTTTCTGCATTATTCGCCAGACAAGGGGAAGACCTGGGAGATTATCTCGCCCGACCTCACCACCAATGATCCTGCAAAGCAAAAGCAACTCGAAAGTGGGGGCATCACCTATGACGTAACAGGCGCAGAAAACCACACAACGATTTTGGCGGTGTCGCCAAGTAGCCTCAGCAAGGACATAATATGGGTGGGAACCGACGACGGCAATGTTCAGCTAACGAGAGATAAGGGAAAAACCTGGACCAACGTTGCAATGAACATTAAAGGAGTTCCTGCTGGTTCCTGGGTTAATCAGGTGCACGCATCCAGCTACAATGAAGGGGAAGCTTTCGTGGTGATTAACAACTACCGGAGGAATGATTGGGCGCCATGGGTGTTTCAAACGAAAGACTATGGGAAGACCTGGAAGCGTCTGGTGAATGAAAACTCCGTAAGAGGGTTTGTTCATTCCTTTGTACAGGATCCGATCGAGCCCAGGCTTATGTTCGTCGGAACTGAATTTGGGCTGTATATGACGGTTGATGGCGCTTCCAACTGGGTGAAGTGGGAAAATGGCTACCCAACGGCATCGACAATGGATTTGGTCATTCATCCAAGAGATCATGACCTGGTAATTGGCACGTACGGGCGTTCGGTATATGTGCTCGACGATATTCGCCCGATGAGAGCACTGGCTACCCAGGGAAAGCAATTGCTCGACAAGCCATTAGCGTTATTTGATGTGCCTGATGCTTATGCAGCAAGCACCACAAGAGGGGCTAAGGGATACAGTGCCACTGGTGACGGACTTTTTGCTGGTGAGAACAGACCTTACGGAGCCCTGATCTCCTTTTACGTGAAAGAGACGGCCGGAAAAAAAGATAGTGTTAAGATAGAAATACTCCAGGAGGGGCAGGTTGTTCGTACGCTGTATGCCGATGCCAAAAAAGGATTCAACCGAACCTCGTGGGACCTTCGGTACAAAGAAGTAAGAAAACCGGACACATCAAAGCCAAAGCCGGGAACTGCCGATAGTGGTGGCTTTACCGCCGTGCCCGGCACTTATACTGTGAAAGTGGTTCATGGTGAAGAAATAGTGACAAAGGAGGTGAAAGTTCTTAGCGACCCAAGGGTAACACCAATAACCCCTCAGGAACGAGAGAGAAAGCTGGCTATGATCAAGCGGTGGGAGGCTTCCGTGACCCAGCTAACTATTGCCGTGGATAACCTTAGGGAAGCGTTGGCTGCTGTTGAGAGGGTTGATAAGCTACTGGCCGATAGAGAAGATGATGCTTCTAAAGCGCTTAAAAGGGCCGGAAAAGACATCAAAGCAAAGGTGAAAGCATTAAGGGAGCCTATTTTTGGTAAAGAGGACATGCAGGGAATATATAGAGATCCCACAACTGTGGAGGCGATCATCAACCTTGCAGCCAATCACCTTGGAGATACCTATATGGTTGCCACCCCGACGCAGGAGACGATTTTGAAGCAGGCCGAAGAGGCCGTGAAAGCGCCGATAGCCGACATTGGTAAGTTTGTGCAGACTGATTGGGGCACCTATAAAGAAAAAGTAAAAGAGGCACAGATTCAGCTGATCGAGTGAGGATATAGCCTCCTGGTTGAGTAATAACCCGAGAGGAAAACGAGTTAGGTTGTTTCGGATATTCAATAATTTACCTAAATTGAATAGGTATTTAACCAACCTAATCTAAATGAGAGCCACCGAAAGGTGGCTTTTTTTGTGAAAAAGAAAGGGCGCTGAAGAATTCAGCGCCCTGACAAATATTTTACAATGGGTTTTTATTAGTGGCTATCACCACCCTCAGCAGCGCCATGACCATGGTATGAGTGCTGGATTTTCTCAGTGTAGGCTAAAAGCAAAGCAGAAACGATGAAAGTTAGGTGGATAGCGATTTCGACTACGATACCTTCATTGCCTTCCATGTCTCTCGCACCTCTAACATCAATAAAAGTTTTGAGCAGGTGAACACCTGAAATGGATGCCAGCGAAGAAGCCAGCTTAATTTTCAACTTGCCGGCATCAAGGTCTTCAAGCCATTGCGGCTTATCTTCATGGTGATCAACGTCAATCTTACTGGTAAAAATGGAGTAGCCACCGACAATGACCATCACAATTAGGTTCATTACCATACTGATGTCTACCAAACCCAAGATGCCAAGCATCACCTGAGCCTCTGTGTAGCTAACCACCCCATCGTAAAGGTGATAGAGTTCTTCGAAAAACTTATACAGATACATAAAAGAACCGAAGAGAAGCCCCAGATACATAGGAGCTTGTACCCAGCGCCCCCAGAAAATGATCTTTTCAAAAAACTCTTCAAATTGCTTAACGCCTGATCTCGCCATGGTGAATAGATTTATTCCTTATATTAGGTGGGTCGTTTAAACCACACCGAAACTACGTTGTTTTATTAAATTTATCCAACTAATTATTTTACTTTTTGATTTGGCTGTTTGGGTGGTTAATTGGAACTCGACACCACTTTGCTTTTGGAGATGATGTCGTGAAATGACCTGGCATCACGCCGTAGGTAGATCATAAAAAAGCCAGCTGAAATGGGCAACAGCGAAACCCATTTGCACAAATTTCTCACAACTGCATTTTTAAGATCAACAGGTCTTTCGTCGTCCATTCGTACGCTCAATCCCGCCATTTTTTTGCCTACCGTGGCCTTGAGTGCCGATGCCTCCATTCCCACAGCATAGCCGTGGTACAATAAAATACAAACTGCCCAAAACCAGTTAGAGTCTGTTTCCCAAAGTCCGTCGAGTATGAATAGAAAAGGGAGCAGAAAGGTGATATCGATGGACTGAGCAAGCAGCCTTTGATCAAATGTGGCGGGGACTATGGACATATGATAGGCAACTATGCATGGTCACTCGTGGAGTTGAGGGGTGGCTTATCATATTTACGTCCTATGAAATAGGAGACAGGCCCAATCAAAGCGTAGATAACCCCGGCAAAAAGTCCGGAGAACTCCCAGTCGATCAGGAAGCCAAGTAAGGCAATGAACAATGAAATGAGGCCGATAGCGACTATGCCAGTGTAATGAGCGATAATGGATTTAGTAGCGTGGACCTCCGCTTCACTTAAGTTTAGGGAATCACCGTTTTTGATAGCGTGCCGATACATTAGAACGAAGGCTATGTATATCGACAGAAAGCCGCAGTCATAGATAATCATCAGCTCGGGCATATCGCTCCAGGGGATCATCTGCGTGCCCATTTGATTCAGCTCTCTGAAGTATTCATTACTGATCAGCAGCGCTTTGGCGAGAAGTGTGAAGTAGGACACCAGCCAGGTGCTGAGGAATTTGAGTGGGTATATAAAGAACAATACGATAAGCATCATGAAGGTATTCAACACGATGATTCTGATGTCCCTTAGCCCATAACGCATAAAGAACTGGTAGTGACCATGCCAAATCCACATAACCGCTACCATACTCAATGTAAACGGAACTACGTCTGAAATAAAAAGTGTCAACTCGTCGAAGTTTCGGGGCGCCTGGGTAGACAAAAGAGACATAGTAATAGCCAGGGCAAACACACAGTCGCTTAGCTGCTCCAGCCGGGAGGCATCACGACCCCTTGCCGTGAAAATACCGTACATCGGTTCTCCTTTTTTCTTGACTAATTGTCTCATTTAACTATTGGGTTGGTTATTCTTCAAAACACAACGCCCCGCCTACTTTGTGCCGAAAGCTTTCAAGCAAACTTTTCGGCCAATTCTTAAAAAAGTGAGGTCAATTTCATGGCAATGGTCATATCGCCCTCAATTTTCATCATACCTCCCATAAATGCACTCATCGGGTCCAGGTCTCCGTCAAGTAGCTTCACAAAGTCTTTAAGTTCCATTTTAATGGTGCACTGGGCATCAGTGTCGTCATTAGAAACTTTTGTTGGGCTCACAGTATCGTCCAAAAGAATAACTCCTTCCTGAAAAGCAAATTTCACTGAGTTGCCAATGGCGCCCCCGTTTTCTTTTGCCATTTCCACTACCCTGGCAGTTGCTGTGTCTAGACTCATAATTTAGTTGATTTATGATTGAATTTTGAACAGTTCGATTAGATACAATTTGGGCCACCATTTGCCGGTAACAAAGAGTCTCTTCCCTTTCTCATCCCAGGCAATTCCGTTCAGCACGTCGAGCCTTCTGCTATACCCTTGTTTGTTGAAGATGCCTTCGAGGGAAACGTCGCCTACCACCGCACCGCTGGCCGGGTCAATCATCACAATCACATCTGTCTGGTACACATTGGCGTAAATCAAGCCTCCCGCTACTTCAAGCTCATTCAGGTACAATATCTTTTCCTGGTGATTGTACACCTGAATCCTCCTTGTTTCTGCGAGCGTTACCGGATTTAGAAAGTAGAGGTACTCCGTGCCATCGCTCATCACGAGTTCCGTGTCGGTCGATGCGAGCCCCCAGCCTTCAGTAGGGTAGTTGAAGGTTCTCTTTTGTTCGAAGGTTTCTATGTCGTACACAAAACCGATGTTTGACGTCCAGGTAAGCTGGATCAGGCTGTTGTCCCAAAAAGCAAGCCCTTCGCCAAAGTACCTGCTATCCAGCGGTGTTTGCTGCAGCACTTTCCCTGTTAAAATGTCGACTTTTCGAAGCGTGCTCTCACCCCTTGTCCCTGTGCTTTCATAAAGGAAGCCATCATGATAAAGGAGACCTTGCGTGTAGGCATCGGGGTCGTGAGTGTAAGTTTCGAGCTTTCTGAAATCAAATTTTTGCGGTGGCGTTTGTGCAAGCAAGGTCAGGGGAAGGGCGTGCTGCTCTGTTACGCCATTGTTCAGAAACAGCTTTGCCGTTAGTGTTTGTTTACCCAAAGGAAGCGGTGCCAACGACGCAGACAGGCTCGTAGCTTGCGAAGAGGCAAGACGGACGGCTTCAAAAAAAATGACGACGGAATCAAGTTGTACGGAGTCACCCTTGATTGACACGGAGATGTCAAGAGTGCTTTGGGGTGTTAATGGCCCCTGCGAAGTAGAGATAGACGTGAGTGAGGTTGGCTTAGAGGCGGCTGGCTGGCTAGCTGATTCCTTGCTGGAATTATTAGGGCCACATGAGCCCAGCATTGCTACCAGTGCCGGAATGAGCAGAGTGGTTAAAAAAAACTTTCGCATAGGCTAATAACTAAGCACAGCATAGCCTTTCAGTTGATAAGTTGTCACCAAAGTAACGGCCGAAAGGCTGATGGCAATGCCAGGAGTTAGCTCTCTGGCATCAATTTTCCTTGCTCTCAGCGATTGCCCGCACACAAATAGCTTAATTCCTCCTTCTAAGAGAGCACGAATAAGGTCGGTGTTTGGATTGGGCGTTCCGTATCTGTTTTCGTGAGAGATGTCAGACAGAATAGATATGGTCGCCTCTCCGTGTATAACTGCCACAATATCAATGTTCTCTTTCGGCACTCCCCCCATCCCGTGCAGGTTGGCAATTCTGGCCAGGTTGTTTAGTGATGCGTTGATCGATTTGTGGCCACCCGCTCCCTCTTTGATATCCACAACAATTTTGTACTGTAGAGTAGGGTCGGGGAACGCTGTTGCTTCCTGAATGTCAAAGATTCCGCCATGACCTTTCACAATGGGATAGTGCGCTTCTTGAGCAAAGGCAGCAATAGACAGTAGATTGGCAATTAAAAAGCAAACAAAAGATTCCAGGTAATAGCTTTTTACAAAATTCTTCATTTGCCAAAAATAACTATCTTAAGATATTTTCAACCCCGATTAAATGATAAAGTTCAGCAGGTCAGCCGGGTGAATGTCATAAATGCAAAATATTACGTTATTTAGCTTTATCCTTCGTAATAATTGGCACTATCATGAAAAAGATACTCATCCCAACTGATTTTTCTAAAGAAGCAACCTTTGCCCTAGAGTCGGCCTATCCATTGGCACAAAAAAAAGGTGCTGAGATAGTCCTTGTCAATGTGATTGAAGATCCGCATGATTACAGTTTTAATACGATGGGTATAGTCGGCTACTCCCCTGAGGAGAACATCTATATTGTACAACTGATAAGGAAAACCGAAGAACGCTTGAAAGCATTGGTGGCCGACCCTGCCTATGCCGGGGTTTCCATGAGCTTCGATGTCAAAATTGGGAAGACTTTTGACAAGATATTTGAGGTGATTGAGCATCAAAAGCCAGACCTGGTAGTGATGGGCTCCTCTGGTTCCTCCGGTCTCGACGAGGTTTTTGTGGGCTCTAATGCGGAGAAACTAAGCCGGTTTTCGAGCGTGCCAGTGATAACCGTGAAGGCCAGGCGGGATTTGGTAAATATCAAGAATATTGTGTATGCGTCAGATTTGCGGGAAGAGCAGGGTGTTATCATGAATGACCTGAAAGCACTTCAGAAGTTGTACGGAGCAAAACTTCATATATTAAAGGTGTTTGAGCCTGTTTGGGTCAACGACCAAGAAGTGAAGGAGCGAATTCAGAAGTTTGCGGATTATTTTAAGCTTGAAAATTACACAGTGAACACGTTTCATGATCCCGACGAAGCGGAAGGCATTCTGCTATTTGCCGGTCAAAACAATGCTGATTTAATAGCCATGGCTACCCACCCCCGAAAAGGACTTGGGGTACTACTTGGAGGAATGATCTCTAAAAATGTAATCAACCATACGCAGATTCCTGTATGGACAAAGGCTATAAAGAAAAAATAACCAAGGCCAGTGTATAACTAAGAAAGCCGGTCGTTCCAACGATCGGCTTTCTTAGTTATGAGGTTTACGAAAAAAGGCTCTACTTCAAAACGCCCAATTCTTTTCCCACTTCGGTGAAAGCGGCAATGGCTTTGTCGAGGTGATGTTTTTCGTGGACGGCAGAAATTTGCACCCGAATTCTCGCCTTTCCTTTGGGTACCACGGGAAAATAGAACCCAATAACATAGATACCTTTTTCGAGCAGCTTTTGAGCAAATTGTTGTGAAAGCACAGCATCATAAAGCATGATGGGCACAATAGGGTGCTCGCCAGGCTTGATGTCAAAACCGACGGCGGTCATTTTCTCACGGAAATATTTGGTGTTGGCCTCCAGCTTGTCTCTCAACTGAGTGGTTTCAGAAAGCAAGTCGATAACGGCGATGGAGGCACCGGTGATGCTTGGCGCCAGCGTGTTAGAGAAAAGGTAGGGCCTGGAGCGTTGTCTGAGTAGCTCAATAATCTCTTTTTTTCCGCTGGTGAAGCCGCCTGATGCTCCCCCAAGAGCTTTGCCTAAAGTGCCGGTAATAATTTCGATGCGGCCCATCACTCCTCTGAATTCGTGTGTGCCACGACCTGTTTTTCCCATAAAGCCGGTTGAGTGGCATTCGTCGATCATGGTGGTTGCCCCGTACTTATCGGCCAGGTCGCAAATTTCAGCCAATTTGGCAATGGTACCATCCATTGAGAAAACACCATCGGTAACAATAATTTTGTTTTTGCATCCCGCTGCTGCTTTCAGTTGCTCCTCAAGGTCGGCCATGTCGTTGTTCTTGTAGCGAAACCTTTGTGCTTTGCAAAGCCTTACACCGTCAATAATAGAGGCGTGGTTCAACTCGTCAGATATAATAGCATCTTCAGGCCCAAACAAGGGCTCAAAAACTCCACCGTTGGCATCGAAAGCTGCCGCATAAAGAATGGTGTCTTCAGTGCCCAGGAATTCCGATATCTTTTTCTCCAGCGTTTTGTGGATGTCTTGTGTGCCGCAGATAAATCTGACTGAAGACATGCCAAAGCCATGCGAGTCGATACTTTTTTTAGCCGCTTCCAGCACTTTTGGGTGTGCCGACAGCCCAAGGTAGTTGTTGGCGCAAAAGTTGATCACCTCCCGGCCGTCTTGTGTTTTGATATCAGCTCCCTGAGGAGTGGTGATGATTCTTTCTGTTTTGTAAAGACCAGCCTTTTTAATCTCTTCAAGTTCGGCGGTCAGTTTTTCCTTTAATGAATCGTACATAGTTTCTTATTCCTTATTTTTTGGGGTAATGCTAAGTTTGGGCTTCATCAATTTCGCTTTGGACACTTCTTTCTTTGCTTCCTCAGCCGTTTCCACAAAGGGGTATTTCCTTCTTATTCCATTGATCAGAAAGATTTTTTGAGCAGTAAAGCTATCCGGGTGAACCTGATCAAAGATATTTTTGAGTTCCATGAAACGCTCCGATTCGCCCAGAGCGAATCCTTTGGCATCTATTTTTTTTGAAGTCAGGTACTCTTTGAAAGTCATGGTTTTTCCTTTCGGCAAATATAAGTGCTTTCGGTGGCTACAGGAAACTTTTCAGTAAGGCAGCAGGTAATTGACAGCGGTAAAATGTGTTTGTCGAAAGCGCTTTTGCTTGTACTCAATATTACTAATTTTGCCGACAGAACATTAACCCTTCAAAATTTACGAATGAGTACGATCCTTATTATAGGTGCCTGCGGCCAGCTTGGCACGGAGCTGACGGAATCGCTGAGAGCCAGGCATGGAAACGACAAGGTTATCGCAACCGATGTTTCGGCACCCAAGGAAAGCCTGCTATCTGGGCCTTTTGAACACCTGGATGCAATGGACGGCAAAAGGCTTGCGGAATTGATAGTGAAATACAGGGTCGGCCAGATTTATCACCTGGCGGCGGTGTTGTCGGCAAAAGGTGAAGCCGATCCCATGTTTGCCTGGAACCTTAATATGACCAGCCTGCTAACAGTGTTAGAAATAGCGAAAGAACGAAGGCTGGAGCGGGTTTATTGGCCAAGTTCGATTGCCGTTTTTGGTCCCAATTCTCCCATTAATCATACACCCCAGAACACCATCATGAATCCGAATACGGTTTATGGGATTAGTAAGCTGGCGGGCGAAAGGTGGTGCGAGTACTACTTTTTAAAATACGGGGTCGACGTTAGAAGTATCCGTTATCCGGGTCTTATTGGCTACAAGGCCAAGCCAGGCGGTGGCACCACCGACTATGCAGTTGACATTTACTATAAGGCGAAAGAGGGAAAAGACTTTAACTGCTTTTTAAGAGAGGATACCCTCTTGCCGATGATGTACATGACAGATGCTGTGGATGGCACCATTCAGCTAATGGAGGAGCAGTCTTCAAAGATTAAAATCAGATCCAGCTACAACCTGCACGCCATGAGCTTCGCTCCAAAAGACATCTACGAAGCTATAAAATCGGAAGTGCCTGGATTCAGCATTTCGTACGAACCAGATTTCAGACAGAAAATTGCCGACTCCTGGCCCAACAGCATTGATGATAGTCATGCGAGGGCCGACTGGGGCTGGGAGCCGAAATATGATTTGAAAAGAATGACAACTGAAATTCTTGCCAACCTTATCCTTGATTAACCATTAGCCTGTAGGTAGAAGAATACTTTCCGGCTTGGATGGTTACCAAATAAATCCCCGTGGGCAAGGTTTGGTCGAAGGTAGTAGAAACATGGGCCGAAGTGACTTCGCTTGTTGTTACTACTCTGCCCTGAAGATCTGATACAGTCATAGTCACGCTATAAGCGGTGTAAAGAAGCTCCTCAGGGATGTTGAGCTGCAATTCGGTTCCGTTGTTAGGGTTAGGGTACATAGCTACCGTACTGAAGTCAGGAGCGACCTCTACAGCGATTGTTTCAAATATTTCTGAAGAACCATCAAAGTCAATGGCATTCAAGCGGTAGTAGTTGATACCCATTTCAGGAGTCGTATCAGTAAATGAATACTGGTGTTTCTCAGATGTAAAGCCATTTCCTTTCTCAGTGGCAATCACTTCAAAGTCTTTTCCGTCAAATGATCTTTGTATTTCGAAGTGGTCGAAATTTTCTTCAGAAGCAGTTTCCCAGGAAAGCTTAACCTCATTTTTTAAGTTTACACCTTTGAAATAGCTAAGTACGATGGGAAGTGGAGTAACTCCGGCGCCGTTCACAAAATCTTGGATGCCAGTTGACTGTGTGGACAATGTGGTATTATCGGCTGAAGCCGCTGCAGTATCTCCATTTCCGCTGATTGTACCGGTTACTACCAGATTGCCAACTCCACCGTTGCTGTCAGTATATTCTTGATTTCCGCCAGTCAGTGTCATGTTGCCATCGATGATCAAAAGCCCTCCGTTGTCCAGCGTAACTTTGTTGGCTGCCGAAAAATCTCCAAAAACGATCAGCACTGCGCCTGATAGAAGTTTTAGGCTATAGCTGTTTGCGTCAAAAGTCATATTGCCATACACCACCAGCGTATCCTTGACAACTATTTCCTTGCTGTTATTTCCGATGTTGCGGAAAGACAGGGATCCATTTCTCGTGACATATTTTTCAATTCTGATTTGCTCGTTGCCCCCTGAGTTGTAGGTATCTCCAATGTTGGAAACCGGCACAGCTGTATTGTCTGTCCAGTTGGCATTGGTTGTCCAAAGGTAGAAGCCATTAGTTTTAGTTTGTGCCCTTGTCACTTTCTGACCTACAGCAAACTGGTTGCTCAAGGCGGCAATTACTAATGTGAAAATGATTTTTGAAGTGTTTTTCATAGTTGTCAATCTCTTTCCTTTTGAACATTACAAAGGTCTATCATCGCTTTCACACCACAAAATTTCTTGTGTGAGGTATAAAGGCATTTGTCGACTTTTTAGGAGCATTCATAGAAAGCCCTATTTTCTGAACCTCATTTTAACATACGTAGAAAGGCGTTTGGCCGGATTTAGCTGTCCTTTGCCGGATGTAAGATTTATGTAGAAATTGAATAAAAACTAACTTTTTGTTTGAGTGGTGCAAGTGTTTGGTACATGGCGTGTTCGCAGTACCCAATGAGCCTGTGTGAGTGTAGCTTAGCAGTGCAGATTTTGAACTTTGGCAAAAAAGTAAATTATTTGATGTCCGATACAGCCGGAAATGCTTCGGTATTTGAAGCCTAAAATGGAAACCTATGAGTAGCTATAAAAATATACTAGTTGAGCAGAACGGATCAGTAAAGACGATCACTATTAACAGACCCGACAAACTGAATGCGCTTAATCAGCAAACCATGGAGGAGCTGAAACAAGCTTTTCAGGAGATTAATGATGCCAAAGATTTAAGAGGTGTTATTGTCACAGGTGCGGGAGAGAAGGCATTTGTGGCGGGTGCCGACATCAAAGAGTTTTCAGAGATAAACGAACTTAATGCTCGTAAATTTGCTGAAAATGGGCAGGAAACCTTCGACCTCATTCAGAATTGCCATATTCCGGTCATTGCAGCAGTTAATGGTTTTGCCCTTGGAGGCGGCTGTGAACTGGCCATGGCGTGTCATATGCGAGTGGCTTCAGAAAACGCCAGGTTTGGACAGCCGGAGATCAACCTTGGCATCATACCTGGCTACGGCGGCACCCAACGGCTGACCCAACTCATTGGCAAAGCAAAAGCAGTCGAACTCATGCTAACCGGCGATATGATCTCTGCGGCTGAGGCGCTCACTTTGGGTCTTGTAAATTATGTGGTTCCTGCCGATAAGGTGATGGAAAAGACCAACAGCCTGATGGCAAAAATCCTTGAAAAGGCGCCTTTGGCAGTCGGAATGGTTATAGACTGCGTTAATGCCGTTTACAATGCTGATGAGGATGGCTATCAGACAGAGGCCAATTCTTTTGCCAGGTGCTGCGGCACTGAGGACTTCGTTGAAGGGACAACTGCCTTTCTTGAAAAGCGCAAGCCTGTTTTTAAAGGCGAATAGGGTAACTTCGGGCTTTATATGGGCCAATTGAAAAAACTTGCAGGCCAAACTGCGATATACGGAGTCAGTAGTATTGTAGGCCGCCTGCTTAACTGGCTGCTGACGCCGTTTTACACAGGAATTTTTGAGCCGGGCGAGTATGGGCAAATGACCATACTCTACGGTTACTCTGCATTCCTGCTTGTTATTTATACTTATGGTCTGGAAACAACCTTCTTTAGGTTTTCCACCAGAGACATTACTAAAGGGCAGAACACATATGGTCAGGTAATGACCATGATAGTGCTGACTACCTTGATTTTCACAATTGCGCTTTGGGCCTTTGCTCAGCCAATAGCTTCATTTATTGAATACCCGGATCATTCGTCGTGGATAAGGTGGTTTGCTGCGATACTGGCAGTAGAAGCTGTTATGTCCATTCCCTTTGCCAAGCTTCGGCTGGAGAACCGGCCAATCAAGTTTGCCAGTATTAAGATTCTCGTCATCCTGGTCACTATCCTGCTCAATATCTTTTTGCTAGTGGTCGCTCCGGCAGTCATTTCGGGTGAGTCTTTCGTTTTCCTGAAACCCCTAATAACGCCATGGTACGACTCCTCTCTTGGTATCGAATACATTTTTATTGCCAACTTCCTGGGTACTTTCTTACTGGTGCCGTTGCTGGCAAAGGAGCTTATGGTGGCCAGGTTCAACTGGAACCGTAAATTGATCAGGCAAATATTGGCGTACAGCCTGCCAGTGGGAGTAATGGGCTTGGCAGGCACGGTCAACGAGACATTTGGTCGATTGATGATTAAATACCTGTTACCAGATGGTTTCTACGGTAGCGGCGGCGCTGATTATGCCACAGGGGTTTATGGCGCCTGTTTTAAGCTGAGTGTGTTTATGAACCTGGGTATCCAGGCCTTTCGGTACGCCGCCGAACCCTTCTTCTTTTCAAGTGCCGCTGATAAAAACTCCCCAGCGCTGTTCAGTAAAGTGATGAAGTGGTTTGTCATTTTCGGGGCATTGGTGTTTTTGGGCATTTCCGTCAATTTAAATTGGCTGGGACTTCTTCTTCGTCAGTCGGAATACCGTGAAGCACTATTTATTGTGCCCTTTTTGCTCATGGGTTATCTTTTTCTGGGCATTTATTATAACCTTTCTGTGTGGTATAAACTCACCGATCAGACATACTACGGTGCCTATATTGCCTTGCTTGGCGCATTAATTACTGTCGTCGGAAATGTATTATTGATCCCTGTTATCGGGTATTTGGGCAGTGCAGTCGTCACGACCCTGACCTTTCTGGTAATGGCGGTAGTTAGTTTCTACTTGGGGGAAAAATACTACCCGGTTCCTTATAAAGTATCCAACGCACTTTTCTACTTGATTCTTTCTTCTACCCTGGCTTTGGGGTCAAGCCAATTGCACTTCAGCTCATTTTTGCTGGAACTGGTTGTAAACAATCTGGCAGTTGCGTGCTTTATTGTTATTGTACTAGTCAAGGAAAGAGCGGATTTGCCTCGACCTAAGCGTTTTATTTCTTAATTTTGCAGCCTTGTTTTACTTATGAAGGTAAAAATAGTTAACAAATCGCCATTTTCACTTCCTGAATATCAGACTGAGTTATCGGCAGGGCTCGACTTGAGAGCTGTTTTAGAAGACGGTGTCAGGCTTGCTCCTTTGGAACGAAAATTGGTGGCTACCGGTCTTTATATAGAGTTGCCTGCTGGGTTTGAGGCGCAGATTCGCCCCCGAAGCGGCATGGCATTTAAGCAGGGAATTACCGTTCTCAACTCGCCTGGCACCATCGATGCAGATTACAGGGGGGAGTTAAAGGTGCTTTTGGTAAATTTGTCGAATCAGGAGGTTGTCATTGAGCATGGAGACCGTGTGGCTCAAATGGTTATAGCAAAGCACGAAAAAATAGAGTGGGTTGAAAGCGAGGCCTTAACTGAGACAAAAAGGGGCGAGGGTGGATACGGAAGTACAGGTAAAAAGTAACGGACGCCTGCGAAAAATATAAGGATCAAGATACCCAAAGATCAAATTTAGACGTATTACAGATTCCCGGCGTCCGTTTTGAAACAAAGAATATGGTAAATGCAGATCACATAGTTAAAAGAGTTATCGCCACAGGAGCCCTTGCGCTTCTTTTGGCAGTGCTTTCATTTGATTTGCAAGCCCAGGGAAAAAAGAAAAAGTCCAGAGAGGGTGTGCCCAACGAGATATCTGAAAACGATAGGTTTCAGGCAGAGTATTATTTCGTAGAAGGGGAGAAGTTTTTTATGCTGGAGGACTACGCCAAAGCCTATGAGCTGTTCAGTCTCTCCAACGACATTGACCCGAAAAGCTCGGGTGTTCACTACAAGATGGCACAAATTCTGGCCGAGTCCGGCGACTTTGAAAAAGCGCTTACCCATGCCAATGAAGCCATCAAGCTCGACAGTGACAACAAATACTACTTCCTTTTAACAGCCGAGATTTACACCAACATGTCTAACTTTCAGGAGGCAGCCAGCCTTTATGAAAGAATGATAAGCACGCTGCCTAACAACGAGTCGTATCTTTTCGATTTGGCGGCATTGTATATCTATCAGGATAAACTTGATAAGGCCCTCGATGTATACAACAGGGCCGAAGATTTCTTTGGCGTATTGGAAGAGATCACCTATCAAAAGCAGCAGATTTTTATTCAGCAGGGAAAGATAGATTTGGCCATCGCAGAAGGTCAAAAGCTGATTGAAACCTACCCCGACGAGTCGGACTATAAGCTTACGCTCGCCGAAGTGCTTATTTCAAATCAAAAAGAAAAAGAGGCAATCCCCTATCTGGAAGCAGTGCTGAGAGACAACCCGTCCAATGCGCAGGCCAGTGTCCGGTTATCTGAAATTTATAGAAAAAGCGGGCAGACGGAGAAGGCCATGGAGTCGCTGCACAATGCGTTTTCTAATCCTTCGCTCAATGTAAATGCCAAGGTGCAGCTGTTGGCTGGTTACATCGCTCAGCTTCCCAATCCCGAACTTGAAACCGCTGCCAAGGAGCTGGCTGTAGATTTAATTGAGGCCCATCCCGACAATGTAGATGCGCAGGCCATTTCCGGTGACCTGGAGTTTAGGCTGGGGAATAAGGAGAAAGCCAGAGGTTTTTACCTGAGGGCCCTCGAGCTCGACAACACCAACTATAACCTTTGGCAAAATGTAATTTCCATTGAAATGGAGCTGGAGGACTATCAGGGGGCTGCCCAGCATGCTGAGCAGGCTATCGAAATTTTCCCCAATCAGGCGCTGCTTTATTATTTTGGGGGCACAGCCTACCTTGTGAAAAAGGACTATAGAAAGGCTGTTAATAACCTTGAAGCAGGAAAAAAGTTGGCAATGTCCGACCCCGACCTTTCAGGCTTCATTATAGGCCAGCTTGGCGATGCTTACAATGGCTTGGAGGATTATCCTAAGTCTGACGCCGCCTATGAAGAAGCGTTGAAAATCAATTCTGACAACGACTATGTTCTCAATAACTACAGCTACTATCTCTCTTTGAGAAAGGAAAAACTGGACAGGGCTCTTGAGCTGTCGAAGCGTTTGGTAGAGAAAAATCCTGATAATGGGACTTATCTTGACACTCATGCCTGGGTACTCTACGTGAGAGGTGATTACAAGGAATCGAAATTTTACCTTGAAAAGGCCCTGGCTGACGCAGAAAATGTTAGTGGCACAATCGTTGAACACTATGGTGATGTACTTTTTCGATTGGGTAAGATTGATGATGCAGTGGAGCAATGGAAAAAAGCAAAATCAATGAAGGACACCACGAAACTAATTGATAAGAAAATTGCCGACCGGAAACTATATGAAGAATAGACTGCTGCCCCAAGCAGGTTTAATTGCCCTGATCCTTTTCGTTTCCTGCAATAGAAAGCTGGCCTACTTCGACTTTTTGGAGAGGAACAAGCTGGACGTCCAGGAAATAAACTTTGACTACTTCTCCACAAAGACTAAGATCAACTACACAGAGGGCGACAATAAAATTAACGCCAGCGCTAATATCAGGATAAGAAAAGACAGCATTATTTGGTTTTCGCTTACTCCTGCGTTGGGCATAGAAGCTGCCCGGGGCATTATCACCAAAGATTCACTTGTGGTGGTGGACAGGCTCAACAAAGTGTATTTTGTGTACACCTATGCTGCACTCAGTGAGAAATATAATTTCAATATTGACTACGAGTTGCTTGAGTCGATTTTTTTAGGAAACCCACCCAGAAATATCCAGGAAAATGAAAGGGTGGTGAGAGAGACCGATTATGCCATGGTGGAGCAAAAGGAGGGAGAGGTTACGTTTAATAACTACATTTCTACCAAAACCTCCAAGTTGGAGAAGCTGTCGATTGTTGACCTGCCTACCACCAATACGTTGAATATTACTTACTCTGATTTTCAAGTAGTTGATGAATTTCATATTTTTCCGTTCCAATCGTTGATTTCATTGGTGTACAATAAGCCAGGCACATCGGAGGCTTTCAATACACAAATAGAAATTGAGCACAATAAAGCGGACGTTGAAGACGGTAAAAAAATGAAGTTCCCGTTTAATATTCCCCAAAAGTATGAGCGGAAGTAGTCGCTTGTCGATCCTGTTGCTCCTGGCGCTGATTTTCTCAGTGCAGGTCTCATTTTCTCAAAAATCGAAGAGCCAGTTAGAAAAAGAGAAGCAGGAAAACCTCAAGCGAATCGAAGAAGCTCACTCCATTCTGCAAGAAACAGAAACGCAGAAAAAGAGCACATTAGGCCAGTTGAGCGCTATTTCAAGGCAAATAGAAGCCAGGGAAATGCTGATCGGCTCCATATCAGAGGAGGTTAATCTGTTGGGCTCTGACATTGATGAATTGAATCAGGTAGTCAAATCACTGGACGCTGACCTCAAAGCGCTGAAGCAAGAGTATGCTTCAATGATCTATGCCGCCTCCAAGTCACGGCATGGGTTCGATCGGATCACTTTCCTGTTTTCCGCCCAAACCTTTAGTCAGTTTTTACGTCGGCTTAGCTACCTTTCTCAGTATGCTGAGGCACGAAAAACACAGGCGGTTCAGATTAAAAGGGTGACCGAGGCGCTAAATGGCCAGAAAAGAGAGTTTGAAGCCAAGCGAACCGAACAACAGAAATTGTTGGCCAGTCAGGTGGCAGAAAACAAGAGCTTACTTGCTTTGAAAGACAAGCAGAGCTCAGTAATAAAGGACTTGAGCAGCCGGGAAAAGCAGCTAAAAAACGAGCTGGCGCTGAGGAAGCAGGCCATCGACAAACTGGATAACCTTATTGCGGAGCTGATCAAAGCAGAGCTGGAAAAGGAGAGGGCAGCCAAAAGCCCGGTTACTTCCCCGCTGATTTCCTCAAATTTTGAAGGCAGCAAAACCAAATTGCCATGGCCTGTCTCGTCGGGGTTCGTTTCCTCACGGTTTGGCAGGCACCCACATCCCGTGCTGAAAGGCGTGGAGGTTGACAATCAGGGTATTGACATCCAAACCGGCCAAAACGAAATCGTAAAATCGGTTTTTGATGGAACTGTAGCCACCGTGGCTTTTGTTCCAGGAATGAACAGTGTGGTGATCATTAAGCATGGAGATTACTATACCTTATATGCCCGGCTGAAAAAAGTAAATGTCAAAAAGGGACAAGAAGTCAAAATTGGTGACATAGTCGGGGAGGTGTTCACCGATACCGATGGGATCTCCGAGATACAATTTCAGGTTTGGAAGAACAACCAGAAGCTAGACCCTGAGAAATGGCTCATGACCAAAAAGTGAGGGATGCCTTTCTTTAAATATTTCTAGTATGAACCCTTGATCCCAAATTATTCTCTTTAACTTTACGTTATTACAATACACTAAAAAATAATATTATGAACACAATTTTTGCCTTTGGGATGCCTGGTGGCTGGGAGTTGATAGTTATAGTGTTCATCGTCCTGATTTTCTTCGGAGCTAAGAAGATTCCTGAACTTGCGAGAGGCCTTGGAAAGGGAATTCGTGAATTTAAAGATGCGACAAAGGAGATCAAAGATGAGATTCAAGAGGGAGTAAAAGAAGTAAAGGAAGATAAGCCTAAGTCTTGAAAACATATAGATCGCTAGCCGAGATTCAGAAGGCGATAGCATCTGGAAACATCACCTGCAAGCAGCTGGTAGAGCAGTACTTGCAGGTAATCAACGAAAAAAGTCACCTCAACGTTTTTCTTGAAGTTTTTGCTGAAGAGGCATTAGCCAAAGCAGATGTCGTCGATGAAAAAATCCGTGCCGGAAGGCAAGGTCGCCTGGCAGGTATGGTTATCAGCCTCAAGGACGTGCTGTGCTACAAGGGGCATAAGCTCCAGGCAGGTAGCCGTATCCTTGAAGGGTTTGTTTCTCAGTTTACCGGTACTGCCGTGCAGAGGTTGCTCGATGAAGACGCAATCATCATTGGCAGAACCAACTGCGACGAGTTTGCCATGGGCTCGTCCTCGGAAAACTCCGCATATGGTCCGGTTGTGAATGCTGCCGGTGAAAAGCGGGTGCCAGGAGGTTCCTCTGGAGGTTCGGCCGTTTCTGTGCAGTCCGACATGTGCCTGTTGTCACTTGGTACTGATACTGGGGGCTCGGTGAGGCAGCCTGCGTCTTTTTGCGGCATTGTAGGCTATAAGCCCACCTATTCCAGAATTTCCAGGTATGGACTTTTGGCATATGCCAGTTCCTTTGATACCATAGGTACCTTTGCCCACACCATTGAAGATACGGCACTTGTGTTGGAAATAATGGCCGGCCACGATGACTATGACAGCACAGTGTCGCATGAACCGGTGCTGCCCTATTCAACGCTTCTTTCCAATAATAAAAAATACAAAATAGCCTATTTAAAGGAGCCGTTGGCTTCGCCGGAAATAAGCGCACCGGTAAAAGGTGCTGTTGAGGATGCCATCACCTGGCTGAAGAAGGATGGCCACACAGTGGAGCCTGTCGAGTTCAATTACCTCGACTATGTGTTGCCCACGTATTACATTCTAACCACGGCCGAAGCAAGCTCTAACCTGTCCAGGTACGACGGTGTAAAATACGGCTATCGGAGCAAATCGCATGTGAATCTCGAGACGATGTATAAGAAATCGAGGTCAGAGGCTTTTGGCAAAGAAGTGCAGCGAAGAATTTTATTAGGTACATTTGTGCTAAGTGCCAGTTACTACGATGCCTTTTATACCAAAGCATTGAAGGCACGAAAATTGATTCAACAAGCAACTAGAGATATACTTAAGGAGTACGATTTTATTATTTTACCTACATCCCCGACCGTTGCATTCAAATTGGGTGAGCATACAAAAAATCCATTGGAAATGTACCTCGCCGACCTCTTCACCGTGCAGGCATCGGTAGCTGGAGTGCCAGCTATTTCGATTCCGTATGGCGACGACGATGAGGGAATGCCCATAGGCTTGCAACTAATCGCTGACGCTTTTCAAGAAGAAAAGCTTTTGGCGTTTTCCAGGCACATTCTTGATGCCAGGAACAAGGGATAAAAGAATTTGTATGAAAAAGCTATTGACCATTGTTTGTGGACTTTCTGTCAGTCTGTTGGGCTACGCCCGACAGGGTGATGTCGAATTTGGAGTAGTTGAGGCAGATACCCTGTCTTTGGATGTGGTCGACACAAGAACTATTCTCCCCTACGATTACTCTCCTGATTTCACCTACGAAATGGTGGAAGAAAGACTTGCCGGTCTGAATTCAGGAGTTCCAATTCAGTTGAATGAAAGGGTCTTTTCCTTCATCGATTATTTTACTGTTCGCAACCGTGACTACATCAGATCGGTACAGCAAAGAGCAGAGGTTTATTTCCCAATTTTTGAAAAATACCTCAAAGAATACGACCTCCCTGAAGAGCTTAAATACCTCTCCATTGTAGAATCGGGATTGAGATCCAACGCCATCTCAAGAGTTGGTGCAGGCGGTTTGTGGCAGTTTATGCCAGCCACAGGTCGTTTTTACAAGCTGCATCAAGACTGGTACATTGACGAGAGAATGGATCCCGAGAAGGCCACAGAGGCGGCTTGTAAGTATTTGAAGCAGCTGTATGGGATGTTTGGGGATTGGGATTTGGCACTTGCTGCCTACAATTCGGGCCCCGGAAACGTAAGAAAGGCCATTAGAAGATCGGGTTACAAGAAGACGTTTTGGGAGGTGTACCGCTACCTGCCAAGAGAAACACGTTCGTATGTGCCTCAGTTCGTCGCTATTCTCTACACAATGAATTTCAATGAGTTTCATAACCTGTATCCCAATGAAAAGGAATATATGATGGCCTATGACACTGTCATGATCGATCAGTATTTGCACATTGAAACTTTTGCCAACCTCACAGGTTTGTGCGCCGACGATATCCTAAAACTGAATCCACATTTGATCAGGGGTGTTATTCCTGAGACAGTCAGCAACTATCCGTTGAGAATCCCGTCCGATAAAATGGAATTTGTCTATGAAAACATGGACTTCCTGCTTGACTCGGCCGGTAAGGTTGGAAAAGAACACTTAGAGAAATTGGCGCAGAATATGCCTGGCAGTACTTATGGAAGAGAAAATGTCCGGTACCGGGTGCAATCTGGTGACGTATTGGGCACTATTGCACAGCGTTATCACGTTAGAGTTTCTGACTTGAGGGAGTGGAACAGGATTTCAGGAAATATGATCAGGGTGGGACAAACGCTCAACATTTGGGTGCTGCCCAATTATCAATCGAAGCCCAACCTTTATACGCCATCTTCCACAATCGCCAAAGTACCTACACAGTCCACAGTTATATCGGCATCGGTGGGTGCCGATGGGTCAAAGTATCATATGGTGCAATCAGGTGATACCTTGTGGGACATCTCAAAGAAGTATGGGAATGTGTCCATTGAAAAAATTAAGCAACTCAACAATTTGAGTTCAAGTAAGATACATGTTGGACAAAAACTACTGATTGAGTAGTCCAGGGTAGCGACGAAAAGTTTATAATTGTTAATTTAGAGGGCCGCAAGGCCCTTACGAATTTTAATAGAATATCTCATGACTCGTACAGTTCAATTTATATTCGCTTGTTTCCTGTTTTCAGCGCTGCTGTCTTCCTGTGGTTCAAAAGACAAGTCGGACAACGGTAACTCTCTTCTACAGGTAGCTCGTGGCGATGCAGCAGAAATCATTCTCGTGATGGATAGCGCTCAGTGGAACGGGCCTTTGGGAACGGAGATGAGGCGAACCTTCGAATTAGTTATTCCTGGGTTGAATAGAGAGGAACCACTTTTTGATTTAAAGCAGGTAGCACCAAAATCGCTAAATGGGGTGCTAAAGAGTGCTAAGAACATGATTTTTGTCACCACGCTCAATAATAATACGAGGGCAGGAAAGATCATGAAAGGTTATTACACCGCAGAGTCGCTGTCGAAAATAAACGAGGACCCAAACCTGTTCTATTTTACGAGGAAAGACAATTACGCCCGGGGTCAGGAAATACTCTACTTGTTCGGAAAAGATGATGAATCACTGATCCGTAAGCTTAGGGAAAATGGCGACATTTTGCGGCAGTACTTTGAGGACGTGGAGAACAAAAGGCTGCAAGCCGACCTCTTCAAGATTCAGGAGAAGGACCTGGCGGATGTGCTTTATGATCGCCATAATTTTAAACTCAAAATCCCTTATGGCTACGAGCTAGCACAAGATAAGGGAAACTTTGTTTGGCTGAGGGCGCTGGATTTAGAAGTGGACAAGACGATCTTCGTTTACTATGAGCCTTACACTAATCAGGATGTGTTTAAAGACATCACTGCGTTAAGGTCGAGAATTACTGAGAAGTATTTGCGTGACATTGAGAAAGACAATATCTACATTACCTACCAGGATGTACTCCCATTTATAACGAAAAACATCAATTTTAAAGGGAGCTACGCTGTGGAAACCAGGGGCCTCTGGAAGACAAGCGATTCGACCAATGGGGGGCCTTTTATCAGCTATACGTTCGTGGACGAGGTACTGAATAGGCTCTATTACATCGAAGGGTATGTGTATGCACCTTCCAAGGATAGAAAAAGGGACTATATCAATGAATTTCAAGCGATATTGCAGTCTTTTCAACCCGCCCAATCAGCGGCACCTGCTGCTGGTCGTTAATTGTTTATGTAGATAGCCCCTATTAGTTTTGCTTTTTACCCATTAACCTGACACCTAACTTTTATGGCCATTAAAATTCGCAAGGAAGACGCCCTTGAATACCACTCTTCCAGCCCCGCCGGAAAAATTGAAATACGTCCAACAAAGATGATGAGCAGCCAGGTTGACCTGGCTTTGGCTTATTCGCCCGGCGTGGCAGAGCCGTGCAAAGAAATAGCAAAAAATAAAGAGGATGTTTATAAGTACACCGCCAAAGGCAACCTTGTAGGGGTTATTTCCAACGGGACGGCTGTGCTTGGACTCGGCAATATTGGCCCGGAGGCTTCAAAGCCCGTGATGGAGGGCAAGGGGGTTCTGTTCAAGAAATTTGCTGGCATTGATGTCTTTGATATTGAAGTGGACGAAGAAGACCCTGATAAGTTTATTCAAATTGTGAAGGCACTGGAGCCGACCTTTGGTGGCATCAACCTGGAAGACATTAAGGCTCCTGAAAGCTTCAAAATAGAAAGAGTGCTGAGGGAACAAATGAAGATTCCTGTCATGCACGACGATCAGCATGGCACAGCCATTATCTCAAGTGCAGCCTTGCTCAATGCGCTGATTGTTGTAGGAAAAAAGATTGAAGAGCTAAAAATAGTAGTCAACGGAGCAGGTGGCGCTGCAATGGCATGCACGGATCTCTATGTTGGCCTAGGTGCTCGCAAGGAAAACATCGTGATGCTCGACAGCAAAGGTGTGCTCAGGAAGGACAAAATCGACCCTGAGTCAATGAAAGCACGGTACGCTACTGACAAGAAAATTGACACCTTGGATGAGGCGATTGTTGGGGCGGACATGTTTTTGGGTCTTTCTACCGCCGACGTGTTCACACCAGACATGCTGAAGAAAATGGCTGACAAGCCTATTGTTTTCGCTTTGGCTAATCCCGATCCGGAGATTCCCTACCAACTGGCCATGGACACCAGAGATGATGTTGTGATGGCCACAGGTCGTTCCGACCATCCAAACCAGGTAAATAATGTGTTGGGCTTCCCCTATATTTTTAGAGGAGCACTTGATGTAAGGGCCACGGCCATTAATGAGGAAATGAAGCTGGCAGCCGTGAAGGCGCTGGCGGAGCTGACCAAAGAAGCTGTGCCTGAAATGGTTATCAAAGCTTATGGCAACAAGCCAATCACCTTTGGCAGTGACTACCTGATTCCGAAACCGTTAGACCCAAGGCTAATTACTACGATTTCTCCGGCTGTGGCAAAGGCTGCCATGGACTCAGGCGTTGCGAGAGTGAAAATTGACGACTGGGAAGCTTATAAGGTGGAGCTACAGAGCCGCATAGGCATTGACAATCGTTTAATGGCGAGAGTGATCGCCAGGGCGAGGAGAGCTCCCAAGCGGGTTGTGTTTGCAGAGGCCGATCATCCCAAGATATTGAAAGCTGCTCAAATGGTGATTGATGAGGGAATAGGCTACCCAATTTTGCTCGGTAACAAAGCCAGAATAGAAGCCTTGGTGGTCGAGAACAAGCTTGATCTTCGTGACACGCCAATCATTGATCCTTATCATGAAGCCGATACAAGGCACGAATATGCGGCCATGCTTTTTGAGAAAAGAAAGCGAAAAGGCATCACCATGGTCAATGCCAGGCAGCTGATGTACGACCGGAATTACTACGGCGCTATGATGGTTGAAACCGGGGCTGCGGATGCACTCATCTCTGGCCTTACGAACGATTACCCGAAGACCATTCTTCCGGCGCTTCACATCCTTGGCGTTGAGGAGGGTATTAACCGGGTGGCGGGCATGTACATTATCAGCAATGCCAAAGGCACGTATTTCTTTGCTGACACCACAGTGAATCTTAATCCTACGGCTGAGGAACTTGTTGAAATCGTTGGTCTGGCAGCGAGGGCTGTGAAGTATTTTGACTACGAGCCCAAAGTGGCCGTTCTTTCATATTCTAATTTCGGATCTTCAAGAGGTGGTGTGCCTGAAAAAACCAGGAAGGCAGTTGAGTTGGCGAAGAAAAAATACCCGGACCTTATCATCGATGGGGAGCTTCAGGCCAATGTGGCATTGAATGCAGAGCTGCTCAGCGAGGTGTATCCATTCTCTTCTCTGAATGGGCACTCGGCAAACACACTTATTTTCCCCGACCTGGCATCAGGTAATATTGCCTATAAACTGTTGATGGAGTTGGGTGGAGCAGAGGCAATAGGGCCGATTCTGGTAGGAATGAACAAAGCCGTCCATGTATTGCAGGTCGGTAGCTCTATCAGAGAGATATTTAATATGGTGGCTATTGCCGTTATAGATGCCCAGTCGCAAAGCGCAAAAGCCCAACAATAGGATGATTACATACCTTAAAGGCAAGTACATCGAAAAGGAGCCGAATCACACTGTGATGGAGGTGAACGGCATTGGTTATGAAGTAAGAATCTCATTGAACACCTTCAGCCAGATCAAGAATCTGGAGAGCGGCATCTTACAAACGCATCTCCAGGTGAAGGAAGACGCCCACATTCTATTTGGATTTGCCGAAATGCAGGAAAAGCAACGGTTTCTGGATTTGATCTCTATCAACGGCGTGGGGCCAGGCACGGCTTTAATGATTCTGTCCTCCCTTACGCCGTCCGAAATTCACGAGGCGATTGTGAGTGAGGACGTGAATTTGATCCAGAGAGTGAAGGGTGTTGGGGCCAAAACTGCGCAACGTATCATCCTGGAACTCAAAGATAAACTCAAGAAGGAGGACGTCTTTGAAAAATCTCCTTCCGGCACGGGTGTGCGAAGCAATAGTTTGCGAAATGAAGCGTTATCAGCTTTGCTGGTTTTAGGTTTTCCTAAAGCACAGGCAGAGAAAAATATCGATCTGATCATCAAAGAAAAGGGTGGAGGAGTTACTTTAGAGGAGTTGATCAGATTGGCCTTAAAAAATTCCAGATAGGTTTTACCATTTTACCGTTTGAGGAGGAGATTTTTAAATACTACTCTAGTACTCTTGTGTATTTCGCTTGTGCTCAGCGCTTTACTTGCTAATGCTGAGCGCTCTTTTTTTTATTGGAGGACGCCGATAAGTATTTTCTCTTTAAGCAAGACACCATACCAGACTCACTCAAAGGGCCCTACCAACCCTCAAAGACGCCTACATTCGAACCTATTGATCGATTTGGAGACCCTTTTTCTAACAAAATAAGCCCTTCCCCCCTTCAGTTAAAAAACCCCGCAAGCCTCACACTCGATGCAGAAATTGACACGTCGATGAATTACACCATCTATGAAAGGATAGGGGACGTGAATTATCGGCCAACCACCACCATGACGTTCGAGGAATTCAGCAAGTGGAAGGAAGAAGAAATGCTGCGGGAGTATTGGAGAAGCCGGTCAAGGGGCCTCGATGGAGAAAGTGCGGTGAGTGGTAGGAGGCTTATACCTAAGCTGTATACCAGTCCTCTTATTGACCGGATTTTTGGTGGGAGCTACGTCGATATTCAGCCCAATGGGTTTGTAACGCTGGATTTTGGAGGCAGGTGGCAGAGGATAGACAATCCGCAAATACCAATCAGGCAGCAAAGAAACGGCGGATTTGAATTTAATCAGCAGATAAGCCTTAACCTGGTCGGCAAGGTTGGCGACAAGCTCGCTATCACAGCCAACTTCGACAATAACAACTCTTTTGATTTCCAGAATAACCTAAAGATGGAGTACACTGGTTATGAGGAGGATATCATCAAAAAGATTGAGGTGGGTAACGTGAGCATGCCCATCAGCAACAGCCTTATTTCCGGCGGGCAAAGCTTGTTCGGGGTGAAGACCCAGTTGCAGTTTGGGAAGCTGTTTGTGACAAGTGTCGTCTCCCGCCAGCAGGGCCGAAATGATGTTATTACCCTGGAAAGCGGGTTTCAGGGACGGGAATTTGAAGTACGTGGCTCAGACTATGACGATAACAGGCACTTTTTTCTAGGGCATTTTTTTAGAGACAATTATGAAAAGTGGCTGGGCAGCTTGCCTCAGGTAATATCGGGCGTGAATGTAACCAGGGTCGAGATTTATGTGCTGAAAAGAAACGGAGATACCCAAACGTTGAGGAGTTTGCTAGCCTTTCAGGATCTTGGAGAAAGCGATAAAGCTTACCGCAAAGACAACCCTAATTTGAGTCCCGTTCAAACCAGTTATCCGGCGAGCAACGATGCCAACGGCTTATTCAAGTCCCTGAAGGCGAACAGTGCAATAAGGGACGCCAACCAGGTCGATGGCATTCTGGAGTCGAGTTACAACTTTATGAACTCCGTCGACTATGTAAAAATCACCTCCGCCAGAAGACTTGATGAAAAGGAATTTGTGCTGAACAAACAGCTTGGTTACATCTCCCTTCTTAGAAAACTGACAAATGACGAAGTGCTGGCAGTAGCCTACGAATACACCTACAACGGCCGAACCTTTAAAGTAGGCGAATTGATGGAGGACTATCAGAACTTGTCGGAAAATGAGCTGCTGCTATTGAAAATGCTCCGCCCTAATAAGATCAACACATCGACTCCGACCTGGGACTTGATGATGAAAAACATCTATAACCTGAACGCCAGCCAGGTGGATAGGGAGGGGTTTACGCTGAGAATCCATTATCGGGATGACTTGACGGGTATCGACAATCCAAGTTTGCATGAGGGGGCTCTTACGAAAGACCAGCCGCTTATCCACCTTCTCAAGCTTGACCAGCTCAACCCCAACAACGACCCGCAACGGGACGGCAACTTCGACTATATCGAAGGAGTTACCATCGACTCGAGGAACGGAACCATTATCTTTCCTGTGCTTGAGCCATTTGGAAAAACCCTAAAAACATACTTCGATAAGGACAATGAGCAAAACCTCATCCAGAAGTATGCTTACGACACCCTTTACCGAACAACAAAAGCTGATGCTGAGCAGGTGTCGTCCAAAAACAAATTTTTCATTTTGGGTAAGTTTCAGGCGGGAGCATCCAACGAAATCGTGTTGCCGGGCATTAGCATTTCACCCAATTCTGTTGTAGTCACTGCTGGCAACACACTGCTGACCGAAGGTTTGGATTATACGGTCGACTATAACCTGGGAAGGGTGAGGATCATTAACGAAGGCATACTCAACTCCGGGAAGCAGATCAATATTTCATACGAAAAAGCTGATGTTTTCAACTTTCAAACCAGGTGGCTCACCGGAACACGGTTTGACTATAAGATCACTGAAAACTTAAACCTGGGAGCAACGTGGCTCCACCTGAACGAACGTCCTGGCGGCATTACAAGATATAGTGTTGGCAACGAGCCGACAAAAAACTCGCTGTACGGCTTCGATTTAAACTGGAGCAAGGAGTCGAGGTTCCTGACCAAAATGGTCGACGCACTCCCGTTCGTAGACACCAAGGAGCCTTCCCGAATTACCTTCACTGGTGAAGTGGCCCAAATCAACCCAGGTACTTCCAATGAGGTAGGTGGCGAAGGTACATCCTACATCGACGACTTTGAGTCGGCGGTAACACCCTACAACATGGGCAATTTCCAGGCCTGGAAGCTTGGGGCCACTCCGCAGACACCCGGGAACCGGTTTGACTTAAGCAACCAAACGGGTGACAAGCTTGGCTCCGCTTTCAAAAGAGCAAAAATTGCCTGGTATATTATCGATAACGTTTTTTATCGAAACGGAGGGCCGAACTCTCCCCCTAACATTACGGAGAAGGACAAGGACAACCACTACGTCGCTGGCATTATCCCTCAGGAAATCTACTCTCAGAGAAGCCGGAATATAGTTAACACCAACGAACCGATATTTGACATCGCCTATTTCCCCTCAGAAAGAGGACAATACAATTACAACCCCGACCTGGACACCGATGGCTTACTTAAAAATCCCGAATCAAACTGGGGAGGTATTACCAGGGCAATTACCTCTGACGTAGACTTTGACAAGACAAACGTCGAATACATCGAATTCTGGATGCTGGATCCATTTATCGACGACAATGACGGACGTGGCAGGGTACTCGACGGGTTGTTTAACCAGCCTAATACTACCGGTGGCGAACTGATCTTCAACCTGGGTAGCATCTCGGAAGATATAATCAAAGATGGACTCCATGGGTTTGAAAATGGAATGCCTGCCGATGGCGGGACGGAAAAATTGACAACAACTGAGTGGGGAAGAGTAACGCAGCAGCAGTACCTCACCGACTATTTTGACAATCGTGCTTCTGCAAGACCTAATCAGGATGTTGGTCTCGATGGTCTTAAAAATAGTGAAGAAGCCAGTTTTTTTAACGACCGCTTCGTGAGCAAACTACAAGTTTCAGGTACCGCAAGAAACAAGATCCTTGAAGACCCCTCTGGTGATAATTTTGAGTACTACTTAGGAGCCGAGCAGGATGCCCGGGACGCAAAGATCCTGGAACGCTACAAAAACTACAATGGCATGGATGGCAACACCCCCGTCCAAACTGCCAGCGGAGAGAACTTCACACCATTGGGCAGCGCCCTGCCTGAGAACGAGGACTTGAACAAAGACAACACTATCAACGAGTTGGAGGAGTATTACGAATACAAAATCCCACTAAAAAAAGGACAGCTTGAAGTAGGTAAAGGATATATTGTTGACCGGGTAGTGGGTGGTGAAGGCGGCGAACGTACCTGGTATCTTTTCAGAATCCCTGTTCGAAACCCCAGTAGAATTCAGGGCGATATCTCGGGGTTTAAAAGTATCAAATACATGAGGATGTATTTGACGGGCTGGAGGCAACCCGTCGTATTGAGAATGTCCAAATTTCAACTGGTGGGAAGCCAGTGGCGGAAGTTCACTGAGAGCCTGTATGACAGAAGCTACAACGAAGTTCCCGAGCAGTACACTTCGGATTTTACCATTTCGGTGGTAAGCATCGAGGAAAATAGCAAAGCCAGCGAGGGAAAGTCGCCTTACACTTTACCTCCGGGAATCAATCGTGACCGAGACAACACCACCGTTATACAGCGCCAAAATAATGAGCAATCAATTCAAGTTTGCGTTGATAACCTTGAGGACAGGGACGCCAGGGCTATATTCAAGAACGTCAATTTTGACCTGATCAACTACGGTAAAATCAAAATGTTCCTGCACGCCGAAGGAGATGGGCTGAACGATGATGATGTTTCAGGCTTCATTAGGTTCGGAACGGATTTTGACCAGAATTACTATGAGATTGAGGTGCCCTTGAAGGTAACTCCTTCTAATGTAGAAGGCTCTTCGGGCGAAGCACTACAGCGCCTTGTTTGGCCAGCCGAAAATGAAATAGATATTGAATTTAACCAGCTTTATGCTGTCAAATCGGCCCGAAACCGGTCGAAATTCAACGTGGAATTGCCCTATACTGAGCAGGTTGGGAACTACAAAGTAACAATTGTAGGAAGACCGGATATGAGTTCTGTGCTTACCATGATGATTGGTGTGAAAAACCCGGAGTCGCCCGACCAGCAGCCTAAATCTGTCTGTATTTGGGCCAACGAGTTGCGGGTAACCGATTTTGATAATACCAAAGGCTGGGCAGCCAACACCAGGCTAAATGCGCAGCTAGCTGATTTTGCCACCGTCTCAGGTTCAGCCAGAATCACGACCGTAGGCTTTGGAGGGATCCAGCAGCGGATTTCGGAAAGAACAAGGGAAGAAACCATCAGCTATGATGTTTCAGCCAATGTGAACGTGGATAAGTTGCTTCCGGGCAACACAGGCATCAAAATCCCTATGTTTGCCAGTTACGAAAATACCGTGGCTACACCCAAATGGGATCCGCTCGATCCGGACATACCCCTGGAAGCCTCACTTCTTAGCATTGATACCGAGGAAGGGCAGGACAATTACAGGCAAATAGTGGTGGAGCAAGCTACACGACGAAGCTTGAATTTTACAAATGTGAGAAAGGAAAGGGTAAACCCGGATGCCAGGCAGGACTTTTACGACATAGAAAATTTCTCTGTCAATTACTCCTATAGCGACGTGACGAGCAGTAACGTGAATACGGAGAGTTATTTATTGAAGAACTATAGGGGAGGAGTTGGGTACAACTACTCAACGCAGGGGCTGGTGCTGGAGCCGTTCAAGGACTCGGAGGGCTTGAAAAGCCCCTACCTAAAATTCATAAAAGACATTAATGTATCACCGCTGCCTAACAATATTTCCATCAGGGGCGATTTAGACAGGCGGTTTGCCAGAACGCAGTTAAGAAATGCCAACCTAACCACGGTAGGCCTCGATCCATTTTATGAAAAATACTTCACCTTCAACAGGTCATATAGTGTTCGATGGAGTGTTTTCAAAAGTCTTACGCTCGACTATAATGCCAGAGCAAGGGCCATTATTGATGAGCCCGAGGGTGATATAAGCACACAGGCTGCGAAGGATTCCATTTGGACCAATTTGAAGAACCTTGGCCGTATGAAGAATTTTGACCAAAATGCGAGCGCCAACTACAGGCTGCCCTTCGACAAGTTTCCCGTCACCGACTGGGTAAGCGCCGATTTGCGTTATGCCGTTGGCTACACATGGACGGCCGGTTCCGTCACGCAAGCCGATACGCTGGGTAACCTCATCCAAAATACAAGGGAAAGGGCTCTGAATGGAAAGGTTGACCTGGTAGGCTTATATAATAAAGTCCAGTATTTCAAGACGATAAATGCCCCACCAAGACGACGACCGACAGGCCCTGCTCCCAAAGGACCAAGGACAAAAGTTGACACTACTGAGGCAAAGAAATCTGAAAATAAAGCCTTTAAAGGGCTGTTGAGGCTCTTGATGTCGGTCAGGTCAATCAACGGTACGTACAGCATAAGGGAAGGCACCATGCTGCCAGGCTTCAGGCCAAGGGCTTATTTATTTGGCCTGGACAGCGGCTTTAATGCGCCTGGCACTGACTTCATCTTCGGTAGCCAGGATCCCACCATCAGGTACAGGGCCGCAGAAAACGGCTGGATTGCCAAAAGCACGTCTCTTTCGGCGCCTTTTACTCAGAACAACACCACAGATTTGCAGCTAAGGGCTAATATTGAGCCATTCACGGACCTAAAAATTCAGCTTGACGCAAAGAAGACTGTGACGGGTAATTTTCAGGAAATATACCGATACGACGATGAATTGGAGAGCTTCCGTTCGCTGACACCATCCCGATCGGGTAGCTACAATATTTCTATTTTAACGATCAACACAGCTTTTATTAAAGATGACACCGCCAATATCTCGTCTGTTTTCAAGCAGTTCGAAAACAATAGGAGCATTATAAAAAGCAGACTCGACGCTTCAAACAGTGCCGGAGAGTATGCCCTCAATTCCCAGGATGTATTGATTCCTGCGTTTTTAGCTGCCTATACCGGTCATTCTGCCAACGATGCCTCATTGTCGCCCTTCCCGAGGATTCCAATACCTAACTGGCGGGTGGACTACGCCGGGCTGTCACGGATACCGAAGCTTGCACAGGTGTTTTCATCCATTAACCTTACCCATGCCTACACCTCAAGTTTGAGTATCAACAACTTCAGCAACACACTGGCTTACACTGATTCGCTATCACCACTTAATGCCGATAATTTTGACCTTACTAATCAGATAGAGAATTATCCGATGGCCTCTCTGAACGGGGAGAATGGGCTGATTCCTATATATGTGCTGGGCCAGGTGTTGGTGTCCGAGCGGTTTGCCCCCTTTTTGGGGATTAACTTAAGAACTAAATCGAGGGTAACGGCCAGGATAGAGTACAAAAAAGAGCGGAACCTAGCACTCAACCTCTCCAACAGCCAGGTGACGGAGCTCAAAAGCAACGACGTGACACTGGATTATGGAGTCACGAAGTCGGACTACGAATTGCCGTTTAAGGTACAGGGAAGGACAGTGACCCTTAAAAACGATATTACTTTCAGGGTGGCAGTGACCGTCAGAGATACAAAGACATTACAAAGAAAAATTGACGATGAGCCGACCATAACGGCGGGAAATATCAACTATCAGGTACGGCCAACCGTGAGCTATATGCTCAATGACCAACTCAATCTTCAGTTCTATTTTGAACGAAACCTTAACCAGCCCAGGATTTCGAGCTCCTTTAAGAGAGTGACAACTGCTTTCGGGGTGCAGCTCAGATTTAGTTTGGCGCAATAATTTTTCACTTAAAACAGAAGAGTGTACTTTTGCTGACTTTAAAATAAAAGAGATATCCATGAACATTCCCGAGAATTTACTTTATACCAAAGACCACGAGTGGGTTAAAGTTGACGGAGATATAGCCACTGTTGGCGTGACTGATTTTGCTCAAAGCGAACTTGGTGATATCGTGTACGTCGAAATAGAAAAAGAAGGAGAAGAGGTTGCCCTTGCTGAAGTATTTGGCACCGTTGAGGCTGTAAAAACTGTTTCTGACCTGTTTATGCCATTGAGTGGAGAAGTGACTGAGGTAAATGCGGCACTGGAAGCGCAGCCAGAGCTTGTAAACAGCGATCCGTATGGCGAGGGCTGGATGATCAAAGTAAAAGTGTCGAATATTTCGGAGAAAGAAGAGCTTTTGTCAGCGGCTGCTTATAAGGAGCTTATCGGGCATTAAGGTGTTAAGACTTTTTCAAAGCCTTAAGTATATATGGGTGGCTTTGATCCTCTACCTGACCTTAAGCCAGGGCGGAGGCAGTGGGTGGTTTGAGTTTCTTAAATACCCAGGGGTTGATAAGATTGGCCATTTTGGTCTGTTCTTTGTTTGGGCCCTGCTTTATTTCCCGGAACTTGTTGTGCGGGAGACATTGTTGATAGATGAAAAGCCAGTAAGATTTTGGATTGTTGCAACTAATTCCTTAGTTTTAGGAATGCTGATTGAGGTTGCTCAAAGCTTCATCCCATACAGGAGTTCAGAATGGCTTGACTTGCTTGCGGATGTTTTGGGCTCGGTGACTGCTTTGCTGGCAGTAAATTTTGTGCGGCGAAAGAAATCTAATTTGAATTAAATTTCTTAATCGTTACATTTGAAATTACTACGAAAAGATTAACTAACTACTAAATTGATTTTCAATGGAGGCCAAAAAGAGCGAGAAAGCAGATCTTGAGAGAAAGACCGGACTGTTTTTCAACATAGGCCTGGCTGTGAGTTTACTTCTTGTCATTACCGCTTTCGAGTGGAAGTTTTATGACGATGGTAACTTGGTTGACCTTGGTCAGGTGGATGATAACTTTGAAGACTTAATGGAGATACCTCCAACCGAGCAGCCACCACCACCACCACCGGTGATTCAGCAGCCTGAGATTATCGAGGTGCCTGATGAGGAGGAAATCGAAGAAGAAATTGAGGTAAACCTTGACGTTGAAATCACTGAAAACACAGTGATAGAAGACGTGGTGTTCGAAGAGGCGCCTGAAGAAGAGGTTGCTGACGAAATATTCACGATTGTGGAAGACCAGCCAGAGCCTAACGGCGGTATGGCAGCATTCTACGCCTACGTTGGAAAGAACATGAAATACCCCAACCAGGCAAGAAGAATGGGTGTTGAGGGTAAAGTGTTTGTTCAGTTTGTTGTTGACAAAGATGGATCAATCACTGAAGTTCAGGCGATAAAAGGTATTGGAGCTGGTTGCGATGAAGAAGCCGTAAGGGTGATTCAGGAAGCGGCTAAGTGGAAACCTGGTAAGCAGCGTGGACGCCCCGTGAAAGTAAGAATGATTCTTCCTATTACCTTCAAGCTTGGATAATTCAGGACATAAGTTATAGAAGGAAAGCCCCAATATTGGGGCTTTTTTTATGACTAAAATCAGAGGACAGGGCCCTTGTAGATCATATCTATTTAGCTGAAAATGGAGGACTTTGGTATTGAAGTTTGGCGAATGGCCAATCAATTTAATACCCAAAGCCATGAAAATTTCACAACCCATACCCGCAGAAAGCCGTGATTCAAGCAGCAACATTCGAGGCACGGTAGATAACCCCGAAAACTATTTTCTCAGATCGCCCAAGGCAGATGCCCTTATCAGGAAGCAGAAGCAGGCAAACCTGATTGGTGAGTTACTGGACCACAAAAGGAGTAAGGCATTAAGAGACCACGATTTGAGCAATCTTTTCTTTGTGCTGGGGCTCGCTATTTCGCTATTGCTTGTTATAGTAGCATTTGAATGGAAATTCTATGACTCAGGCGACCAAATTGAGTTGTCCTGTCTTACGGGAGATGAATTTGAGGATTTGATAGAAATTCCACCAACTGACCAACCTCCCCCACCTCCTCCGCTACAAAACCAGCCGGTAGTTATCACTGAGATCAGCGATGAAATTGAGCTTGAGGATATTGATCTCGACCTTGATGTGGAGATCACCCAGGACATGCGGATCACTGATCCTCTGCCAGCGGTGATGGATGAGCTGCCCGAAGAGGAGGCCGAGGAAATATTTGTCATTGTGGAAAACAAGCCCGAGCCAAAAGGTGGCATGCAGGCGTTTTACAAGTATTTGGGAGAAAACCTGGTTTATCCCCAGAATGCCAGAAAAATGAACATTTCAGGTCGGGTTTACCTCCAATTTGTTGTGGAGAAAGACGGGTCGATCAGCAATATTGAGGTGGCTAAAGGTATTGGCGGTGGCTGCGATGAAGAGGCAGTTCGGGTGCTTTCCGGGGCGCCACCCTGGAACCCTGGAAAGCAGCGTGGCTTGCCCGTGAAGGTTCGGATGACTATACCCATCTTTTTTAGTCTCGGGCAGTAAAACCCGCAAGAGAGCTAGAGAATATTAAGAAGCTGTTCTTTGATTTTCTCCAGCTCTTCTTTCATTTCTATTACAAGCCGTTGCACGATGGCATCGTTGGCTTTGGAACCGATAGTATTTATCTCTCTGCCGATCTCCTGTGAAATGAAGGCCAGCTTTTTACCGTTCGAATCTGGGCTGCCAAGTGCTTCAATAAAAAAGTTGAGGTGACTCTCCAGCCTGACTTTTTCCTCGGCTATATCGAGCTTTTCTATGTAGTAGATCAATTCCTGCTCGAAGCGATTTTGGTCCACCTTTTCCTTGCCTACCACGTCAATGAGGTTCTTTTCAATTCTTTCCTTGATCCCCTTGATTCGTTCAGGGTCTCTTTTAGCTACTTCGGCAAGGTTGTGACGGATGACGCCGATGTACGATACGAAGTTGCCATAGAGCACTTCACCCTCTCTGTCCCTGAATTTATCGCAGGCCTCAAGGGCCTTTCTCATTGTTTGAAGAACTTCTTCCAATGAAATCCTTGCATCTTCTGTATCTTCCTTTTGCTGCAACACCTCAGGCATCTGCATAGTTTGCCTGAAAAGTGACTCATCAGAAACAACCAGATTTGCTGAAATGCTCTTTAACTGCTGGAAGTATTGTTCGAAGAAAACACTGTTTACAGAGTAACGAACCTCTTCCTTTTTGTTCTCTTCGTAATCAAAGTTGATGTTGACTTTCCCTCTGATGAGGATTTCTGAAATTAAAGTCTTCACCTCCATTTCGTACTCCTGAATAGCCTTTGGAAGCTTTAGCGATAAATCCAGAAATTTAGAATTAAGTGTTTTTACTTCGATGGATAGCTTACACTCGCTGTTTTCAAAGGAGGCACTTCCGTACCCGGTCATGGATTTTATCATCCCGAAATTTATGACAATTATCTAAAATGGTAAGCTTTTAGCTTTTTAAAAGTCGAATCCGAGTGTAAGGTAAAATCTCTTCCTCTGAACTTCGTAGTCTTCAATAGGGTAAGCCATATCAAGCTTAATGTAGTACCCCAGCAGGTAGGTTCTCACACCAAATCCGTAGCTGGCCAGCCATGCTGATTTCGAATTACGGATGACTGCCTGGAATGGAGATCCGGGAACCTTGTACGTAATAGTGTTTACGTTATTGTCTTCGTTAAAGGGAGAGGCACCGGTCCAGGCTGAGCCAAGGTCGTAGAAAGAAGTAAATTGAAGGTTTCTGAGAAAGTTAGATGAAATAGGGCCCCGGTGGAAAAACCGTACGACGGGGAATCTAAGCTCTGCATTGAACAGCAATACATTGTTCCCATTTAGTTTGTTATAATTAAAACCTCTCAAGTTAGTGACGTAGCGTAAAAAGAGAATGTCGCTATTGTCTACTCCATACATGGGTAGTATAGGGTCACGCTGACCGGTGGTGTCGGTCCTGTTGAAAAGCCAGTTGTCCATACCGCCCAAAACGTATGTTTTGGCATCGTTGCCAAAAAATCTTCCATACATGAAGCGGGTAGCAAAGATCAGCTCCCGGTAAATCTTCTGGTAGTGCCTTACATCTACCTCAATGTTGTTGAAACTTTGCGCCGTAGAGCCCAGGTTTTGCGAGAGGTTAAATGCAACTTTTGCTCTTGTCCCCTCAATGATATTTGTGCCATGCGAAATCGTGTTATCAAACACTATTTCCGACTTGAAGCCGGCATAAGATGTACTTATGTCGGTGGGGAAGCTCGGTGGAGAGGTGCTCAGCGTCCGGTAGTCCAGCTCCAGAAATCTTGTGGTAGAAAAGAAGGGTTGAAACGCTATCCGTGTATATACGCTCAGTGGCAGACTTGCACCAACCGTGTATGTGTTAAGTACATATTTTTGGTTGGCGGCTTCCAGTTGATTATTTCCATTGGATTCTCTGCGAATAACTTTTCTGTCATAGCGCATCTTAAAATCGACTCTGTATTTCAGGAACTGGTACTCGCCAAAAATATCGCCTTGCCTCAGGTTGGCAATGGCCAGTGCTCCGCCATAGAAATGATGATCCTCGGTCATGTCATTCATGCGGGTTTCGAGTAGCATGCCAAACTTTCGCAATGGATCAATGACAAATGAGGTTGTTACGTTGTTGGCGCTAAAACGTGGCTCGTAAGGAATCGGGCCCAATATTTTGCTTTTTCTCTCCACGCCCCTGAAGTTGGAAAGGAAGGAGCTCGACTCACTCCTTTCCTTAATCACATCATTGTCGAATTGGTAATTTTCAGTATCAATGAGGTCTGACCTTCCGGCCAGAGCTGGGTCATTCAAAACGCTTTTTTTCTCAGCCTCTTTTTGGATTTGTTCCGCTTTTTCACTCTTTACGCTATCCACTATTTGTTGCTGAGCTGCCTTCCGTTCTCCTAGCCGCTGCGTTAAAAAGCGAGCCTGTTGAACGTCTTGCCGTAATGTTTGCCGGGTAAAGGTCGGGGTTCGGTAGTCGAAGCCCTCAGTCTTGTAAATTTTGTCTACGCCATCGTTCAGCATAATGGCCGTCAAAGTCTTGCTCGCCGGATCAACATCGTACGACTTGATGCTTGTATTGAAGTTTGATACCTGGCTGTAAATGCTGTCTTCCCTGTTGTATCTGTAAAGGTTAATAATTCCCTTTTGGTCGCTTAGGTACAGGATGTTGTAAGTATCAAGCGGCTTGGGAAGGTAGTTGCTGCTAATGTTGTTCGTTAGCCTCACCACCACATTTTTGGTAGTGTCAAGGTCGTACAGGAACAGGTTGTAGTGGCTTGGAAGGTCTTTTAAAGTTTTAGATGCCGACTTCAGAGAATCTGTTGGTCGGTTGCTGCTGAACACAATGGCATCGGTACCAGGCAGAAAGCTCGGCGTAATGTCGTCCCACACGTCGTTGGTAAGGCGCCTTAGGGCGTTTCTGGTTAGCGACACCAGGTAGAGATCGTTTTGGCCGTTGATGTCGCCACTGATGACAGCCAGCTTGCCGTTGCTATTGAAGGCAATATTGTGCACCTGCGAAAACCTTTCCAGCGGCCTTCTGATCAATGATTTGCCTAGGATATCGTACTGCACGTACTCATAAAGGCCGTACTTGACATCCACAATTCCCAGGGTCACATTGTCCACCCAGTTGAGCATTGGCACTTTCAAATCTACATCCTGATTGATCATTCTGTAGCCACCGGTCATAACTCTTGTGGATTTTCCAGTTTCCAAATTCTTTACAAAAACCCGGTATTTACCGTTGTCATTGATTACGTACGACAGGTGCTTGCCGTCGGGACTGATTGAAACGGTGGTAAAGTCTTTGTCTTTTTTGCGGTGAGTGATAAAACTGTCTTCTTCAGGCGACCGGTACTCACCTTCAATGGTTGTGTTAGCATTCAGGTAATAATTTTGCCAGTCGGAGAGAAAGGTTTTGAAGGGCACGCCCAACGTGCTGGCGATACTGTTTTCCTCATTCCGAATGATTCTGGTGAGGTTCAGGATGTTGGAGATATTGCTTCGGCCGTATTTTACTACTATGTAGTTCCAAATCGACTGCCCAATGAGGCCTGCCTGGTCGTAAGAGTACTTGTTCAGCTTCTTGAATCGCCCGTTTTTCTGTTGGAAGTCACGCATGAAGTCATCCATTTCGATGGACCAGCCATTGGTCACATACATGGCGGCACCTTCGATAAACCACTCGGGCAAGCTGAGCAGATAGGTGTTTTGGAACATGTCGGTAAGGCTCCCGCCAAACATCATGTCTTTGATGAGCATGCGGGAAATCTGATGCAGCAGTTCTTCTTTAAAGCCCAGCATGGTGCCAGGGTAAGCAACTTCTACTTGTAGTTTTATGAAATTGGTTTTTCCGCCTACGGCAAACGTCTCATCGTTGACGCCAATATTGCTTTGCTGAAGGTCGGCTACTGAATTGTAGAGGAAAATTTTTGTTTTAGCATACGGGGCATAGCCAAGAATGTCGGTAAGCTTGTCGAACTCAACTTCGAGAAACTCCGCAGCTGCCTTGGCGTAGTCTTCACCACCCTGGTAGAAATAAATATCAAAATTTTCGGCGCTGTAAAAAAACCACTCGAAGTTTTTGTACTGAACCCTGTTTTTTCCAAATCCACCCGAAATATTCTGGGCCGACAGATCAGAACAAAAAAGAATAAAGCCAATTAATAAGCCAGTTTTCCAATAACGCTCCAGTTGCCTGTTCATCATCCTACATTTCTCTCAAAATATAAAGAAAAATATCTTTCAATACTGACTTCCTTGCTCAATGGTTTTTGGCCGACAAGGTAGTCTGCCATTTCCCTGGCAAAAAAGGGACTTAAAGATACGCCTTTTGTTCCTAACCCATTGAAAATATGAATGTTTTCATGAGCAGGATGTTTTCCTAAAAAAGGACGCCTGTCTTTGGTAGAGGGTCTTATCCCCACCATGTGATTGGTTATTTCAACGCTCCCTTTGTATAAGTAGTTCAACTTTTCCAATATCTCCTTTTTTCCTTGTTCAGTCGGCAAATAATCCGGTTGCCGCCAATTGTAAGTCGACCCCACTCTCCAACGTTCATTACCTGCTGGTAGCATGAAACAACCCCTGTTAAAAATAGTGTTGCTGCCAAGGGAGGTGCTGACTTCGAGAATTTCCCCCTTTAGCTCATGCAGTGGCAACCATGAGAACAAATTCCCATGTTGTGCCCCAACTCCCTGCGCCAAAACCAAATTGTTTGCCTTCAGGCCTTTATAACTTATACTAGTGTTTGCAATAGAAAGGTTGTCTTCATGAAACATTTCTTCGGTAAAACACCCTTTAGCTTCCAGGTATTTTTTTGAAGCCTCCAAAAATATTGTGGTATCGATGAATCCAGCCTTCCTGAGATGAACCCCGCCGTATGGATCGTGAAACAAATGAGAGTCGTGAGGATGGCTGGTCACTTTGGCAACGTAGGCTGAGAACTGTGGATCGGCTGACTTGGCCATCCAGTCATTTTGCTCATCGATGGAGGTAAAAGGCCTGTAGATACCGATTGGGTGAACAAACTTTGCGTCGAGCATCGACTCCAGGCTTTGATAATAGGGCTCGACGATTTCAAAAAGTGAATCTGCTTTCCATGTTTTTACCAGCCTGTTGCCTGTTATGGGATTGTAAAGTCCCGCTGCCACTTTGGAAGCACATGGCTGCTTTGAGTCTGCCATCACCATTACTTTCTTACCTTTGTCCAGCAGTTCAAATGCCAGCGTGGTGCCGGCCAGTCCCTGGCCAATAATAAGAAAATCAACTTCCATCAATTTTGTATTTTGAGCCTCAAACCTACAAATTTGCCTCCTAAAGCAAACCTCGCATGCTCAAAATAAAAGCCTTTGCCTTCAACCCGTTTCAGGAAAACACTTATGTGTTACACGACGAGACAAAGGAATGTGTAATCATCGATCCGGGTTGCTTCGACACATCTGAAAAACTCGAGCTGACCGATTTTATTGCTTCTAATGGACTAAGACCAGTTAAGCTACTCAACACCCATTGCCATATTGACCACGTGTTGGGCAATGCTTATTGTAAAAGGAATTTTGGCATTGAGCTGTATGCCCACAAAAAGGACGAGCCTGTGCTCAGGGCCGTAAAGGCATATGCCTCCAATTATGGGTTTGCTGGCTACGAGGAAAGTGAGATCGACCACTATATTGATGAAGGCGATGTTGTGGAATTTGGCTCGACTAGCCTGGATGTTCTTTTTGTGCCTGGCCATGCACCTGGCCATGTGGCATTTTACCACGCCGATACCAGGCAGCTCATGGGAGGGGACGTGCTGTTTCGTCAAAGCATAGGAAGAACCGATCTTCCCGGAGGCGACCATAATACGCTCATCAAAAGCATTCATGAAAAGTTATTTACCTTGAGTGACGATGTGGAGGTTTTTCCCGGCCACGGTGAAACGACCACTATCGGATATGAGAAAGTTTATAACCCTTTTTGTGGCTTGAAAAGATGAAGATAAAAGCCCAGGTACCTAATATTCTCACTGCCGGCAACCTGGTTTGCGGCTGTATAGGCATTGTGATCGTGCTGTCAGGTAAAGTGGAAATGGCACCTGTTGCCGTGGTAATGGCGGCGGTGTTTGATTTTTTCGACGGTTTTGCCGCAAGAGCACTAAAAGTGTCGAGTGCTATTGGCAAGGAACTGGATTCACTGGCTGATATGGTAAGTTTTGGTGTGTTGCCCGCCGTCACTGTTTACCAACTGCTTAAAACAAGTCAGACCAACGAGTTTCTCCCCTACATCGCATTCTTAATTGCCGTTTTTTCGGCCTTTAGGCTGGCTCAATTCAATATAGATACTAGGCAGTCGGACAAATTCATAGGAGTGCCCACGCCGGCAAATGCGCTTTTTTTCACTTGCCTGGTTTGGACGGCTGGCGCTTTCCCAATCGTTGTTAATACATATGTGCTCGTTGGCTTGACCCTGCTTTTTTCCTGGTTGCTGGTATCACCTTTTGAGATGATAGCGCTCAAGTTCAAAAGTTTTGGATGGGCGGGGAATCAACCGAAATACCTTGTCATTCTAATGGCCATGCTGGTGATTGTTATTGGTGGCTATACGCTACTTCCGCTGGCCATTTTGCTGTATGTTCTAACATCCATCCTGAGTCATTTATTTCAAACTAAGTCGTCTGCAAGCTAATTTCTTAGCTGAATGCTTTTATTTTTGAAGAATAATTTCGCTAAGCCAGCGTTTCTCCATGGCCTAAACGCTCAATGAAAAAACCGATCATCCTTATTGCCTCACTGATTACTTTCCTTGCCTGCCGTGCAGGCTTTGGGCAAAGTGTGCTAAGCGAGGGGCAGTGGCTTAAGATTGGTGTGACGGAGAAAGGAGTCTATAAAATCGACCGTGACTTCCTTCAAAAGGCAGGTGTTGATGTGTCGGCGATTGACCCGGGGAAACTGGCGATGTACGGCAACGGCGGCGGCGGTATGCTGCCCCAAAAGAATGCTACTCTCAGGCCGTTTGACTTGATTGAAAACAGCGTTCAGATCATAGGGGAGGAGGACGGGCGTTTCGATGCCTCTGACTACCTGCTGTTTTATGGCAACTCTCCCCATGAATACTCTTTTGAAACTGGATGTAGCTGTTTTCGATACGAAAGAAATCTATATTCGGACACCACCTACTACTTTCTCAGGATTGATGGTGCGGAAGGAAAGAGAATGCTCACCCGGGAGTCGCTTGGGTCCCCGGGAGTGAAAATCGAAGCCTACGACGACCTGTTTGCTCATGAGGTTGACATCAATAAACTTGGGAAGTCGGGCAGGCATTGGCAGGGTGAGATTTTTAGTTCATCGGGCAACGCCACCTTAACCTTTGAGGGAGGAAAAGGCGCTTACCTGGCAGGCACTGAGGTAACGATGATCTCCTCAGTTGTCACGCAAAGTTTTGGAGCCAGCTCTTTCGATATCAGGGTAAACGGAAATGCCATTTTCAATCAGGCTGTTGGCGCCAGGGGCGAAGGCGACTATGACCCATTGGGGGTTCAGCGGGTTGATACAATCCGGCTATCTGCTTCTGCTATTGGTTCGGCGGAGAACACCTCAGTTGAATATACTTACAATCGTTTTTTTGGGAAGACGTCGCTGGGCTACCTCGACTACTTCTTTTTACAGGGGAAAAAGAAGCTCAATTACCGCCAGGGTGGGCTGATATTCAGAAATAAAGACGCTCAGGGCACTGCTTCTTATAGCCTTGGCAATGCTGCGGCGGTGGACAGAATTTGGGATGTGACCGAGCCTACCCAGCCAATCAATCAGCAGTTCAGCAAGGAGAATGGTGTGGCCAGCTTTACGGTTGATCAAACTAACCAGCTTGAGTTCATAGCAGTTGATCCGGCCTCGTTGAAATCACCGGCTTCTGCCAAAAAGCTATTGAACCAGGAGTTGAAAAACGGGCAGGTTCCGGATCTGGTAATTGTCGCACACAAGAACTTTTTGTCGGAGGCGAATCGGCTGGCCAACTTCCGGCGGTCGAATGGTGGGTTGGATGTGAGGGTTGTTACTGTCCAGCAAGTGTACAATGAGTTTTCATCGGGCATGCAGGATATTTCAGCCATCAGGGACTATATGAAGTACTTGTATGATGCGGTGCCGGGAAAGCTGAAGTACCTATTGCTTTTTGGAGACGCTTCTTTTGACTACAAAGCAAGAACTGAAAATCACAACTTTGTGCCTGTGTACGAATCCAGGGAATCGCTGGATCAGATTCTGAGCTTTTCTTCTGACGACTACTTTGCATTTCTGGACGACCATGAGGGTGAATGGGTTGAGCAAACCAGCGGAGACCATATAGCCGATATAGGCGTGGGGAGGCTGCCAGTGTGGACGGCGAAGCAGGCTGCGGAGGTGGTTGATAAAATTATTGGCTATAGTACCGATCCCGCCGGGGTAGGCAGCTGGCGGAATGACCTCTACTTTGTGGCAGACGATGGCGACTTCAATATCCATCTTCGGGATGCCGACCGGCTGGCGGACTATGTGGACACTGCCTATGTTCAGTTCAACATAAAAAAGATTTACCTCGATGCCTTTAAGCAGGTATTGATAGAAAGCAAACCCCGCTCCCCGGAGACTTACGAAGCTATCAGACAGGCCGTGGACAACGGGGCCTTTATCATCAACTACAGTGGCCATGGCAATGCAACGGTGCTGACAGATGAGAGAATAGTTGTCTACGATTCGCTGGTCAAATGGAAGAACGGCTCAAGATTAGCTTTGTTCGTGACCGCCACCTGTGAGTTTGGCAGGTACGACGACCCAACAGTTGCCAGCGGGGCTGAGGAGTTGCTACTCAATCCGCAGGGAGGAGCGATTGCTTTGCTTACTACCACCCGGCCAGTGTATGCTCACACCAACTATGTGCTAAACCAGGCTTTTTACCTTTCCATATTCTCAAAAATAAATGGAGAGTATCCACGCCTGGGCGACGTTATCAGGGAGACCAAGAATAACAGTCTCCGGGGGCCGGTCAATCGCAACTTTGCGCTCTTAGGCGACCCATCTATGAGACTCAACTATCCGGCCTACAACCTAAAAATAACCGAACTGAACGGCGTGCCAATAGATGGCGTGCCCGATACCGTGTCGGCAATGAACAAGGTAGTGGTGAAAGGAATTGTGGAGGATGGATTTGATCAGAAGGTAACCGATTATAATGGGAAGCTGACGGTCAACATGTACGACAAGCCGACCACGTTTGCCACCCTGGGCGACGAAAGCCAGCCGACGAATTATGAGCTATGGAACAATGTAGTGTACAGAGGAAAGGTGTCAATCACGCAAGGGGAGTTTTCATACGAATTTGTTGTGCCAAAAAATATTTCATACCAGCAGACAAGGGGAAAAATTACTATGTATGCCCAGCCCGAAAGCGGCCTTTTGGATGGGAACGGTGCTACAATTGATTTTTACCTTGGCGGGTCGAAGCCCCCAGCTTTCGCCGACGCTAAAAGTCCGGCCATACAGGCTTTTATCAATGACGACTCATTTCGATCCGGCGACAGGGTAAATGCCAATCCATTGCTGATGGTAAAATTGGCAGATGAGAGCGGAATTAATATTTCAGGGAAGGCTATAGGGCAGAACATCACTTATCAAATAGACGAACAGGAGCCAGTTATCCTGAACGACTATTATGTTTCAAATCTGGACGATTTCACCAGTGGAACAGTCCTCTATCCTCTTGGAACACTAACCAAAGGAAAGCATCGCCTCAAGGTGAGAGCTTTTGATACTTTTTCCAATGTTGCTGAAAATATCATAGATTTTGTAGTTTCGGAAGACACTAAAGTGAGGATAAAGAACGTTCTCAGTTTTCCTAACCCGGCCACAGAATCCATTACCTTTAGGCTGGAACACGACAGGGGCGATCATTTGCTGAGCATAAGCATGGAGTTGGTGGATCAACGTGGAGCGGTAGTCGACAAAATGGAGTGGCAAGCCAACAATTCAGGGGGTTTTGTCGAAAGCCCGGAGTGGAACAGGAACTATAATGGCCGAAGAATCGAAAATGGTATTTATATTTACCGACTGATTGTAGTTGACGAAGAAGATTTAAATCAAAATATTGCTTTTGGCAAACTAATACTCACCAATTGATTTTTATACATTGAAGATACATACAATAGAAAAGCCTTCCCTGAATTCTTCCAGGCACGTGAATGCAGGTGTATTTGTTGCTTTTGGCTTAATTTTTTTAAGCTTTTGTAGCTATGCACAGCCTGGTGCAGTTATTTCTGGTCAGGACACAAGTCGGCGGGTTATTTCCACAGCAGTGCCTTTTCTCGGGTTTGCGCCTGATGCGAGAGGGGCTGCCATGGGTGATGTTGGGGTAGCCACTTCCACCGACGCCAACTCAGTACACTGGAACAACGGTAAGCTTGCCTTCATTGAACAGGACATGGGGTTTGCCATTTCTTACACTCCCTGGTTGGCCAAAATTGTGAATGACATGTCGTTGTCGTACCTGTCGGGTTATAAAAAAATAGACCGGGTGCAGGCAGTGGCGTTAAGCATGCGGTATTTTGATCTTGGCGAGATACAGTTGACTGACAATACAGGTGCGCCTCTTAATACCTTCAATCCAAGAGAATTTGCTGTAGATGCCACCTATTCAAGGAAGCTGAGCGAAGAGTTGGGGCTGGGTGTCACAGGCCGTTTTATTCATTCTAATCTCTCAGGAAGCTTTTCCTCATCGCCGGATGCCAAAGCAGGCACGAGTGTGGCTGTGGATGTAGGCTCCTATTACACAAAGGACCTGGTGCTTAGCGGGCGCAACTCCAACATATCGGCAGGTGCTCACATTTCAAATATCGGACAGAAGCTTACATATAGCAGTGTCGACAACGAAGATTTCATTCCAATCAATTTGCGGTTGGGAGCGGCTTTTAAGACCGATTTGGATGCCTTTAACACCATCACTATCGCTTTGGATTTCAATAAATTAATGGTACCGTCGCCGCCGATTTACGAAACAGATGCCGATGGTAATTTTATTCCCGACCCTAACGACCCTACCAAGAATAAGATCAAGAGAGGCAATGATCCTGACCGCCCATTACTAAGCGGCATGTTTGGGTCGTTTGGTGACGCACCTGATGGTTTCTCGGAGGAGGTAAATGAGATTATCTCTTCAATTGGCGTGGAATACTGGTACAAGGATGTGTTTGCTGCCCGTGCTGGCTACCACTACGAAACCCCACAAAAGGGCGACAGGAAGTATTTTACTATGGGTATTGGCTTCCGTTATCAGGTATTCGGAATAGACTTTGCCTATCTGGTGCCTCAGGTGCAAAATCATCCGTTGGCTGAAACTCTTAGGTTTAGCTTGCTGTTTAATTTCGACAAAGCAACGCCCACTTCCACCACTCCTGACTCCTGATCCTCCAAGTTTTTGATGTTAGACAGAACCGCAGCGCCCGAATTTCATATTCCTACCCGCACCGATTTAAAGCATGTTACAAGCAGTACGCTTCGTAATGGAATTCGATTCCATGAACTGATACTGGGAGACCAGGAAGTCTGCAGAATAGAGATAGTCCTCCAATCAGGCAGTTGGTTGGAGGAAAAGGAGGGCGTTTCCTATTTCACAACCAAAATGCTGCTTGAGGGAACAGAGAAGCTCTCAGGTCGGCAAATTGCGGACAGGCTTGACTACTACGGAGCGTATTGGGAAGTAACATCCGGAATGGACTTTGTGACCCTTACCGTTTATTCCCTAACCAAGTACCTGGAGGAGGTTGTGCCGTTTTTTCTGAGTGTCGTTGTTGATGCCTCATTTCCGGAAAAGGAACTTGAGACCATTAAAAAGGTACGGATACAACAGATAAGGGTAAACAAGCAAAAGACGTCTGCGCTTGCATCGTCAGGGCTAAGACACCTTCTTTTCGGACGGAACCACCCTTACGGGAAGGAGCTTTCGGAGGAAGAGGTTGGAAAAGTGACCTCCGCTGATTTGAAGGAATACCACAAGAACAGGTTGCTGAGCCGGGCAGAAGTGTTTGTGTCTGGCAAGCTTTCCAGCGAGGAGCTTTCGAAGCTAAAAGGCTTTTTTGTAGACTTCCCCTCAAGCGCTGTTTCGTTGCCAAACTATCCGGTGGTTACCGCCCCTGCGGTGAGGGAAATACTGCCAGTGGATGAGTCGGTGCAGGCTTCGCTTCGGCTGGGGAAAATGGCTCATGACAAACATCACCCGGATCACTACCATCTGATGCTTCTCAACGAGGTTTTTGGTGGATACTTTGGTTCAAGGTTGATGAAAAACATCAGAGAGGACAAAGGATATACCTACGGTATTTATTCTTCGCTCTCTTACCTCCAACATGACGCTTTTTGGGTGGTTGGAACCGACGTGAAACGAGAAGTGGCTATTGCTTCCATTGACGAAATTTTAAAGGAAATGAGGCTGCTCAGGACTGAGCCGATACCTTTTGAAGAACTTGAAACAGTGAAGAACTACATGATTGGCACCTTTCTGTCAAGTATCAGCACCTCTTTCAGCCTGATGGACAAATTCAGATCCATTCACTTCGCTGGATTAGATTATGAGTATTACAACAGGCTGCTGACCTCAATTCGAAGTGCCACTTCGGAAGACCTGCTGAGAGTAGCCAATGATTCTTTTAAGGAAGAAGATTGGCTTCAGGTGATTGCTGGAGGTATATAGCCTTCAGGTGCCATACCGCCTTCATTGAAAAACTTAACCATATCTTAATCCCCAGCTTACTTTGAAATGGGTGTTCAGTTGTAAAATTGACGCTTGAATCAATGCTAAAGATGGGATCAATTCAGCTAGTAGTTTTTGACCTGGCGGGCACCACCGTTCAGGACGATCAGGATGTGCAAAAGGTGCTCAGAAAAACATTGCAGCGCCAGGGTGTTTCGATCACCATGGACGAGGCTGCCAAAGTAATGGGTATTCCAAAGCCAGTTGCATTGAGGCAACTTCTTGAGTACCATCTTCCGGAGAGTATCAAAGTGACTGATGATATGATTGACGAGCTCCACGATGCATTCGTCTCAGACATGGTCAGTTTTTATGAAGAGGATCCGTCAGTGCGGGAGATGGCCGGCGCTTCTGACACATTTAAAGTGCTGAAGGAATCTGGCATCAGTGTATATGTTGACACTGGGTTTGACCGAAAAACGACGGACGCTTTGATTGAGAGACTCGGCTGGTTGAAACAGGAGCTGTTGGATGGCAGCATTACAAGCGACGAGGTGGAGAGCGGCCGACCCCATCCTGATATGATTTTCAAAGCCATGAAGCTAAGCAAGGTGACAGAAGCTTCTTTCGTAGCAAAAGTGGGGGATACGGCATCCGATCTGGGGGAGGGAACCGCTGCGGGCTGCGGGCTGGTAATTGGAGTGACGACCGGCGCCTACAGCAGAGAGGATTTGGAGAAGGAGCCACACACGCATATCGCTGACAGTCTACCTGAAGTTTTACAAATAATTCTTGAAAAATGAGTGCCCAACAAATAGCGAAAGAGATTTTTGATCTGTATCGGACTTACGGCGACGAAGACTATATAGGCGAGCCGGTTTCCCAGGTTGAGCACATTGTGCAGGCTGCTTTGCTTGCAGAAAGGGCTGGTTACGATGAGGAGGTCATTCTTGCCGCATTTTTTCACGACATCGGACATATATGCGAAATGGATGGCCAGGTTGAAAAAATGGGGCTTTACGGTGTCAAAAGCCACGAAGAGATTGGGTCGAAGTTCCTCAGAGAAAAGGGCTTTTCCCGAAAAATCTGCCAGCTGGTAGAAAACCACGTGGCGGCCAAGCGGTACCTCACTTTCGCTGATGAGTTTTATTACAACAAACTTTCTGAGGCCAGCAAAAGAACACTTGAGTATCAGGGCGGTCGAATGACCGCCGATGAGGCTGCTGCCTTTAAGAGTGATCCACTATTCGAGCCAAGCATTGCACTCCGCCACTGGGACGAAGAAGCAAAACTCGAAAATCAGCCTATGCCTCCGTTAAGCCATTTCGAGCAAATGGCAGTCCGGCATCTCCTGAAAACTTAACATTGGAAATGACAATGGTGTGTTAAATTAATGTTAACTTAGTTAACGCTTATTTAACACCCAATGAAAATACTGGCAACAGTATTTATTGTAGTTTTTTCCTGTTTACACTCTTTTGCAGACCAAAAATGGTCTCAGGGGGTTGTTGTATTGACGTCAGGAGAAGTGAAGGTGGGACTGCTCCAGTACCACCCGAGGTGGGATGCTGTGTCATTCAAGGGAGAAGAGAAAGAAGGTGCAGTTGAGACTTTCCCCGCTAACAAACTATCTCAGTTCAGTTTTTTTGATGACCATATTGAGGTATGGAGAAAGTTCTACACTTATATCGCCAATAAAAGGGGATTTAATCAGCCGGTTTTCTACGAAGTTGTCATCAAGGGCGACTATGGCTTACTGAGGAAAGAAAAATCCATTGAGCCTGTGTACGATGATATAGCATCATCCGCCAGTTCAATCAAGGATCAAATGCTAAGGGAACAGGTAGCTGGTTTTGACTTCTTTTTCTGTCACAACAATAACATAGTGCCTCTTAGTAGTTTCAAAAAGTACATGAAAGAGCAAGGCCTGTTTGAAGATTTGAACAATTTTGCAGACACACACCGACTAAGCTGGAGGGACAGCTACGACATAGTAATGATGATTAACTACCTAAATTGCTCTTCGGGCAACACCGGATGTAAGGAAAGCCTTGAACTGACCCGTTTGGCCTCATCTAACTGAAAGAACGGCAACACCATCCCTGCTCTCATATTTCCTTCTGAAATAGACCATACAAATTCCCATCAGTACGGTTCCCGAAATGGAGACTACATAAATCGACTGTGTGAAAAACTCAAGCCAGCTCAAATTGGCGAAGCCGAAGTTCTTGTAGAACAGAATAACCACGCTGCCAAGGTAACCGAACGAATCGGCCAGGTAAATAAGAAACCCGACATTTCCAGTCACCTTAAAGGCTGCGATGAGCCTGTCAAAAAGGATGCTGTTAAAAGGGACATAGCCAAGGTAGAGACCGCACCCTACCAAAATCATCCAAAGAGGAGGTGAAATCAGATGGTTTTGGAAAAGCAGTGTGCTGATGCCGCTGACCGTAAAACCACCTATAATGATCAGGTAGTTCGCATTTAAAGCCTTATAGTTTTGTTTGATCCCCATCATAAGACCGAGTAGCACAAGCACTGCTATGGAGACCGGAATTTCTGTCAACGTAAAAATTTCCGCATTGTCGCCATAGCCAAGCACCTGCCATATTTCAGCGGAAAAGTTATCTCTGAAATCTCGGAAGGCTGTGAGCAGGATGTAAACCAGCGTGAGTAGAAACATACCGCCGCCAAAGTCCACCAAAAACTGGCGCCGCTGATTCTTACTCATGGGCTCCCGTTTGGTTCTCATCGCTACATCCTCGGGGCTTGGCTCTGGAATACGATCAAGCAACCAAACAAAACCGAGCAGCGGAAGCAAAAAGAGGCTGCCTGTAACAAAAGGCATCCAGTCTTCGCTCACACCCCAGTTGAGCATTACCACCTTGCCGACAGTTTTTACAAAACCGGAAGAGAAGATAAAGCTTACCGAAAGGCCCGCACCGAGCACCTCAGTAGTTTGCCTGCCCTCAAGAAAGCTGAAGACCAGGCCCCACACCATGCCGAGTGGAAGGCCGTTAAGAAAGAGGAAGAGGATGCCCCAGGGAGCTGGAGCCAGGGCAAAGCCAAGGAGAGCCAGTGCAGCGGAAACGATCAAAAGAAGGATGAAAATGGATCTTCGGTTGTTTTTCATCTCCGAGATTACCCGTATGCCTATGAACTTCGATAGTGTATATCCAAGCACTTGTGCGGTAATCAATAGTATTTTATAGTCGATCCCCCAGAAGGCTTCATCTTCAAAAACGGCTACCGCAAAGGGCTTTCGGAAAGCATACATGCAGGAGTAAGTGCAGAACGCCGCCAGTATGCAGAAGACAGAAAATGCTACCCTGTTGGTCGACTGCAGCCATTTAGTCACTTTGGCTTCAAGATGCTTGTTGGTGGAGGTACTCATTGGCTACAGGGTGTTTGTAAGCTCCTCTGCTAACCCAAACGACAATGTCATGCCTGCTCCACTCAGCCCATTAACAATGGTAGTATGGTCGCTCACCCGGGCAACGAATTCAGTTTTGCCCGCCAGTTTTGGGTAAACCCCGTGCCACCTTTCGTTGATAGCCATATTGGGTGCTTCAAAGAATGTGCCCAGATAAGACATGATAAGCTCGTTGATTTCTTCTCGGTCGAAGGGCGAAAGGGACAAGCCGTATTCATGTGAATCGCCCAGCACCAGCTCCCCGTTTCCGTTTTGTGACACCAACACATGGATGCCCCACTTGATCAGGTCAGGCATATCCGTTTGGGCTCTGGACTGCAATGCAGGCAGGCTCTTGCAATCTTTGAAAGCACCGTAATGCAGAAGAGTGAGCCCGGCGCACAGCGAAGGCCCCACTTTCCAGGCATGAGGTTGAGTACCTGTGCGCATCATTTGCAGTTTGCATTTGGTAATGCCACTTTGCTGGAAGGTTTCCGGAAAGAGCGTTTCAAAGTCGGCGCCGCTACAAACGAATATTTTCTCCGCCCGCCAGGTGATATCAGCCGTCGCAACCCGGTCTTTTGCTATCTGTGTCACGGCGGTTCCGAACACCATTTCAACTCCGTATTTCTTCTCAAGGTAGCCGGGCAATTTGCTGATTGCTTCTCTTGGGTCAAGTGAGCACTCAGTGGAACTGAGCAACCCGCCTTTTAGCCCCGCAGTCCTAGTCCCCGGGCTTAGCTGCTTTGCTTTGTCAGCGGCAACTATCTCTATCTGGAAGCGTTCGTTGGAGTTCGTATCGTAAAACTCATTGATGATATCCCATTCGTCCTGATGATGGGCTAGCTGGAGGGAACCATTTTGATTGAGCCATATCCCTGCTTCTCCGGCTACTTCCAGCCAGGTGCTTCGGCTTCGCAAAGCCCGGTCGAGCAGTGGTCCGCCGGGCTGACCAATTGGCCAGATCAGACCGAAGTTTCTGATGCTGGCTCCCTGGGCCTGTTGCGACCGTTCAATAACAACAACTTTCTTCCCTTTTTTGGCTGAGTGATAAGCCATCGCCAGGCCTACAATGCCAGCGCCCACCACAATTACGTCCGCACTTTTCTCCTTCATTCTCTGAGTTCGTTACAACTTCTAAAATGAAAGTCAGCAGTGAAGACATGATGAAGCTGCCTTTATCTGTTTATTACGAAGTGCCCTATGATGTTAGCTCATCATTAAAGAAAAAGTAGACCACCAGCATTGTGCATGGCATGGCTGAGGGATTGGATGGAGCGTGTGGAGTCTTCCCGTTGAAGTAAAGGCTATTGCCCTCTTCCAGCATCACAGCCTCGTTTCCAATATGATAAAGAGCAGACCCACTGATCATGTATTTGAATTCAATAGCATCTGTAGTGATCATTTCTCTTTCGGCCCCAGGCTCCAGGATGAGTAGGACGGTCTCGACCGTGATAGTGGAGATGGTGCGTGTTAGAATATGGTGGTACTTGAAGCCCTTGGTGCCTTCTTTTTCAAATTCATTGTACTCATCTTTTTTGAACAGTAGATAAGGCTTTTCCTGCATTCTGTAGATGTCGTGAAAGAATGTCCCCACTTCTTCCTTAAGGGCATGAACTATTGAGATGAGGACAGGTAGCGATGGGATGGTGCGGCCGTTTTCAATCCTCGATAGCAAACCCTTGCTCACATGGGCTTCGGCGGCCACTTCGTAAAGCTTCAGTGCTTTTGATAGGCGGGTCTGTTTCAACTTGCGTCCGAGCTGCCCTATGATGTTATCTGTCATGATCCAAGCGGTTGAGGGGTCAAAAAAACATGTGACATTTTCAAAATCAACAAATCGAGTGAGAATGAAGGAAAGATAACGATGAGGTCAACATTTGATAACCAGCCAGAATTGCACTTTGTGCTGCATTTCTGAAATTTGGTCCAACGATTCCACTCCCCGTTCTATTCAGCTATCAATTTCGCCATTTGTTTACTATTTGTAAATATTATGACAACGGAAGCTAATATTTAACAATGAATTAAATATTAGTTTAATATAGGTAAATATCACCCTGCTACCTTTGATGTATCGAAGAAGGTAATCCGATTGCCAGATCCCGATAAAAAAATAAGCCGGAAATGCGCTAACATTCCCGGCTAGTACCTCTTCCTACGTCCGCAAAGACTTTCCCGAAAGGGAAGGGAGTGGAGGCTTTGTGCTAAAACGAAAATCGTCTTAACCATTTAAAACTATGAAAAAACCATTACCAGAAAAAAGACCTTATCAAAAAGCTTTTGGGAGCGCTTTTCTTTCCCTGCTTTTGTTGATGGCTTTTTCTTTCAACGCACTGGCACAGTCACGTACTGTAAGTGGTGTTGTGAAAGATGAAGCCGGGGAGCCGCTCATTGGGCTTACCGTATTAGAAAAGGGTACCTCCAACGGAACCATTACAGGGGTGAACGGCGACTATCGCCTCGACCTGATTACTCAGGAGCCAACCTTAGTTTTTTCATTTGTAGGTTACACCTCACAAGAGGTTGCCATTGGCAGTCGGTCGGTGATCGACGTAGCCATGCAACTCGACGTAAAAAGTTTGTCAGAGGTGGTTGTAACCGCACTTGGCGTTGAAAGAGAAACGAAGGCGCTTGGCTACTCGGTGCAGCAGGTAAACGGCGAGGACATTACCGAAGCTCGTGAGACTAACGTGGTTAATTCTCTCTCCGGCAAAGTAGCAGGCGTGCAGGTTTCCAATGCGGCTGCTGGAGTAGGTGGTTCTGCCAGGATCACTATCCGTGGCGAGTCGTCTTTGAATATCAATGCCAACCAGCCGCTGTTTGTAGTGGATGGAATTCCAATAAGCAATAATGTAAATGGTGCGTCAGGGTCAGGTAACCTCGAAGTTGACTATGGCAACGCAGCCGGCGAAATCAATCCTGATGACATTGCTTCAATGACTGTGTTGAAAGGACCGGCAGCGGCGGCGCTTTATGGTTCAAGAGCTGCGAACGGCGCTATCCTGATCACTACTAAATCAGGTAAAAATCAAAAGGGTATTGGCATAGCCGTTAATAGCAATCTGACCTTTGAAAACCCACTCGTAATGCCCGACTGGCAGAACAAGTACGGGCAAGGTAACAATGGTCAGTTTTCATTTGTTGATGGAGCTGGTGCGGGCATTGCCGACGGTGTAGATGAGAGCTGGGGTCCCGAATTGAATGGGCAGCTTATTCCCCAGTTCGATTCCCCTAGAAATGTTCCTGGCTTTCGTGGTGGTGATCTCAATGCTCCTGCGGGAAGCACTATCACCCCCACTGCCTGGTCACCACATCCTGACAACATCAATGATTTCTTCGAAACTGGTGTAACCCGTACAAACAATATTGAATTCAGTACTTCCAATGACTGGGGCAATGTTCGTTTGTCATACACCAATCTGGATCAGAAAGGCATGGTTCCTAATACCGACCTGATAAGAAATTCTGTATCGTTAAAAGGCGGCCTGAACCTGACAGACAAACTTTCCATCAATTCCACGATTAACTATATCAAAAGCCAAAGCGACAACAGACCGGCGATCAGCTATGGTACAGAAAGCCTGATGTACCTGTGGATTTGGTATGGTCGTGGAATTGATACCAAACAACTGGCCAACTACTGGATGCCGGGACTTGAGGGCATTCAGCAGTTCAACTACAACTACAACTACCACGATAACCCTTATTTCACGACTTACGAGAATACCAACGGACAGGACAAGGACAGGATTTTTGGCAACCTCTCTGCTACTTATAAGTTTACGAAGGAGTTGAGTCTGTTGGTGCGTACCGGTAACGATTTGTACAACGACTTGAGAGATCGCCGGAGGGCATTCTCTACTCAACGCTTCCCGTTGGGGATGTACAGAGAAGATGCGGTGTATTTTCAGGAAAGAAATACTGACTTCCTTTTGTCTTACAACAAAAATGTGAATGACGACTGGGCCTTTACCGTGTCAGTGGGTGGTAACCAAATGCGTCAGAACAACAGGTTTCAGTCAACAGTGGCACCTCAGCTACTGATCCCTGGCATCTACAACTTCTCTAACTCCGCCGTGCAGCTTCAGGTAAGTCAAAGCAGGTCGGAGAAGAGAATCAACAGCCTCTACGGCTACGGTCAGGTGGCCTTCAAAAACATGATCTTCCTGGACGTTACTGGCCGTAACGACTGGTCCAGTACGCTGCCTGTTGATAACAACAGCTACTTCTATCCTTCAGTAACATTGAGCGGAGTAGTAAGTGATATGTTCACTATGCCCAATTTCCTTTCATTTGCAAAGGTAAGAGCGGCTTATGCTGAGGTGGGTAACGATACCGATCCATATAGCCTTTCTAATGTATATGGCTCCGGAACTGCATGGGGTTCGGTGCAAACCAAATCAGAATCTTCTGTGCTGAGAAATGCTGAGCTGAAGCCTGAAAGGACATCGTCTTACGAATTGGGTGTTGACTTACGGTTCTTTGAAGGACGCTTGGGAGTCGATTTCACTCATTACGACAACAAAACGAGAGACCAGATCATCCCGATTACGCTGGACATCGCCACTGGTTATTCCAGCAGGATTATCAACGCCGGTGAAATCCAAAACTACGGGCAGGAATTGATGTTGATGGGAACGCCTATTAAGAAGGACAATGGCTTCAAATGGGATGTCAATGTAAACTTTACCAGCAACCGCAGCAAAGTGATCAAGCTGGCCGAAGGTATCGAGGCTTATACTTTAACTGAGAGAAATGGTGCTTATATCCAGGCTCGTGAAGGAGAAAGAATGGGCAACATTTACGGTGTTGGCTTTGCCAGGGTAGAAGACAAAAACAGCCCATATTTTGGTCAGATCATCCACTCGGCTGAAGGTACTCCTTTGAGAGATCCGGAATTGAAACTACAAGGCAATTACAACCCAGACTTTATGGTGGGTATCAACAACAACTTCTCGTACAAAGGCATTTACGCTGGCTTCTTATTCGATATCCGTCAGGGCGGTATTGTGGTGTCAAGAACCAAGACTATCGGTAGCACCTCCGGTCAGCTGGCAGAAACACTTTATGGAAGAGCCAATGGATACGACCTTTCACTGGAAGGCAATGGCATTGTTAGCCCAGGTGTGATTGATACTGGAGATGGAAACTATATCCCTAACGAGATCAAAATAGCTAGCCGTGACTGGCATAACCGTTACTACGAGCGTAACAACGTAGAGGCTGCCAAGTACGATGCGTCTTTTGTGAAGCTTCGTGAAGTAAGAGTGGGATATAGCTTCCCTAACACTATGATGGGTCGCCTTCCTTTCAGAGATGTTCGCTTCTCTGTAGTGGGTAGAAACCTGATGCTTTGGACTGAAAACCCTCACTTCGACCCGGAAACACTTTCCATGTCAGGTGGTACACTTCAGCCAGGTGTTGAAAACATGGCTTATCCTTCAGCCAGAAGCTTTGGCTTTAACCTGAGCTTCAAACTTTAAGATGGTTCATCTTTTAAAAATTAAAAGGAAAACAGAAATGAAAATCAAAAGCAATTCTATAAAATCAATAGCGCTGCTGACAGGTCTTTTTGTGGCTACATCATGCGACAAGGACTTCCAGGAGGTGAATACCAACCCGAATGACCCTGAGTCTGTGCCAACAGCACTCCTTCTGCCTACCATCATTAGAAACCCGGTGAACGAAGTAGCCGGACTGGCGTGGGGGTATGGTAACGTGGTGATGCAGTATTCAGCAAAAATTCAGTTCACCAGCGAGGACAGATACCTTTGGGGCCCCGAAGGTGACCCTTACAACAGCTTCTATAATGCCATGCGTGATGTGAATAACATCATCATTTTGTCAGAAGAAGCCGGGCAGCCGCAATACATTGGTATCGCCAAAATCATGAGATCATGGATGTATTCTTTCATGACAGACGCTTACGGCGATATTCCTTATTCGGAAGCAACAAGTGCAAAAGAAGGCACCAATCTTCCTGCGTTTGATACACAGGAGTCTGTTTATCAGGGAGTGTTGGCTGAGCTGGCGGAAGCCAATACCATTCTGGCCAGTGCTACTGGTTCGGTAAGTGGCGACATCCTTTTTGGTGGTGACCTGATGAAGTGGAGAAAATTTGCCAATTCACTACGCCTGAGAATTTACATGCGTTTGTCGGATAGAAATGATCCCTCGTCGGGTATGCAGGCGATTCTTAGCAACCCTGATGCCAACCCGATTCTTGAAAGCAACGACGATAATGTAGCGTTGGAGTACCTGTCAGATGCGCCTAATCAGCAGCCGCAGTATACCAATCGTTCAGGCTCTTTTGATGAGTACAGACTGAGTGTCAACATGGAGACCATTCTGAAAGACCTGAACGACCCAAGGCTGTTTGTGTATGCGCAGCCAACCAATGACTCAGGTGCTGGGGTTGTGGGCAGCCATGCCGACTATGCAGGCGTGCCTAACGGCCTGGCTGATGCACAGGCTTTGGCTTATTCGCCAAGCGGTGACCCTGAAAAAGTTGGTTCCAATTTCATTTCAAGAATTGGCTTAATGTTCGCATGCCGTGCTTGTAACCCTGACAGAGCTTCACCAACAGCCGCAGAAGCCATGCTAATGAGCTATGCTGAACTTCAGTTTATTCTTGCTGAGGCCAGGGAACGGGGCTTTATTTCAACAGGTACTGCAGAAACCTACTACCTCAACGGCATCAACTCATCTTTTGACTACTATCTGGAAAGACTTGCAGTTGGTAGCTACCCTGAGATTATCGAAGTGGCCACGCCTGATGCTTCTTATTTCGCTCAGGAAGATGTAGCCTACACAGGAACTACTGATGAGAAGCTACGCAAAATAGGCACGCAAAAATGGGTCGCTCTTTTCTTCAATGGCATGGAGGCCTGGTTCGATTGGAGAAGAACCGGCATACCAGCAATTACACCTGGCCCTGGTGCGGTGATTCCTACCGTACCGGTTCGCTTTATGTACCCAGGCGACGCTCAGGCACTAAATGCTGACAATTATAAGGCCGCTGTTGCCCGCCAGGGTGTCGATGCAATTACCACACGTGTTTGGTGGGATGTAAACTAAATAAGAAGTAATTTTTGCCTCAAACCTATCTGGAAGTAAGGGGGACTTTTGTCCCCCTCAACTTTTGGAGCAACCCAATTGACAATGAAAAACACCTTACTTCTTATTGCAGGTTTAGCGTTTTCTCTGGGCACTTTTGCTCAGACGAAAGACCTGAAAACAGAGAATGTCTTCATTATTACCTTTGATGGCCTTCGCTGGCAGGAGCTCTATGGAGGAGCCGACGCAGAGCTGATCGGCGACAAAGATTATGTGGAGAATGTAGAAAGTCTGAAGAAAGAATTTTGGGCAGAAGATGCGAAGATACGAAGAGAAAAGTTATTCCCTTTTTTCTGGTCTGAGATTGCCGCAAAGGGGCAGATGCATGGCAACCGCAACGAGGGAAACAAAGTAAACTGCGCTAATGGCATGTGGTTCTCTTATCCCGGCTACAACGAAATTTTATCCGGATTTGCTGATGACAATAGGATTACCAGCAACGACAAGGTTCCCAACCCCAATAAAACTGTGCTTGAGTTCGTCAACAACCAGCCTCAATACAAAGGCAAGGTAGCCGCTTTTGGTTCGTGGGATGTGTTTCCGTCCATCATCAATGCTGAACGAAGCGGTATTCCTGTAAATGCAGGATTTATGAAAGCGACCGGAAGCAGCCTGACGGATAGAGAAAAGTTTTTGAACCAACTACAGGACGAAATCCCCGGCCCCTGGGGAGGAGTGAGGCTTGACGCCTTCACTCATCATTTTATGATGGAATATGTAAAAAAGAACAACCCAAGACTTGTATACATTAGCTATGGAGAAACAGACGACTGGGCGCACGATGGCGAGTATGATGAATATTTACATTCAGCCCGCCGCACCGACCAGTTTATAAAAGAGCTTTGGCTGTACATCCAATCCAGCCCAAAATACAAAGACAAAACCACCCTGCTGATCACCACCGATCACGGAAGAGGCACCGTGCCGAAAGACACATGGAGAAGTCATGGTAGCCAGGTCGAAGGTGGGGGAGAGATTTGGATGATGGCGATTGGCCCGGATACCCCAGCGTTGGGCGAGGTGAAGCAGGATGGGCAGCTCTACCAGAATCAGGTAGCAGCCACTGCAGCCACCTTACTGGGGCTTAAATATGTTAATACTCCTGAGCCAGGAGCAGTTGTTGGCTCAATGATCACTAAGTGATGGATTTCAAAAGGGTAATTGTGCTCCTGTTGCTGGCGGCCTTTGGTTGTCGGCAGCAGGACTCAATTATTTCCCCAACCTATACAGAAGCGCCCGCAACCGACCCCGCCAGGGTGGCGCTTGCGCAAGAGTGGAATAAAGTAGAAGCGCCAACACTTTCGAACTTTCAAACTGCCAACACCAGTTGGCTCTATTTTGCAGGAGCTAATGAGACTCTCACAACATTCAGTTTTCCAGACTGGGACAATGCTGAACTGCTAGACCTGCCTCACAGGGTCACGCTCCCCAATTCCCCAATGTGGTACCAATGGAAGGTGACCAATGATATTGACTCTGTCGTCATGCTTGTAAATGCAGACGATGGTGCTCAAGCTTTTCTGAATCGCAAAAAGCTAAAAAGAGTTGCTGGTGACCGCTTTTACTTAAAAGCTGATGCAGGAGACACATTGGTCATTCGGGTATTGAACAACGCCATGGCAGGAGGCCTGCGTAGCGTGAGGCTTGTTCCGCTGGCAGATTATCGGACATTCCAAAACCAGTCAACACTCTACCACAAAGCAGCCGCTTTGCTTCAACAGGTGCAAAGGCTGAACAACCCTTCGGCTGAGGTGATGGAAGCTGCGAACCAGCTTGCGGAAAATATAGCCGATGAGAATGCAGTGAAGCTGAATGCGCTCTTAAGTGCTTACCCGATGCTTAGTGGCCCGGTTTTGCTGAATAACGAGGGACACTTTGAGATCAACTGGCTAAGCACTGCCAGTGGTGAGGCAACAATTTTGTCAGGCGAAAGCCCGGACCAGCTTGCCAGCGAATTTACTGTGACTGCCCAACAGCAGCCATTCAGGTTTCCTTTGGAGCAGCTAAGCGAGGCCAGCTTTTACAGGATTCGTCAGCTCGATACCTGGACAGAAATATTCGAAGTGCCTCGGGTAACCGACAGTTCCAACCCCGAAAGCTTTTCCTTTACACTCTGGGCCGACAGCCAGGGCGGTTGGAACACCTTCAGCCAACTGATGGCTCAGACCAAGGATGATGATGACAAGTTTAGCCTTGGTGCTGGCGACCTGGTGGCCAACGGCTCCGATTCACTGCAATGGAAAAGCCTGCTGACCAGTCTTGGCCAGGCCAAAGGCCGCTTCCCTTTTTACCTCGTGCCGGGCAACCATGACTACGATGGTTATTACGACGACCTCAACCCTAAAAATTTTAATCAGTACATTACCACTCCTTCTGGCAAAAACTATTTCTCGTGGCAGTATGGCAATTGCGCTTTCATTGCCATCGACCCAAATGAAGCCTTTCCAATTGGTTTTGACTCAGGTGGGCAAAAGGAATGGTTTTTAAATGAGATAGAAACAGCGGAATGGAAAGCAGCCACCTGGCATTTTGTAGTGCTTCACCAGCCTCCTGTTTCCCAGGGTTGGCCTGGTTACCATGGCGACGAAGCGGTTCGGCAGCTGCTAGACACTGTGTACGAGTCGGCGGGCATCGATTTTGTTGTCGCCGGGCACACCCATGATTATGAAAGGTTAACGAGAAATTACGGCGACCAGAAGGTCAACTTTCTGATTGTTGGAGGGGCCGGAGGAGGTCTGGAGCCTGAAGGTGAGATGTCGGAAGAACCAGTAATGGATGTTGTCGTCAAACGGCATCACCTGGCTAGAATGTTTGTGCAGGGCGACTCCATCCATTTAGAAGTGAAAGACCCCGATCAAAATATCATCGATCAATTTGATTTTAAGAAGCAATGAAATACCGTCTAGTTCTTCTTTTTGCGTTGCAGACCTCGTTGGTTTTTTCACAGGACATCAAGACCGGCCTGCTGGGTGACTGGTGGCTTTGGCCTGAGTACAGCTTACCAGCCAGGGCTAACAATACACCTGGCAATCAGCCCAAGGCTCCGGCATCTGTTTTTGCTGATGTCGACAGCCGCAGCATTCCTCTGGTGCTGAAAGGGGAGGAACTCACCCAGAGACTGACTGGTATTTTGCCTCAAAATCAACTGCCGACTGCTGCTTTTACAGTTGAATGCTGGCTGGTGAACCATGTGAACCAACCGGTGGGAATGCTGGCCGCTGTGAAGCCTAAGTACACCGGAGCGGAGCCACAATGGCTGCTGGGACTGTACGAAAGAGAGATTATATTTTCTCTGAAGCCAGAAAAGGAGCCCTTTGCCGCTGTTGTCAGCCACGAGATAAAGGCAAGAGGCTGGAAAAACTACTGGGGACACCTGGTGGGGGTGTACGACGGAAGTTCTATGAAGCTATACCTGAACGGGGAACTTTTGGGAGAGCAAAAGGTTGGGGCGATGGCTGCTTCTACTCAAGACAAAGAACTGGAGTTAGCGGCTTACATGCACAATGAGCCCTACATGCAGTTGGGCAACCTGCTGAAGAACTTCAGGCTGTACAACCGGGCGCTGACCGTGACGGAAATCAAACAGCGTAATAGCTACCTGCAAAAGCTGGTGGAGGAGGGCAAACTCTGGCCAGATACCTTCCACTTTAACGCAGGGCCGTATCTCAACTATGCTACCACTACAAGCATCAATGTGTTGTGGGAAACTGACAGGCCGACAAGGGCCGTTGTGGAATATGGTGAGTCGCTGCCTTTGAAACAAAAGAAAGAATTGCCTGTCGCAAGCTTGAAAAAAGATGGCCCTGGCGCTGAAGGTAAATACATACAGGAGCTGACAATCGACAATTTGAAGCCGGGCACCACCTACTTTTACAATGTGAGAGTGGTAGCCGAAGATGGACAGGAAATGGAATCTGGTGTGCTGACTTTTGCTACGGCCGTTGAGCCTGATGCTCCATTTGCGTTCGGAATCATTGGGGATACCGAAGCCCGGCCTCACGTGAACGACCGGGTGGCCAAAATGCTGTGGGATGAGCGCTCCAACTTTTTGATGATCGTGGGAGACCTGACAGATGGTGGCCAGGAGCACTACAAGTTTGAATGGAACTACGAGTACTTCGCAGCGATGACGCAGCTCACCAGCAGGGTGCCGGTATTTCCAGTGGCGGGTAACGGTGAGTCGGACCTGTATTGGTACAATCAATACCATGCCCTGCCAGAACCTGAAGGGTTCTACTCTTTCACTTATGGCAACGCAGAGTTTTTCATGCTCAACAGTAACAAGCGGGATGAGTTTGCTCCTGGTAAAAAGCAGTATGTGTGGCTGGAGGAAAAATTAAAGGCCTCAACAGCGAAATGGAAATTTGTTGCACATCACCATGCTCCTTATTCCGCTGATGAAGACGACTACGGCAATAGCTGGGAAGGCCCTACCGACCTGGGCGACAAGAAAGTAAGGGAGATCGTGCCGCTGTACGAGAAATATGGCGTGGACATGGTCTTCTTTGGCCACCTGCATACTTACCAGCGCACCATGCCTATTGAAGCCAATAAAGTAAGCGAGCAAAACGGTGTGGTATACATTCAGGCGGGTGGTGCGGGTGGCAATCTGGAGGACTTTGCGCCTACCCGGGCGTGGTTCAGTGCAAAGACCTACCGGGGACACCACTACTGCATCGTGGGCGTGAATGGCGGAAGCCTTTCGTTCAAGATGTATGACACGGAAGGGAGGCTGAAGGACTTTTTGGAGTTGAGGAAGTAGGATGAATTTGAGGTTAAAAATTTCTGATGGCGAATTAGAGAGTCAGTCCGAACGACTCTCCATCTGAAATTTACCCTTGAGTGGGATGCTAGGTGACATGCAGATAAACGAAAATGAACATCACAATGATAGCGGCAATGGTAGCTGAGCCAACATTTGCTGCGATGGCTCTTCCATGAAAATGGAAGGTCTCAAGCGACTCCTTACTATTGATTTTAATAATAACGAATAGAGAAGAGGCAAGAAAAGCCATTGGGACAATCTGAAGACCAAACCTAAGGACGATTATAAAAGACATTGAAAAAATGGCAAGAAAAACAAGGGTAAAGTAGTAAATAAGAGCAAGGCAAAAACCCAGTTTAGATTTCCAGAAAAATCCAACGCTTCCAACTATTGCCAGCGAGATTAGTAGTAGTCCAATATCTTGATAAAGACCCGTTACAAATTCTGACCTATTAAAATGAGGGAAAAATGTCCAAGCTAATATTAATGTAATGAAAAACACCTGAACTATAGGGCCGATAAGTTTTTTCATTGATGCTTCTTAATAAAGTGTTTTTTTGGCTGGGTGTTAAATGAAGCAACCCTTTATTGAGCCCTTTTTATTTTTTCAGGATTCTGTCTGCAATCAAAGACATCAGCAACTTGTATCTCTCCTATCTCCGGAAATGGTGAGTAAATGATTTTATAGCTCCTGACCACTAAATATCGGTATTCATTAGAACGGTGGGTGAGTAAGGGCTCAATCTGTCCAATAAAGGGAGTATGTTTTAAGTTTATGGACGCCTGGATCAACTCTCTCACCAGCTTTTTAGCAATTTTTGGACTTGCTTTTTCCGAGTAGTAGTTGTAAATATCTATCAGTCGGTTTTCGGCAGAGTGTGACCAAATTACTTTGAAGGTCACTTAGAATTTTTTCAGAAGTGCTTCTGCTGATGTAAACCTACCATTGGCAAAGTCGGCCTCGGAAGCATCAATTCGTGCGTTGAGCTGCTTTTGCGTTAGCGGCTTAAAGTCATTTTCTAATGACTTCAACTGAAGATCTTTGATTAGTTTTTCCACGCTATCGATGATCTGCTCGTCTTCAAGGCGAAGCATGGTTTGAACCAGTTGAATTTTTCTTTGTTCGATACTCATGTTTCAAAAATAAACGATAACAGATTTGAAAACAATACGATGCTATTATCAACTACTCACCCCTCTCCTCCACCACACACCTAAACCCCACAGTCGCACTTCTCTCAAAGCCCGGTGACACCCGCAGCAGCATTTGCCGCCAGGGCAGCGGCTGAGGGCCGCCTTTTACGTACCACCAGCTGGAGGTGGGGTTGAAATAGCTGCCGCCTTTCAGGATCACAAATTCGCTGGTGCCATTGAAGTAGACATCGTTGGTCAGTTGCCACACATTGCCCACCAGGTCTTCAATACCCAGCAGGTTTTTTCCTTCGGGGAATTGCCCAACAGCATAAGGTTTTCCATCACCACGATTGGTTTTCGTGCTGTCCATTTCGGCACCCCAGGGCCAAGTACGGCTGCCGTCACCCGCCTGTGCGGCATATTGCCATTCCAGCTCCGTAGGTAGCCGGTAGCCTTTCCATTCTGCATAGGCCCGGGCATCTTCAATATCGACGTAGACTACCGGAAAGTCTTCCTCTCCCTTTTTTGGCTTGCCGCCCGGCCAGTGTTTGAGAAAATTTGTGTCGTCGTTGGGTCGGTAGCAGGTGGCAGCCAGGAAGTCGTAGTACTGCGCATTAGTCACCGGGTAGCGATCCATCCAGAAACCGGGCATCAGCGTGTCCTTCTCGACTTGTTTGGGATAGGGGATAAATTCTCCCTCTCTGGCGTCCACTCTGTAGTGATAGTTGCCGCCGGGCACCCGCACCGAGGTAGGGTCGATGTTGTTGCCCGCTGTGCTGGTGATACTGGAAATCAGCCAGGGATCCGAAGCTTTTAGTTCGAATACCACTTCATCATTTAGCTCTCCTTCAGTCAAGTACTGGATGACCACGCTGCCTTCCTGCCAGCCAAACGTCTTTCTAAGGGACAAACTATGCTTTCCGCCTTCCAACTCATAGGGCTTTTTGTCGTAGCTGGGGCCATTGATCGACAAGGTGATCTTTCCCGGCGGACTTTCTATTATCACTTCATCACCCCGGCGGCTGACCTGCAATACATTGGGAAATACCGCCACTACGCTTACGGTTCCTTCGTTGTTGGTGTCCAAATCTCCCGGAGCAAAACCATCGATGGAAACAAGCGCTTTTCCACTGTCCACGCTCACCGGTTGGTGCGTCCACAAATTGACGGCGTGATGGGTGTCGGGAAGTTTCAGGTCAAACAGAGGCCCCGTGTAGCCTTCAGGGTTGGCGTTGTAAATGGTGTAAATGGTTTTGGTGTCGCTTTTCCACTCGTTCACATATACGCTGTCCCGGAGTGTCGGTATAAGTGGTGTGTAGGCGCTGTAATTGAAAGCATCGCTGTTGCTGCGGAGCACCATCAGTATCCTGCCCAGGTGTTTGTACTGCTCGTCTACCCATTCTGGACGGCCGGGTTGGAACTGGTTGATTTCTACGCCGTGGCCATTAAACAGGCTTAGGTTGTATTCCCGCAAAATGGGCTCATAGGCCAGCTCTGCCACCCGGAAAATGGCGAAGTCGGGCTTGATGAATTTGTTGAGATTGAGCAGGGGTGGGTACTCCAGCGCATTGTGCACCCTGCCGGAAATAATGCCAGGCATGTCTTTAGGAATGGCCATGCCTTCGCTGTACATGATCACTCCTTCTTTCGCTGCATCTCCTGCCCCCTGTATCTCGGCACTGCTACTGCCCCGGGTGTCGAGCACCACGCCGTCGGTGTCAGTGGCTTTAAGCATGTCGGTCATACCGGCCATTTGCTCGGCGAAGGTAGTGGCTGTAGTGCTTTCATCCCAGGGGTTGTAACACAGAAAGATTTTCGTCCCGGCTTTGTGCGCATCGGTGGTGATGCGTTTCAACTCTTTCAAGCCTCCCGGGAGGTTGCGAAACATGTCCCATTGGTTGCGTTGGTCAAGCCCCAGAGCTGGCCAGGTAGGCCAGAAGCCGATGACATCCCAGCCGCCGAGCAGAGGCTTTGCCTTTTCGATGGTTTTGGGCAGATAGTAAATGCCATATCGTGGGTTGTAAAAGTCCTTATCCCAGGCCATCATCAGGTTGATGGCATAGGCCTTTCTGATCCAGGCCAGATCCGGGCGGTCGAAGAGGCTGTTGTCGAATTGCTCCAGGTCAAACAGGAAATGCTTTTGGAACATTAGCCTGAGTCCTTCCTGCCAGTCACCGGCAAAGGGCTCATACCAAAGCTCGTAGGTGACCTCTCCGCCTGGATACAGAATAGTTTCGAAGCGTTTGCGCTGTGCCTTCTCCCAGCTTTTGCGGCGGGCTAAACCAGCTACGGCATTTCCATCTGGCAGCGGCAAAATACCAAACCCCAATTCCCAGGCATTGTCGGGCAGGATGACGCCGATGGGGCCAAAGCCAGGCCGGTAAATGACACTGCGTGACAGCCGGTGTTCGCCCAGACCGGTGATGTAGACATGGTCGGGATTTTCACCAAAAGGCACCACATTTTCGATGGTGAGGGTATCTGTAGTCGAGGTGTTTTTGAGGGTGAAAGTAATTTTGTATGGCAGAGCGCTTTTGGCTGCCGGATGGGTGTAAACAGTTTCAAATCTTTTGTCGGCGCCTTCTTGCGCAGGGCTGCTGATTACCTCACCATTGACCCGGAAAGAGATAAAGGGATATTGCGCCTGGTACTTGGTGCCGGACGACAAAGACACCCTTTGAATACCATTATTGTTGTATTCAAACAGCTGGCCTTTGGCAGAAAAAGTAGCCAGCGACAAAAAAAGGATGAGCAGTTTTCGCATGCACTAATATCGTGAAGATTTGGGAAAATTGAGAAGCTGTTTACCGATGTGGATTTCGAAACAAACATTGAGGCTTATTTCAATCGTGGATCAAAGTATTCGTCTGTATCCTTGGTTCGTGTTTCACAAACTAGGCACCTTATTTGCAATCGTATTTTTCCTTTTCTCCCAATACTATTACGCCATTTTTTTGAATGTAACCGTTGGTTTCGAAGTGGGTGCAAACCGTGTCAAATTCATCAATCGCACCTTTTTCATATACCACTCTCGACTTGAAGAAAGAATGGATTTTTAATTTGCATCGATGACTGCATATTCTTCGCACTCCAAGATCTCTCCGGCATATATTACACTGTTCTCTTCAGTAAGTGGCTCACAGGAAATACGTTTGCCCTGTTTATCAAAGGTCACCAAATTGGGTTTGCTTATTGCTGAAATGGTAATGAAGATAAACGAGTAGAAGCTCGAAGTGTCGGGAAGTGCTCCAATGACAAAGCTAGCAGTTCCTCTGAAATCCGCACATAGAGTTGAGTCTTTGCCCCAACATTGAATTCTGTAAGTGCCGTTTGTTGAGGCATTAAAAAGTGCCTTATACGGGAGTGACACAAAACCAACTTCGTTGATCAAATCATGGAGTAGATTTTTTTTTGAGTCGTCTTGTCTGCTCGCTCTTGTAATTTCCTCGGTGTCTTTTATCGAGCTGCTGCTTGCTAGGAGTACCATTACAGAAAACAAGGTGAGGAATCTTGGCAGTCTATTTAATTGTAGCATATCCCGAGTGTTCAGTCTAGGTTTAGCGATATAGTTAATCTGGCCGGTCAAATTGTTATTTTGCTTCGGCCTTGGTTCGTGTCTCACGAACCAACCGACAACGCAACATAAAAATATCTATTACACATGTAAATTGAATGGGGTTTCGTAATTTATTGCTAGCAATGAATCACTATGAGTGACATTTTTATAGACAGGCGTAAATCATACATGGATATCGGTGAAATATTCTTTTTCACTGCGACCATCAACAGTTGGATGTACCTTTTGGCCGCCGACAATTATAAGCAGGTGGTGGTCGATAGTTTAGAAAACCTCAAAAGCCGTAGCCTGGCTGATATATTTGCCTTTGTGATTATGCCTAATCACATCCACGTGATTTGGAGAACTTTGTCGTTAAATGGGAAGGAAACAGTACAGGGCTCATTTTTGAAATATACGGCCCATTGTTTTAGAAGAATGCTGATGAACGACGACCCGGCGGAGCTTAGAAAGTACTCAGTGGTTGCCAAAAACAAACAATTCGAATTTTGGCAAAGAGATTCCCTTGCTATTCATCTATACTCAAAAGAAGTGGCGTTGCAAAAGCTCGACTACCTTCATCGCAATCCACTTGCAGAACATTGGCAGCTAGCTAAGGAGCCAAGTGATTACTATTGGTCCTCTGCTTCGTTTTATGATCAGGGTGTCAGCCCATTTGGTTTTTTGAGTGATTTGAGAAATGAGTTTTAGTGGTAATGAATTGGTTCGTGGGACACGAACCAAGGAGATGGAGTTTTGAATGGCTATGGCCTATTATCGTGAAGATTTGGGAAAATTGAGAAGCAGTTTACCGATGTGGATTTCGAAACAAACATTGAGGCTTACTTCTACGGCTATGGTGGGACACGAACCAAGGAAATTAGGCTGTTATCCAATGCGGTTTTCAAAACAAATGGTGAAATTCTATTTCAATCGTGGATCAAAGTATTCGTCTGTTTCATCCAATTTGGACACATACCTCCCGAACTCCGGATGTTCGGGAAATAATAGGATATTTTTCTCCCTGGGTGATTGGATCGATGGAACAACCACCCCAACATACAGTCGGCTATCCATTATATCTTTCACTATCTCCGCTAGTTGTTTTGGGTAGGGGTAATCGTGCCAGTTTTGAGGCAGGTCGTTAATGGCTATTTCTGCCAGTGGAGTGTCATCGTCTATTTCAAGCGTCAGTACGTACCTGTTCTGAGGTATTCTCGACCCGCTGTTAGCCAGTGTCTCCAATTTAGCAAGGGCGATGTTTTCTGAGGTATCCACCACCCACATATCTTTAGTGCTCCAGCGTCCGTTTGCAAAACGAGAACCAAGAGGAGGGTAAGTAGACTGGTATTTCTTCTTTTCTATTCTAAAAACCAGCATTAGCCATACACTCCATACTCTACCCGGTCAATAGCTTCCAAAACAGCTGTTCTACCACTCTCGGTCATCAAAAGGTCAATCGGACGCTGGTCCCCCAGGTTGACAATCTTTGATTGAAGCCACTCTTCAAACGGCTCCAGCCCTTCAAAGGCTTCCATTCCTCTCTGGTAAATCTTGAACAAGCTTGAAAGTCGATCCACCGTGCCCATGTCAAGTTCCGGCTCATCTTTGGCCCTGTAGAAAGTAGTTTTGCTCATGTCAAGCAGCTCTGCCACTCTGGCCACGGGCAGGTTTGTTAAACCGGGAACCTCGCCAAGAAATGAGCCTTGCAACTGCAACCTTCCTATACCTCCATAGCTCAGAAGTTGCTCAATTCCGACTTTTACATCGTTGCGGCTGGCTCGCCATTTGTTCAGCTGAACATGCTGATATTTTCGCTGAACGGCACCATACCGGGTGACGTTTTTTAAATCCGACCGCTCTTTTTGTTTCATTTGGTACTTTCAACTTCCTATTTGAAACTCAATTTAAGAACAATCATTCATTATCAAAGGTTCGGGTGTACAATTTTGTGGTTAGATAGCTGCTTATTCAGCCCTCTCACTCCTCTTCCTTCGACCTATACTTAATCTGCATACCACTCAAAAAATACCGCAGGTATTGGTCATTACAAGGCCGGTATTGGCTCTGCTTGGGGTTGCGGAAGAAGGCGCTCAGCTCGTGGGGGCCGATGCTTTTGCCCTTCAGTTTAAAAATAGCCTGGATATCTTCTGAGCTTAGGTTGAAGGCTATCTTGAGCTTTCTGAGGATGATATTGTTATTGAGTTGCTGCTCTGGCGCCGGTTGTTCGCCCTCTCTTGTGCCTCGTTTTTCGTTGATGAGCCCGTTGAGGAAGATGGCCAGTTTTATGTCCGGCATTTCCTGATAAGTTTCCTCATCTTCTCTTTTCATGTAGTCGCTCACTTCAGCCCGTGTTACATGATGACCAGCCTGTGCGAATAGATTGATCATTTGCGAGTCGTCGGCATCAAGGAGGTAGCGCAATCGGCGTAGGATGTCGTTGTTGGTCATATCGAGTACAAATCTAAAAGAAAACCATTGTCAATAGGATCGTCGCTGGAAAACTCAGCTCCTCTTTGACCGCATAGCCTTCACTTTTTTGACAGAGTCGTCAGCCATAAACTTTTTGTATTCCTCCGTTTCGGCACCATAGATGGCAATTTTCCCTTCAGCATTGGCGTGAACGCCCCAACCGTACTGTTTGGTAAGCGGCGAGGCCCGAAAGCAGGCTTGCCCTTTGGAGAAGTAGTGCTCACGCTGCTCTTCGATTTCATTCTTTTCAAACTCCTTTCTGAGCGCAAAAACACCAAATATGACGTCGTCAGAAGTGTATTTGTAGGGATTGCCATACACCATATCGAAGTGCAGACTGGCCACTGTTTTTTTGTCGGGTTTTACTGGGGGCATTTCACCCCGCTCATTCGGGCTGTCATCAGCGATTTCTATGAATGTATTGACATAATTCGTAGTGTGCTTCATTATTCCCTCCGGTGATTTGATCTTTTGAATTTAAATGTAGGGAGCGGGAGTGTCAACCCTATGTCATCGGGTTTAAAAAAAATTGACATGGCTCGATCTGATTAGGCACGTTTTGCATTCGTTCTTGAGGATTTTTATATTGGAAATGTAGGGGCCCTGCCATAGCCCCGGGTTTAAACCCGGGGCTATGGCAGGGCCAACGAATCAGCCATGCCTCATTCATATCATCGTATTTGGATTCACGCTATTTGGGCTACCAAAGAACGGCAGCCCTTGATTCATCAGTCGGTTGAACGGAAGATATATGATTTTATGACGGGCCAATTTACAGAAATGGGTTGCGCTGTGAGAATCATCAACGGAATGGAGGATCATGTTCATTGTTTGTTTTTGTTAAATGCTCAGACCAGTATTGCAGAGGTCATAAAGCAAGTGAAGGGGAGTTCCTCCCATTGGATCAATGAACAACAATTAATTAAGGACAGATTTTCGTGGCAAACTGGTTATGCGGTGTATTCAGTGAGTGAATCCGTTATGGAAACAGTTTTTCAATATATAAAGAATCAAAAGAGACATCATAAGACGAGATCATTTCAAGTGGAACTTGACGGCCTGAACCAATTACATAAGTTAGGTGGAGTGCCCCTATCATAGCCCATGGTTTAAACCATGGGCTATGATAGGGGCTCGAGCTGTCGAAGATGTCGAGCCAGTATTCCTGAAAATGGAATAAGATCGATATATTTAGACATGACCTACAGACTCAAACTTTTTGGCGTTTTATGCTTGGGTGTTTCTTCCATCTTCTCTTGCACTCCGAAAGAGAAGGTGCACAAACCCACCAACGTTCTCTTCATCATTGTCGACGATCTGCGCCCTGAGCTTGGCTGCTACGGCCACCCCGTTGTTCAGTCGCCCAATATAGACCGGATAGCAGGAGAGGGCGTTTTGTTCAAAAATGCCTTTTGCAATATTCCGGTTTGCGGAGCGTCGAGGGCCAGTTTTCTCACAGGGCTGAGGCCGATGCAAAACCGCTTTCTCACCTACATGACCTACGCTCAGGACGATGCGCCCGGAGCGATCTCGTTGCCTCAGTATTTCAAAGACAACGGCTACACCACCGTGTCCAATGGCAAGGTGTTTCACAATGAAGACGACCACGCCGCCGCCTGGGACATCAACTGGAGGCCTTCTGACTTGCTGGATTACCACACAGCCGAAAACAGCGGCACCGATATGGCCAACAGAGGAAGGCCTTACGAACGGGGCAATGTGCCTGATAGCGTTTATAATGATGCTAAGATTGCGGCTAAGAGCATTATCGATCTAAAGGCACTGGCGGCGGCCGGTAAGCCCTTCTTCATGGCTGTTGGTTTCCTAAAGCCACACCTGCCGTTCAACGCTCCCGAAAAGTATTGGCAGCTATATGATGGCAAAGTGACCCTGCCAGATAATAATTATGTGCCGGCGGGTGCCCCAGCACGCTCCGTTCACAACTCAGGTGAATTGAGAAACTATGCTGACGTGCCCAAAGAGGGCCCCGTGAGCGACTCATTGGCTCTGACACTGATACAAGGATATTATGCCAGTGTGAGCTATGTCGACGCCCAGATAGGAAAGGTACTCGATGAATTAAAGGAGTTAGGTCTCGATAAAAACACGCATATTGTGCTCATTGGTGACCATGGCTACAACCTGCTGGAACATACCATGTGGTGCAAGCATTGCAACTACCGTAACTCCCTGCGGTCAACTATGATCTGGAAATCGCCAAAGGCAAAGGCTGGAAGCATCTCCAATGCCATCGTTGAGTACGTCGACATTTTCCCCACCCTGGCTGACCTCGCAGGGCTGCCAAAACCAGCACAGTTACAAGGTGAGAGCCTGATGGTCGAGTTGGTGTCTCCATCAACGGCGCCCGCTGGCTTTGCCATTTCCCGATGGACGAACGGCTACACCATCACCACGCCGGACTATGCTTACACCGAGTGGGTGAACGACAGCCTGCAATGGCAGGACGAAATGCTATATGATCACCGAAGCGATCTGGAGGAAAATGAAAACATTGCCGCTGGGAACCAAACGGTGGTGGACAGCCTGAGTAAACTATTAAGAAAGAATTGGAGATTGGAGTAAGCGAGGTTGACTGAGCAGGGTGGTGAGCTTCTTTTGAAGATGTGATCTTACCGCTCCTAAAGTATTCAAAACATCGGTGTGGCTATAGGCGTTGTGTTATTAAACAACCCTAAACATTATTAATGTATTTTAAGACAGTATTACTGATTGCCTCGATTTGCCTTACCAATTACCTGCCATCAATTTCTCAAACTCCAAAAACAGAAAAAATTAAGTTGTTTTTGGATTGTAGCTCCACCAGATGTGATCGTACCTACATCCGAACGGAAATCAACCTGGTCGACTTTGTGAATAACAGAACCCAGGCGGACGTCCATCTGCTGCTAACAGACCAGCGTGCCGGAAACGGCGGTAGAACCTATCAACTCATTTTCTTTGGACAGAATGATTTTTCCGGTAAAAGGGATACGCTTTCTTTTTCAATGCCACCGTCGGCCACTGACGTGGAATATCGGGAAAAGCTACTGAACTTGATCAAGATAGGGCTGGTGCCCTACGTTGCGCAAACGGCCTGGATCAATGAAATGATGGTTGCCATGAAAGCTGATGGGATGGATGCTGACGAATACGAGGCATCCAGAGCTGAAGATAAATGGGACTATTGGGTTTTTCGTGTGGGAGGAAGGGGTAACCTTAGTGAGGATCAAAACTACAAGGAGACTGAATTGAATAGTTATATTTCGGTCAATCGGACGGTGCCGGAAAATCGGACCGAGCTAAGAGTAGGATATGGCAGGGAACGATCAGATTTTGAATATGTGAATGATGATGGGACGCTGGAATCCTATTCTGTAAGAAATTCCAACTGGTACCTCAATCACCTGTTTGTCAATAGCTTTGGTGATCATTGGTCCTACGGTTACTATTTGTTTGTTAGAAATAGTACATTTTCCAATTACCAGCATAGCATAAGAGCAAGGCCAGCTATTGAGTATAATTTTTTCCCCTATTCGGAGGTAAATACGAAGTATTTTGCTCTTTCGTATATGGCTGACGTTAGAAACAACAGCTATTATGAGGAAACCATCTATGACAAAAATAACGAATGGCTTTACGGCCACAGAGCGCAGGCGGTCGTCAGCTTTAAGCAGAGATGGGGTAACCTGAGTTCAACAGCCTCCTATTTCAATTACTTCCACGATTGGAGTCAAAATAGTATTCAAATTGATTTAAACGCCGATGTGAGAGTAAAAGGCAACTTGAGTTTCTTTGTCAACTTCTATGGAAGTTTATCAAGGAACCAGGTGTTCATTGCCAAAGGAGAATCGAGCGTTGAAGACGTGCTCGCCCGCCGTAAACAACTGGCGTCAGGATATGAGTACGGCACATGGTTTGGCATTAACTACCGTTTTGGATCTATCAACAATAGCTTCATCAACCCCCGGTTTTCAGACGAAGTAGATTAATTGACTAGACCAGCAGGTCTGGGTACAAATATTTCAGGGTGCCCTGGCAAATTATCGGCAGTTAAAAGTCCTTATCTTGAAACTAAACCCCAAACGGCTCTTCAATACTAATACTTTGCGGAGTGAACAACTGGCCTCCGTCTTCGGTCACATAGAAGCAGTCTTCCAGGCGCACGCCAATCTCTCCGTAAATGTAGATGCCGGGCTCGTCGCTAAAGCACATGCCGGGTTGTAGTTTCAATTCGTTCCCTTTCACCAAATAAGGCCATTCGTGTCCATCCATGCCGATGCCGTGGCCCAGGCGGTGGAAGAAGTTTTTGTAGCCTGGCCCGAAGCCGGCATCCTCAATTACTTTGCGGCCAACATCGTCAATGGAACCACAAGTAGCGCCAGGCTTCACAGCTGCCATAGCGGCTGTTTGTGATTCTTTTACTTTGTTCCAGATGTCAGTTTGACGTTGTGTGGGCTTGCCGAAGATCGTGGTTCTGGTAATGTCCGACGAGTAGTCGTGCAGGTTGCAGCCCCCGTCCATTAATACGATGTCGCCTTCTTTCATGCTTTGAGCCGTTTGGCTGCCATGCGGGTAGGCCGCCCACTCCCCAAACATCACGCTGGCGCCACCGGTCACTCCCAGCTTTTTGAATGCCGCAGAGATGTTTCCGCTGAACTCGTATTGCGACATGCCATCTTTCATGACAGCAATCGCAGCTCTGTAAGCTTCAATGGTGATTTCATTGGCTCTTTTCATCAACGCCAACTCAGTCGGAGATTTAATCATGCGGCAGCCAGCTGCTACCGGGAAGGCGTCTACGAACTGAATCTGCGGCAGCTCTTTTCTTAATCCGTCGAAAAGGAAAAACCGCACAGATTCTTCAACACCAATTTTGCCGGTACTAATGCCATTGTCTTTGAGAATGCTGCCTACAAGTTTGTAAGGGCTTTCGTGCTCCTGCCATACCCTCAGGTCGTTGCCAAACAGAATTCTTTCTTTCAGTCTCTCCTCTTCAAACGCTGGACACACATAGGCCAGCTCTCCCTTGGCAGGGATAATGGCTGCCATCATCCGTTCGCTACGTCCCCACTTAATGCCTGTGAAGTACACCATCGTAGAGCCTGACTCCAGGTATAGAGCGTCGATTTTATTCTCCACCATCAGCCGCTGCGCTTTTTCTATGCGCTGCTTCCTTTCCTCATTGCTGATCGGCTTCATGTCGTCCACCATCGACTTCAGGTGGTCGAATGGGCCTGCTTCTGCTACTGTTTCTTTGGGTTTGTCTTCAGTTGCGCAGGCAGTGAGGCCAACGGCAGCTACGGCACCAGTTGCTTTAATCGATTGGTCGAAGAATTTCCTTCTGTTCATGGTTGGGTAGGTTTATGAAGGCTTAAGATACTCCGAAAAGAGATTCGAGTTGGGAAAATTTATACAAGGGGCTCAGCAAAGGTTTGCGATCCAATAGAAAGGGCCGACATTTCAGAGAAAGCCAGCCCTTTCGTACTCATAACTCATTACTTTCACACTGCCGACTACATCTCCCTGATCCAAATATTCCTGAAGCTCACAGGGTTGCCATGATCCTGCAGCATGATCGGGCCTTTGCCATGGGCTTTGTAGGTTGGCGACCCGATATAGGCCGTGTTTCCCCAGATGCGGGTATGGTTTTGAGTGACCACGCCGTTGTGCAGCACCGTTACAGTTGCTTCGTGCACTACTTCCCCTTTGTCGTTGAAAACAGGAGCAGTGTAGATGATGTCATATGTCTGCCACTCGCCTGGTGCCCTTGTGGCGTTTACGAGCGGAGGCGATTGCTTGTAAATACTGCTTGCCTGACCATTTGAATAGGTGCGGCTTTCGTAGCTATCGAGCACCTGCACTTCGTAAATGCCCTGCATAAACACACCACTGTTGCCCCGGCCCTGTCCTTCGCCTTTTATTTCGGAGGGAGCACGCCACTCAATGTGAAGCTGATAGTTGTCAAATTTCTGTTTAGTTTGGATTACTCCTTTGCCGGCCGCTACGGTCACAGCACCGTCGGCTACCGTCCACTCTGCCGGGCCGCCTTTTCCAGATTCCCATTTGTCGAGGTTTTTCCCATCAAAAAGCACGATGGCATCTGACGGCGGAGCACCGTACTGTTTGCCGGGAGTTATTTTCTTCACGGCGGGCTCCCAAACTTCTGTTGTTTTTGGGTCTTCACCCTCTTTCACCTGTGCGCAAGCCCCAAAGGCTACCAGAAAGGCTAAAGCGCTGAATAATATGTTTTTCATAGTTAAAATATTTTTTGTGTTGATCAAAAATTGCGCTGTGTGGCGTCTTTCAAAATTCAGTGGTGCCGCCAACTAGTGCTGTGGGCACCACTTCAACCTTCCGCCTCCGGTCTTCTGTGCTTTTTACAACTCTCTTATCCAAATGTTTCTGAAACTGATCGGCTTGCTTGGGTCGCCATGGGCCTGAAGTTTGATAGGCGAAGCACCATGCTTTTTGTAAGAAGGCTGTCCGATGTAAACAGTACCACCTTTTAGCTCAAAATTATTTTGCACTAACACGCCGTTATGAAAAGCAGTCACTCTTGCAGGGCTTTTCAAAGAACCATCACTATTAAAGCGGGGAGCCGTCCATACAATGTCATAAATCTGCCATTCCCCGGGCTTCTTACACGCATTGGCAAGCGGCACGCCTTGTTTGTAAATGCTTCCTGTTTGGCCGTTTACGTAAGTAGCATTATTGTAGCAGTCAAGAATTTGGATTTCGTAGCCATCGTCGCCGGGGCCGGTGCTGGCCAGGAAAAGACCACTATTGCCTCTGGCTTGTCCGGTTTCGGTGATGCCCACCGGCTCGTACCACTCAAGGTGCAGTTGGTAGTCAGTGAAGGTTCTTTTCGTCTGAATATTGCCCTGGCTTTTGTCTACGGTAATTACGCCGCCCAGGCTTGTCCAGCCTGCAGGCTTTGAAGGATCATTGGTGCTTACCCATTCGCTCAGGTCACTGCCATTGTAAAGTACAATAGCGTCCGACGGCGCATCGGATGGAGTATCACCAGGAGTGACCACCGGTGGCACTGGCTCATAAAATTCTGTGAGCTTTGGATCACCTTTTTGTTGGGCGTAAGCCGACATGGCAACAAAGGCAGCAAGGGCGCTGAAAAGTATCTTTTTCATGTGTCTAGCTTTTAAAATCGATGTTTAAGTAGTTTTTTGGGAATATAAGGAATTCTGAAATAAACCGTTAGCTGAAAGTGATGAAGGTGGGCATCAAATACCTTGCTAAACAGGTTTTCAAAGGGTTAGCCAGAGTTGATTTTAGCAATAACTTTTTTGGGATTACTGTGCCGGATAAACGATAATAATATTGGTTAATGAAAACTGCGTGGTGATCATCTCCGGCAGTGAATCAAATTCTTTCTCGTAAGAGATTGAGCCTTCTCTGGCACCTATCAAAACGACCATGTCTTGTGGAGTAATTAGCTGAAAAAAAGACTGCGTATCGAGGCGACCTTCGGGGACATTCCAGTGCATCAAAACCTTCATTTTATTTTTTTGGAGCAGTGATTCAATGGAGGCTTTGCAGGCATGGCTGCCTGATATAAGCAAACTCGCTTCGGTATGCTTCGTCATACGAATGATCTTTAGCATGATGTCCTCAAACCCTTTTTCAAGCTCAGCATTTTCCGGTATAAAAAGCTTTAGCCGCTTATAAGCATTGAGCGGTGTTACAAGTCGGCACACAAAGAGCGTCTGACCGGTTTGTTTCAGCAGGCGGTCAAGCGTGGTTCCAAATATTTTGTCCGCTGTTTTTTGCTTCGAATGCCAGCCAATTACAATGTCGGTTATGCCGAGTTCCCTGGAGGCCCTGCTGATGGCACTTGATGCGTTGACGTCGATTCTGGTGACCAAATTCACCAGGCTGTTGCTGGCCGATGCATGTTTCGCTGCCCTGTCAAGTATTTTTCGGCTGTTTTCCAGGTTGGTGTGGGCCTCCTCATTATCACGCACAACTGCAAAGGGCACTACCGGCTCTATCGAAGTCGGAGTTTTGATCATCATGGCAAAATCGATCAGGTATTCAATGGTAGCGGGATTCGAAATTGGCACTAGTATTCGCTCCGTCAATGGCGCTGCGGATGTAGCACCAGGCAAATTTTTGATGGCAATTTTTTTTCCTGCTCTGGCGGTAACCAATGATGCCAAAAGGCAGGTGATAAAAATGAGGAGGATGGTTGCGTCCAATACATTTTCGCCAACGATACCAAGGCGGAACCCAACTAAAATCACAGCAATAGTGGCTGCGGCGTGGGAGCTGCTTAGCCCAAAAACCAGGTTTCGTTGGTCTTTTTGCAGGCCGAGTATTTTTTGTGTAAACAAAGAGGCTATCCACTTGCCGAGTAGTGCCACCAATGTCAGCGTGACAGCGAGGGTAACAGTCTCCATGCTCGAGGTAATGGCGGGTATATTGATCAGCAGGCCTACGCTGATCAGGAAAAAGGGAATAAAGAGTGCATTTCCCATAAAATCAATCCGGCTCATTAAAGGTGAGGCTTTGGGAATCAGCCGATTGAGGGAAAGGCCAGCCAGAAAGGCACCTATGATGGGCTCCACTCCAGACAACTCAAAGAGCAAAGCGGCAACAAAAACCAGAGCCAGTACAAAAATATAGTGAGAGACTTTCTCTCCTTCTATTCTCCGAAGAAACCACCTGGCCAATGCAGGAAAACCCGCCAAAACAACAAGGGATGACGCACCAAAGGATCCCACGAACTTTACCCAGGTAATGAGGTCTGATTCACCATTGGAAGTGGCTGAGATCACGGCCAGCAAAACAAGCACCATAACGTCGGTAATGATGGTGCCTCCGATGGCAATGATCACCGCTTCATTTTTAGTGATGCCCAATTTCTGCACGATCGGGTAGGAGATCAGCGTATGAGTGGAGAACATACTAGCGATGAGCAAAGAGCCAAGAAAATTGTATTCCAGGAGGTAGTAGCAAACCGGGAAACCAATGGCCAACGGAATGGTGAACGTGAGAAGGCCAAATGTGAGGCTCTTCATCCTGCTTTGTCTGAATTGGTTCATGTCCATCTCCAGCCCAGCCACGAACATTAAATACAGAAGGCCGACTGTGCCAAAAAGCCGAAAGGCCGCATTGTTCTCAAGCACATCGAGCCCATAAGGTCCAAATATCACTCCGGCAAGTATCATCCCGATGATTCCGGGCATGCGGAGCTTTTCCATGACCATCGGTGCAAGGAGAATAATCAGCAGCACAATGGTAAAGACCAGCACTGGATTGTAGCCTGAGGGCAATAACTCCGCTATGATCATGGGATCGTGTAAATTACTACTAGTTAGAAGTAATTAACGAGACTTAGAATAGCACGGCACCGATTTAATGGCTTTTTAATATGGAGTGCTCTTCACTGATCGTTCCTATCAAGCTTGGGTCGAGATGTTCGGGGTTGGGCTTACTCTTCATTTGTGCACATCCCACATCATCCTATTCACAATACCCGCCCAAATATAGGTGCGATGATAGCCGGCCCAGGGCTCATCGGGGCTATAAAATTCCCAAAGATTGTGATTCTCTTTCAACTGGTAAATCATACTGGTTGAAACCCGGTTCACCAGTTCTTTTGCTTCAGCATCGTATCCATAGTTTTGCAATCCCCGCTGAATCAGATAGTCCCATTCTACCCACACTGGGCCATTCCAATAGCCTTTGTCATTGTAAAAAGGGTCATCTGCCGCAAGGCTGGGCACGCCATATGGACGCCAGAATTTATCGGGATTGGTTAGGTGGTCCAGCAGCTTGTCGGCTTGTTCTTTTGAGGCTATACCGGCCCACATTGGCAAAAAGCCGATAATTTCCATGCGCTTCAGGTCGTCTGTTTTCTCAAAAGTAAAGTCGTTGTCTGCTTTGTCGGCATTATAGTAAAAGCCAGTCGTTTCATCCCAGAAAGTAGCATTGATGAGCCTGGTTCTCTGTTCATGGTCAGCTTTCCATCGGGCAGCCTCGTCCGTTTTTCCCAAAGCAGCTGCCATTTGCTCCAGCGACTTCGCTTCCATCACTAGCATGGAATTGAGATCCACTGCCTCAAAGTTCGCCGGCCAGCCCACTTCGTCCCATACGGCCACATCGGCATCCCTCACCGATTCCAATATGGCATGCCCGCCCCATTCGCAAAGCCCGTCGCCGTCTTTGTCCCGGTTGGAAACATAGAACTCGTAAAACCTTTTGCTCGATTCATACATTTCAGCCAAAAAATCTTTGTCTTGCGTGATTTTGTATACCTCCCAGTTGATCCAGGCATACCAGGGGGCCGATGAGGTGAGTTCACCCTCGTGCTCAATGATTTCATCCAGATAGCCACCCGTCCGGTAGTTGATATAACCGTTCTCATACTGCCTCTCTTTAAACACCCTTTGAGAGTTCATAGCCAGCTCCGGATCCTGTAGTGCCAGCGCCAGCATCGTCAGGCTTTCGTGAAACACCTGCCCGCCATGGCCCCAGCCCCACACGGGCTCCCGGCTGAAGACGTAGTACGGGTAGCTGCTCTTGCCTTCTGCGGGGTAAAACACCTGTTGCATCATGTTCCAGCCCGACAGGTATAGCAACTGTTGGTCGGCTGAAAGGCCGGACAACTCCGGCATACTTTCCAGGTAGGCCAGCCTGCCTCCCATGTCCAGGGTGAAGTCTTTATCCAGAAGCTTTTCCGCCTCTTTCCAGTCCGTTTTTTTCTTCAAAGGAGCCACCGACCTTGCTACCCGAATGCTGGTCGATTCGCCGGGAGCTAGTGTGATACTTTTGCTGTACGCCGCTATTTTGAAGTATTTCAGGCTGTCATCTTTCCAGTCATTGGCCACAACTGCCTGTTTGAGCGAATGGCCAGACAGGGTATTCCGTTCCCGGGTGTGCATCCCAATTTCCCCACCTGTGCCAGCGCCCACCGCCACGAAGCAATAGATATCATCGGTAGGCAGTTGCACCATCAGGTTGGTGGTGGATAGCGGCCTGGTAAATTGCGTGTAGTAGCTATCGTTTTCTTTTTTCCTGTAAATGATAACCTGACTGCCATCCGATGGTTTGCTCCAGCTAAGGGCCGCTCTGTTTTTTTCCTGCATGATCACTTCAAATCTTTGTGGAGCAGCTGGTAATTTGATGTCAGAAGGTCGCAGGCTACCTGAAAACTGGGTGCGTGCCGGCGGGATGGAGTCGGTTCGCTGCGCAACGATGCCCAATGTTTCATCGACAGCGGTAAGTGTGTATTGCGCAGCCCTGCCAGCGCCCGGTAGTTGACTTAGCTCCATGCGGAAATAGCCGTCTGAATTCAATGCGCCCTGCAGGCTCTCAAAGACAGGGCTGCTTTCCGTCAAAAGATGTTTTGTGTCGTTGTCGACATAGGCCTGGAGCCTCACTTCAGGAAGTTGCGTCATTACCCGTTGGCCACCCTCGTTGTAAAGTCTGCCGTTTACTTCTGTCACCGGCATTTTCCCCGGTAATACTTTCCAGGGTAAATAGCTGGCTTCCTCTGAAAAAGAGCTGAAAGCACCAGCCTGATCGGGCTCCACCGACATTTTGAAAAAGTTCTGCAGCGAATCTGTGAATGGTACTTTATGTCCAACTGTCCAGGTGTCTGGGAATTCCTCGTGGTTAAAGCGTAGTACTCCGTCCCCGAGCCAATAGCCGTTGAAAAGCCTGCTATTTCCCTGAATAAAAGGGATGTAGTCAAAGGAAACGGTAGAATCGGTATTGTTGATAAATGTGCTTTCCAGTACTGCAGACACAGAGCTGTACACTAAAAACTTACTCTTTACTTCAATGCCACCAATAGGCGAAAATGAAAAGTTCACTTCATCAGGAAACGACGAATGGATGACTGGTTTTTGTACGTAGTCACCCGTTTTATAAATCCAACTGTCCTTTGTTGCGAAAGAAAACCCAATTTCTCCACCTGTGTCTGAAGTAAAAACAGGGAATGTTTCGTCATCATTAAAAACGAACTCATAGCCCTCATCGAGGATAAAGGCGGAGCGCTCTCTGGCGGCAGCGTAGGTGGTATAGATTGGTGAGGAGGCATCTGCATTAATTCCGGGTATGTTTTCGCTGACAGGCTTTGGGGTTTCGCAGCTATGGAGGAAACAGACAGAAAATATAAGAAATGGAACTAATGAATCTCTTTTTAGCATTTTGGTTATATCTTTTGTGAAAGATACCAAATTGGAGGAAGCCTCAAACCTTCTTCAATGCCAAAGGTGTCTTTCGAACCATCATTTATCAATATGGATTTATTAAAAGCACTACAGGAGAACCCTAGCCTCCAGGGGGTTTCGGATAATCAGTTGCAGTGGCTGATCGACAATTCTGAATGCCGTGACTTCCAGGAAGGAGAGTTCTTATTTAAAAAGGGCGATGCTGCCGATCATATGATGATTCTCCTTTCGGGAAAGGCAAGGGCCTACGCTATACAAAACAACCAAAAGAGGGAGCTTTTTGAGCTTGAGCCGCCAGATATAAGCGGGCTGCTGCCTTTTTCCAGGTTAAAAACGGCGGTTGGTTATGCAGAAGTGGTTCAACCAACCACTGTGCTCCTTACTTCCCGAGAAAAGTTAAAAGAGCTTGTGTGCACACACTATGATTTGACTGAGAAGCTTGTGCACGAAATGACCTCCAGGGTGAGGGAGTTTACTTCTATGCAGCGGCAAAATGAAAAGATGATGGCCCTTGGTAAGCTCTCTGCAGGCCTCGCTCATGAGCTTAACAACCCTGCCGCAGCTATAGTCAGAAGTTCCGATGAACTCAAAAAGCACCTGGCCTACACCCCTGAAAGGTTCAAGCAGGTGATATCGATGAAGCTTGAAGAGGAGCAAGTAGATGCTGTGAATGCAATTCTTTATGAAAAAGCCAAAGCGGGGCGTCAAAACCTGGGATTGAGAGAGAGAAATAAACAAGAAGAAGAAATTCTGGACTGGTTCGACGACAATGACCTGGAAGGGGGAGACGACCTTGCAGAAAACTTTATCGAATATGGAATAGGGCCCAAGGAACTGGATATGGTTAGGGAGTATATTCCAGAAAAAGAGCTTCTGCCTGTGCTGTTCTGGCTCGACAATGTATTGACCACCGAACGCATGGTTGGCGATATCAACGAGGCCTCCACTCGCATTTCCAAGCTGGTACAGTCGGTGAAATCGTATTCCCACATGGACAGGGGGCACGACAAAGCCCCGACCAATATCCACATTGGCATCAAGGATACGCTGACGATGCTTGACCACAAAATCAGGAAAGCCAATATTTCGTTGGCCATCGACGTGGCTTCGGGTATTCCTCCAATTAATTTGCTGGCTGGAGAAATGAATCAGGTGTGGACAAATATTATCGACAACGCCATTGATGCGCTGGAAGGAGTGCCTTCGCCGATGCTAACAGTGCAGTCGGTAAAGGATGGAGAGTTTGTGAAAGTGCATATCATCGATAACGGCCCTGGTATTCCTCCAGACCTTTTAGGCAAGATTTTCGACCCATTTTTCACTACCAAAGAGGTGGGAAAGGGCTCGGGGCTGGGGCTTGAAATAGCCAAAAATATTGTTGAACAACACAATGGTACACTAAAGGCCGCCTCCCGTCCGGGTGAAACTATTTTTACCGTATGTATCCCATTGAAAGACAAGTAACCAATGAAGAAGCCAGTTATTTTTTCGGTTGATGACGACCCGCAAGTGCTAAAAGCGATACGCAGAGATTTGCGCAACGAGTTTCGTGACGACTACAGGATTATGAATACCGAGTCGGCAAATGAAGGGCTGGAGGTACTGCTGGATATCAAAAAGGCAGGGGAGGAAGTGGCCTTGTTTATCTCCGACCAGCGCATGCCCGAAATGGAGGGCGTAGCTTTTCTTGAAAAGGCCAGGGTAATTTTTCCTGAAGCAAAGCGAGTGTTGTTAACTGCCTATTCCGACACCGACGCAGCCATCAAGGCCATCAATGATGTGCAGCTCGACTACTACCTGATGAAGCCGTGGGATCCACCTGAAGAAAAGCTCTTTCCGATCCTCAACGACCTTCTGGACGAGTGGCAAGCGGGCTATATCCCGGATTTTGACGGATTGAGGATTCTTGGGTACCAATTCAGCCCTAAAACCCACTCTCTGAAGGATTTTCTTTCCGGCAACCTGTTTCCCTTCCAATGGCTGGATGTGGAAACCAATGAGAAAGCCAAAGAGCTTATTGCGCTGCATGCTTTGGTGGCAAAGGATTTCCCCGCCGTGGTTTTGGATAATGGCGCTGTGCTGAAGGGAGTAACAGCCGAAACTTTGGCTGAAAGCATCGGCCTGAATCCCCGGGCCAAGGAAGAGCTGTACGATGTGGTGATCATAGGCGCCGGGCCGGCCGGTCTCGCAGCCGGGGTTTACGGCGGCTCCGAGGGCTTGAAAACCCTGCTGGTAGAGCGACGTGCCCCAGGCGGGCAGGCGGGTACCAGCTCGAGAATCGAGAACTACCTCGGCTTCCCAAGCGGGCTGAGCGGAGCTGACCTGTCAAGGAGAGCAATAACACAAGCCACCCGGTTTGGGGTTGAGTTTTTATCTCCACAAGCAGTGAATAAGGTGGAGGTGAAAGATCCCTACAAAATTATCACACTGACCAATGGAAGCGTCATCCATGCGAAGAGTGTGGTGATTACTACCGGTGTGGACTATCGCAAGCTGGACACCAAAGGGCTGGAGCAATTCACCGGAGCGGGGGTTTATTACGGAGCTGCCACCACCGAAGCTGCAGCATGCAAAGACGGCGATGTGTTTGTGGTAGGCGGAGGCAACTCTGCCGGGCAGGGCGCCATGTATCTTTCAAGATTTGCCAGAAAAGTATTCATTGTTGTTCGCAAGGAAGACCTTACTTCCACCATGTCATCTTACCTTATCGATCAGATCAACGCAACACCAAACATTGAACTGGTGCCATGCACTGAGGTCACAGAAGCTTTTGGTGAGAATGAGCGGCTTACCCATCTTGAGCTATCCAATATTTCGAACGGCCAGAAAAACAAAGTCGAAGCAAGGGCGATCTTTATTTTCATTGGTGCCAAGCCTTACACAGAATGGTTGGGTGATCTTATCATCAAAAATGACAAGGGGTTTATTGCCACAGGTCGTGATTTGGTGCAGTTTCCTGATTTTAAAAAGAAGTGGAAACAAGCAAGAGAGCCCTTTGCGCTGGAGACTTGCCAACCGGGCATTTTTGCTGCCGGCGACGTGCGCATGAATGCGATGAACAGGGTGGCGTCAGCCGTAGGAGAGGGGGCCATGGCCATCAGCTTTGTGCACAGGTACCTGGAGGAGATTTAGTGTGCGATGAAGAGTGCTACTCTTTTTCGAGCTCGGCAATATGTGACTCCAACTCATTCAGGTATTTGCCGAAGGACACCTTGTTCATCCATCGGGCCAGCAGGTGGCTGAGTGGGGTCAGCACTATCCAGCAAGCGATAAGCAAAATAATGGCCGTGCGACTTTCGAAAAACTCATCAAGGGTTGCCTGAGTCGTAAAGCCCAGAAGAAAGCCTGCAGTAAGAGCCACAGGATAGATAAAGAGTGCGATCCTTTCTTCCTGTCGCAGCACTTTACTCACAAATGCATGGTAGTTTTTTAGGTTGGTTAGCAGGCCTTCGTCCATGGGAATGCCCGCCTTAATTCGTTTGTTCTGGCTTAAGAATAGGAAGAAAGCAGTGAAATAAACGCCTGCCATAAAAAACTGCAGGCCGCTCACCAGAGGCTCTTTTATTTTGATGCCGATATAAAGGAAAATAAATGTAAATGCGACAATGAAAGCCAGCTTGACGGTAAATCCTGTTTGAATTTTCTGAACCGGGCCGTGCGATTTTTTGTGCATGGCTTCCAGAATATCCTTGTCGTTCAGTATCCCCATGGAGAACTGGTCCATTTGCATTTTATCCCATGTTTTTTTCAAGTCCATACCCTTAGCCGTTTAATTTTTTGGTCAATTGCTGCTTGATCCTGTGGAGTTTGACGGCCACATGATTCTTAGTCAAACCGGTGATCTCGGCTATTTCCTCATTTTCGTAGCCATCCAGATGGAGAGAAACGATTGCCCGATCCGTTTCTCCAAGCGATTTGATGGCCATCATGAGCATTTCTGTATCATCATTTTTGTCACCAGGCAATGCGTAGCCTGATGCCTTCTCTAAATCATCAGTAGGTATTCTGCTGTTTTTTCTCCTGAACGTGAGCACTGTATTGAGGCTCACCTTGTATAGCCAGGTAGAAAATTTTGAACGCCCGTCGAACCTCGTAAAGGAATGCCAAGCCTGGAGAACAATCTCCTGGTACAGGTCCTTTTGGTCTTCAGTATTATCAATATAGAGTCGTATGACCTTATAGATAATGCCGGCATTCTCTTTTACCAGCGACATATATTGCGCCTGAAGATCCGACTGAAGGTGGGGCATTAGGTTGATTTGGTTTGGGTAATAGGTATTGGCTCTTGAGCTATAATTACAGGGTTCCTTAATTTTTACGCAGAAGGTAAACTTATTTGCGCTGAGAGATAATAAAGGGTGGAATTGTTTTCATTGGCCACGATATATGCAGGCTATTACTCCGGCACCATCAACTCGGTCAATGATATTTTGAAGGTTTTGTTACTGGCTGTTCGCCCATCGTCCCACGTACCTCCGAAAATGTACAAATAATCGCCTATGATAGCGGAGCCTGGCGACACGATGGTCATCCAGGTTTCAAATTCTTTGAATGTGCCGTCTCTGATGTCTATCCGGCCGATAATGTTGTTTTCCTGCCCTACGTTAGAAAGGAATATGTAGGGATATTTTGCTGCAACGGAGAAATGGCTGGCAGCATAGGGCAAGTATCCCACGGTTTCCCAAAAGTCTCCTTCAAAATCGTAGCGCCATATGTCTGCGTATGTGTGTTCGTTATCAAAACCACCGAAAGTATACAGGCTATTGCCAACGACGGCTCCGTAGGTGACTCGTGTGGAAGGCATCGGCGCCAGGTCTTCCCATTCACCGGAGGCAGGATTGTAGCTAAGCATCCGATTTGAGAAATGGGTGGATCCGTCTTCCTCGAAGGCTATCCCCCCAAAAACATAGGCTTTACTATTCCAGTGAACTATCTGGCTTCCCTGAGCCCAATGGGGATTGCTTCGCAGGTAGTCGACATGATAGTCTCTAAGGTCAAGAATTTCCAGGGGGAAAGTGTAAAAGTCACCTTTCTGGATGTCAGTGAAGCCGGTAGAAACTATAATATTGAAATCTGGCAGGTACACGCTGTTGGTGTGCCCTTTTACAAGTGGTTTGTCGTTGAAATGAGCCTTTTCCCACCCTCCGGCAAATGGCGAAAACAAATAGACTTCACCGACAGGTTGCCTTCCTCTGCCTAAAAAAGTGGTTCCACCAATAGAAAAGATAATTTTTCCATCGGTTGCATAGCCCATCTCAAATATGCCGGTTGGCATGGTCGGGCCTTTCAGAATTTTAACGGAAGATGGCAAGCGAAGGCTTTTGCAACCGCAAGCAAATATGAGAAGAAAGATGAGTAGGCTTTTGGGCAATTGGCTCAACATAGAAAGAATGAGAAATCAATATGCTTATTTAGCTAATTTCGGCGGATTCCCCATGAGAAATACGATTAGTTATCGTCTTCAGACTAGAAACACAATGTTTTATGCATAAAAACAGCTGTGGAGGGGCATAAATCTGAAAATTCGGAAGTATTTTTTATCGCATCGGACGCAGTATTCCGGTCGGCCACTTTATATCCTATTCTCTCAAAAAATTTGCTGGCTGTAGTGGTAAGCAAATACAGATCAGTGATTCCGTTCCTCGCTGCATCATTTTCGAGGGTCCTTATTATCTGCTGTCCATACCCTTTTGCTTTTTCCTGTGCAGGCACACAAACTGAGCGCAGCAGTGCCTCGTTTCCAAATACCTCAAGACCTGCCAGTGCCAGTAGGCTATTGTCGCTAAAAAGGCCAAATAACTTCACTTTTTCCGAAATGTCCGAAACAACAAGTGAGGCCTGTTCCAGCAGCGCTGTGGCTACTGCCAGCTCACTTGGTTTAATTAGACGAAACTGAATGGAGGATTGGGTAGTATTCACAGCAAAGCCATTTAGTACCCACAATGTACCAGCATTTGACGAATGAATCCAGACTTGGCGTCGGTGTTTCGCCGATCTGCGCTTCAATTATTTTTTATTTTTCGCTCGCAACTCTTCTATAAAGTCCAGCCACCTTACCGGGTCAAGAAAATGATTTGGGGGGATTTGACCTGTCAGCTGATAGATTTGCCGGTTCCTCAGCTGCTCGTCGTAGTATTTTTCCGACTCATAGGAGTTTCTCATCGTGGCCTCGAGCTCTTTCTGCATCATATCGGTTTTGTCCTGCTCGGTTGGTGGGAGGGTAACGCCAAGGAAGGCAGAATGGAATTGTGAGGCACTTGGCCACGGATACACTTTAAGCTCTTTGAGCACTACAGTCGACTTTTCCATCAGCTCTAGCAGCGCATAGCGATTTTCTTTCATGCCTGCAGGAATGATGAGCTCGGAGGTTTTGTAACCCACCATTGAAAACTGCACGGTGTCGGTGGGGTGGACGAGCAAGGTAAAAAGCCCTTGAGAGCTGGTGATAGTGCCGTGGAAAGAGCCTTTCACAAGCACGGTGGCAAACGGTAGCGGATCCAGGCTTTCTTTGTCGAGTAGACTCCCGGTAATTTGAAGAGTGGCAGGTTGCTGAGCAAAGCTGCCAAGTACAATACCAATTGTCAAAAGCAGCAGAACAAGCAGTTTTTTCATGTTAGTGGCTCCAGTTGTACTGGTCTAACTCTGATAACGCAGAAGAGAGCAAATTAATGCACGATTGTACGTCTTCTTTGTGGGCCATTTCAATTACCTGATGCAAATGGCGGGTAGGGATGGAAATAGCGCCTGAAATAGCGCCGTTTTTACCCATTCTCTGCACATAGGCCGTGTCGGTGCCGCCCGCAGTAAGAATTTCAGGTTGCCATTTTATTTTATTTTTATCAGCTGTCTTTTTCAGGTAGTCCACCATTCGGTAGTCGCAGATAGCAGAAGAATCCATGATTTTGATGGCTGCCCCTTTCGAAAGTTCCGTCACTTTTTCATGCGCTTGCGCTCCTGGCACGTCGAAGGCAATGGTGGTGTCGAGAGCCAGACCAAAATCAGGGTTAATGGTGTGCGCAGCCACCTGTGCACCCCGAAGGCCAACTTCCTCCTGCACAGTGAACACTCCATAGATGTCGTGAGGAAAATCCTTGATGTTTCTGAGAGTTTCAATCAAAATGAAGACCGAAATTCGGTTGTCAATAGACTTGCAGTTGACGCAGTTTCCCATTTCTATCAGTTCTCTCTCTCTGGTAACCGTATCTCCAATGCTGATATATTTGACCACTTCGTCTTTGGTCATTCCCATGTCGATGAAGAAATCGGTGGTCTCCGGGAGCTTCTTTTTTTCTTCAGCGCTCATTACGTGCACGGGCTTGGTGCCCATCACGCCTACAAGGTCTTTCCTGCCGTGAACGATAACTCTTTGGGCAGTCAGTGTCTTTGGATCGAAGCCGCCGAGCGTGTGAAAGCGAAGGAAGCCTGCATCGTCAATATGCTTCACAATAAAGCCTATTTCGTCCATGTGTGCGGCAACCATTACCTTTTTATTGTCCTTGTTATTTCTAGCCTTTTTTATGCAAATAATATTCCCAAGGTTATCTACCTCCAAAGTATCGACTAAAGGCGCAACTTCTTTAATTACCAGGTCTCTGACCTTTTTTTCGTATCCTGGGGCACCTGGTGTCTCGCAGATTTTTTTTAGGAGGGCTATGTTTAGGCTCATTTCACTAATAATCAGTGTGTTATTTGTTACACAAATATGAGTGATTTTGGTGGAAATAAAAAAGTTTTGGGAAGATAGAAAAGAAGTGCGCAAAGGGGGATTCGAACCCCCACGGGCTAACGCCCACTACCCCCTCAAAGTAGCGTGTATACCAATTTCACCACTTGCGCATTAAAACCTTTATTGGGAGTGCAAAGATAGACCAGTGTTAATTAAACGCAAAGGATTTTCTCCGGTAAACTATCAGGTAGCCACCCACAGGGAATCAGTGAAATATTCATCCGTGTCCTGGAGGTTTTTTACGACACCAAACCCACTGCTGGCAGCCAATTCGTTAATTGTTTCGAAATCAAACTTCCTGGAAATCTCCACATGAATGGGCTCCCATTTTTTGAAATAGTAGCTGACCCCTATCGCCTGCATGGTCACTTCTTGTTCGGCAAGGCTGATTAAATAGCTCCTGCATTCACCAGACTGGGGATCGTACGACTGATAGTGTTTGAATTTTGTCAAATCAAAATTAGCACCGAGCTCTATGTTGAGCCTTTTGAGCAGATTCATATTGAAATCTCTCGTAACTCCGCTGGCATCGTCGTAAGCGTTTCGGATCACGTGCGGATCCTTCTTCATATCAAAGCCTATAAGTACCATGTCGCCTTGGTTCAGACTTGCTCTGAGCGAAGAAAGGAAACTGATGGCTTGGTGCTGCCTGAAGTTGCCAATATTCGACCCCAGAAATAGCACTACCTTTCTTTGCCCGTCGGTCTTTTGCATTTGGTTCAGCACTTCGAAATATTCGCCTTCCATGCCTTGTACCTGCAAAGAAGGGAGCTCCGTTTTGAGAGAGCTTTCCAATTCCTGAAGTACATTGCCTGATATGTCGATGGGCCGGTAGTCGAATTTTGCGTGTTGCTCTATGAAGTGACGCAGCAGCACCTTGGTCTTCCACCCGTCCCCAGCGCCAAATTCCATTAAATGAAAGGCAGTTCTCTGGTCGGCAAAATATTGAAGAAGCAGCTCTTTGTGTTCTTTAAATATGGCATACTCAGCCCTGGAGAGATAGTACTCATCCAGTTGCATAATTTTTTGAAACAGCCTGTCTCCTTCTGCATCGTAGAAATACCTGGAGGAAATGGCCTTCGGGTTTGCCGAGAGACCCGCATCTATTTCGGACGCAAAGGTGTCGGTTGGAAGCAATACTTCCTCATTAAGTTCTTTTTCCATAGATGGTTTAGATGTGTTTGGCGAGCCTGATGCCTGTAAACTGCCAGCGTAAATTTGCCTGAAAGAAATTACGATAAGTGGCCCTGATGTGGTTGGCAGGTGTAGCACAGGATCCACCTCGCAGCACCATTTGGTTGACCATAAATTTCCCGTTGTATTCTCCCACAGCGCCTTCTTCAGTTTTAAAATACGGGTAGGGCAGGTAGGCACTTTGAGTCCACTCCCAGGCATCCCCAAATAGCTGTAAGTTGCCCGGCTTTTGTGCTACCGGGTGATAGCGCTCGCTTTCAACAAAATTGGAGGTGGAGGGAGCCGAAGGACTTAGCCGACGAGATGCGGCCTCCCACTCAAACTCAGTAGGCAGCCTTAGTCCAGCCCAGCGGGCAAAAGCTTCTGCCTCATAATAATTAATGTGTGTGACAGGAACTGAGGGGTCGATTGGCTGAAGCCCGCCGAGTGTGTATTGGTGCCAAACACCATCCATTTTGTGCCAGTACATAGGCGCCTCTGCCTTTTCAGTATTTACCCAGGCCCATCCGTCCGACAGCCAGAACCGGAAGTTCTGATAGCCGCCTGCTCTGATGAACTCCAGGTATTCGCCGCAGGTAACAAGGCTGTTGCGAATGGCGAAGGGGTGAAGGAAAACCTTGTGCACGCCTTTTTCATTGTCGAAGTGGAAGCCCTCTTCCTGGTAGCCAATGGTGTGCATGCCCTCCTGTACCTCAGAAAAAGACACGTCATTGGCAGCAGTCGATTTTTCAGCCGCCGATGGCCTGTACAGTGGTTGCAGCGGATTGTTACCCAGAATGTACTTAATGTCCGTTAGGAGCAACTCCTGATGCTGCTGTTCATGATTGAGGCCAAGCGCCAGAAGGGTGGCAGCCCGCTCCGGTATGCTTTCGCTGTTTTCCAGCCAGGCCAGCATGTGCGCATCCACATGTTTTCTGTAGGCGAATACATCGGCCACCGTTGGCCTTGAGAGATTCCCTCTGTCGGTTCGCACCACCCGCTTCCCTACGGACTCATAATAGCTATTGAAAACAAAATTATAGCTGTCATTAAAGAGCTGGTAGCCTTTTACATAGGGTTGCAGGATGAAGGTTTCGAAAAACCAGGTGGTGTGACCCAGGTGCCATTTGGGTGGGCTCACGTCCACAACCGGCTGAACGACAAAGTCTTCCGTTTGGAGTGGCTCGCAAAGTTTTTCCGACTGTGTTCTTACCTGCTGAAATGAATCTACCAGTTGAATAGATGGCCTTTCTATCAGTTCCATAGATGAATTTAGGTATTGCTTTAAAGTAAAACCATTTTAATCAGCTATGGTTCCTGCGAAATAGAAGCGTCACGACATTTTACGAAAAAGTGCCAAAGATTTTTTTCGCAAATAATTAAACAATTCGGAGTTTTATTCGTAATAGTAATACTATCGATACGGATAATCTTACTTTTGTACATGTCAGTGATTACTATCCAAATTGGAGAGAGGTATTATAGTAAAGATCCCCAGTCTACTGAGCTAGGGAGAAAAATCATTTCAGCGAGCATCGAATTGCTTGACCAGCTGGGATTTGAAGAGTTTACTTTCAAAAAGCTGGCAGAAAGCATTGGGTCGACTGAAGCTTCCATTTACCGGTATTTTGAAAACAAATTGAAACTGTTGGTATACCTCACGTCCTGGTATTGGGCCTGGCTGGAATATATGATCGACTACCAAACGCACCATATCCAGGATAAAGCACTCAAGCTGAAGGAAATCATCAAAATTCTTTGTCATGCGGACCAGGGTAACCTGAGCATGGATTTGCCAGGCGTAAACACAGTTTGTCTGAGGCACGTGGTGGTCAGCGAGTCAGACAAAACATACCTTACAAAAAAAGTAGACGAGATCAATAATCAGGGGCTCTTCATGGGGTTCAAATCGCTTTGTCACAAAATCGCTGTGACCATTTCGGCGATTAGTCCTTCCTTTGAGTACCCACATGCCGTAGCCAGCACAATTCTGGAGGCATCTCATCAGCAAGCCTTTTTCGCTTTGCATTTACCTTCCCTCACAGAAATTAGGAGGGACAGTCAAGAAAGTGTTGAGATTCAGGTTTACCATTTTATTGACTCATTGATTTCTAAACTGTTGAAGTAAAAAATACAAAAAATGAATAGCGACGGTCTCAATATAGAAAATAAGCATGCGGGTGATGAACCAAAATTATCGCCAGTCAAGCGTTTGTTCAGGATGCTGTCGTTGGACAAAAGAGAAATTTTCGTCATTTACGCCTATGCAATTTTCTATGGCCTGATCAACCTTTCTCTGCCACTTGGTGTTCAGGCGATCATCGGTTTTGTCACCAGTGCTGAATTCTCCTCTTCCTGGGGGCTGCTGATATTTATCGTTGTGCTGGGTGTGGCCACCGCCGGTATCATTCAGATTCTCCAATTGTCGCTAACTGAATTGCTACAGCGGCGCATTTTCACACGGGCGTCTTTCGAGTTTGCCTACCGGATTCCCAGGTTCAAAATGGAAGCCATCTCCGGTTTTTACCCACCGGAACTGATGAACCGTTTTTTTGATACACTGAACGTTCAAAAGGGACTTCCCAAGATCCTGATAGACGCCTCCACGTCGGTACTACAGATTTTCTTTGGGTTGATTCTATTGTCTTTTTACCACCCTTTCTTCGTTTTCTTTGGCATTGTACTCATTGGGCTGATGTCCCTCATTTTTCTTGTTACAGGGTCCAGAGGGCTAAAGACCAGTATAATGGAATCGAAGTACAAGTACCAGGTAGCCCATTGGCTTGAAGAGTTGGCCAGGGTGATGGGCACTTTCAAGCTGGCCGGAAAGACCAGCCTGCCCATCGATAAAATGAACTACTATGTAAGCAACTATCTCAAGTTCAGAAAGCAGCATTTTAATATCCTCATTCTGCAGTTTTCAAATATTGTGGCCTTCAAAACAATTGTTACATGCGGCATTCTAATTCTGGGCAGTATTCTGGTTATCAATCAGGAGATCAACCTCGGGCAATTTGTTGCTTCTGAAATCATCATTCTTTTGGTACTTAACTCATCTGAGAAACTGATTCTCAGCATGGAAACGGTGTATGATGTACTTACAGGGCTGGAAAAGCTAGGGCAGGTAACAGACATAGAGTTGGAGAGCAACGAAGGAATTGACCTGAATGAAATAGCAAAAGGAAAGGGAATTTCTCTGGAAGTAACAGGGCTTACTTACCAGTTTCCGGGTACTGACAGACCTGCCGTGGAGGGAGTAGACCTAAAAGTCGGCGTGGGCGAAAAAGTGTGCATTACAGGAGTCAATCAATCGGGTAAATCCACATTACTGGCGTTGCTCTCAGGTTTGTACAATGACTATAGCGGGTCGATCCACTTCAACGGCATACCGCTGGGCGACATCAACATTATGAGTTTTCGCTCTTTTATTGGCGACAACCTGGGTATGCAGGATCTTTTCTACGGCACACTGGAGGAAAATATCACTGTTGGGAAGGAAGGCATCAACCTTGAGGACATGCTTTGGGCCATAGAAGAGGTTGGTCTTGGGGAGTATTTCAGGTCACTTCCCAAGGGGCTCAGTACCATGATTCAACCTGAAGGCCAGGGGCTGTCGACGAGCACCAGACAGAAAATTATCCTGGCTCGGACCATTTCAGAGAAACCTAAGCTGATTGTGATGGATCACACGATGCATGGGCTGGACTTTGAAGACCGGAAGCATATCAGTTCAATACTGACGGATCCTGAGTCTAAATGGACATTATTGGCAGTTACCAACGATCCACTCATGCTTTCAAAATGTGATAAAGTAGTTACCATGGAGTACGGAAAAATAGTGGACATAGAAACCAGGGCTAAAGCGACGAAGCCTAAAAAGAAGTAGACCAATGTTAAATATTTCAAATAATTCGATCAACCGTGAAGAGATCCTTAAGGATCAATCGGCCTATCAGGACGTGATGGAAACGTCGGCCTCCCGGAAGTTGGTCTTCCTGCTGTCGGCGCTTCTCTTTGTTTTTCTGGTGATGTTGTTTTTCCCCTGGACACAGAACATCAGGGCCCGGGGTAAACTCACTACACTCCGCCCCGAAAACAGGGAACAAAACATCCATTCGATGATTACCGGACGAATAGAAAACTGGTTTGTTCGTGAGGGGCAACTTGTGACGAAAGGGGACACTATCGTATTTATTTCGGAAGTGAAATCAGAATATTTGGACCCCATGCTTATTGAGCGATCGACTAATCAAACGGATGCAAAAAAGGCGTCTATTGATACCTATGTGAGCAAAGCCCAGGCGCTGGCAGAGCAAATTGCGGCCCTGGAGAAAAACCAAATATTGAAAACAGAGCAGGCAGAAAACTACTTCAATCAGTCGAGACTGAAAGTGCTATCGGACAGCATCGATTTTGAAACGGCACTGGTCAATTATGAAATAGCACAAAAGCAGTTTGACCGTCAACAGACGCTGTACGACCAGGGCCTGAAATCTTTGACGGAGCTGGAACAGAGAAAGCAGAAACTCCAGGAAGCTTTGTACAAGAAGATTTCGATAGAGAACAAGTGGCTGGCCAGCAAGAATGAATTCATCAATGCAAAGCTTAATTTAAGTGTCGTACGAAATGAGTTTTCGGAAAAAATTGCGAAAGCTAAATCCGACCGCATGTCTGCACTTTCTGACGCTTTGCAAGCTGAAGGCGACTTCAATAAGCTCTCGATACAGCAGTCCAGTTACACAAAGAGGTCTGGGTTTTATTACATCACCGCTCCTCAGGATGGTTATGTGACGAAGGCAAGGATCACCGGTATTGGGGAAACGGTGAAAGAAGGAGAGGCTGTTTTTAGCTTCATTCCCGTCAACTACGACCTCGCAGTAGAAATGTATGTGCGGCCAATTGACCTGCCATTGATTGAAGAGGGGCGTAAGGTGCAGCTGCAATTCGACGGATGGCCGGCCCTTGTTTTCAACGGGTGGCCAGGCATGTCTTTTGGCACCTATTCTGGCAGGATTGTGGCTTACGACAGGGCTGCCAGCCCCAACGGGCAGTTTCGGGTGCTTGTTGCCCCCGACCCCAATACTGCAGAGTGGCCGCAGTTGCTGCGGCTGGGCTCGGGCACCTATGGCATAGCCCTGCTTAAAAAAGTGCCGGTTTGGTACGAGCTATGGAGGAATTTGAATGGGTTTCCTCCCGATTTCTACAAAGAAGAGGCAGCCTACAATCCCGACAAAAAATCAAAATGAGACAACTGAGGTTATTTATCATATTAGCGCTTTTGTCTGTTGCACACCTGGCGTGGTCTCAGCCTGCAGATGGAGGCTGGCTGAGCCTGGAAGAGTTTTACGAACTGGTGAACAAGTATCATCCTATTGCCAGACAGGCCACGCTGCTCAATACACGGGGAAGCCTGGCCGTCAATCAGGCCAGGGGAGCTTTCGATCCGAAGCTTGTGTCTGATTTCAGCCGGAAAAACTTTGACGGAAAGAACTACTACGACATTTGGAACACCTACGTGCAGGTGCCCACGTTGCTCAACGTAGACCTGAAGGCGGGTTATGAGCGGAACAAGGGCCTGTACCTCAGTCCTGAAAATACGGTGCCTATGGACGGCCTCTACTATGCAGGTGTTTCGGTGCCCGTGGGGCAGGGTTTGATCCGAAACGAGCGAACCATTGGGCTTCAGAAGGGTAAATATGAGGCACTGGCCTTCGAAAACGAGGCGAACAATGTGCTCAACAATCTTTTTCTGGATGCTAACTATGCCTACTGGTGGTGGTACGAAAACCACAAAAAGAGGGAGGCCATGCAAACCAACCTGAGGCTGATCAGGCAGAGGTTTGAGGGGATCAGGCAAGGCGCCATTAGTGGAGAAAATGCCACGATCGATAGTGTGGAAATGCTGATACAAGTGCAGCAATGGACCAACGAACTCAGGGAGGCGGAGCTCAACCTGCAAAACAGCACCCTGCTCATGCAAAACTTTGTTTGGGCCGATAGCCTCGACGTAGTGGCACTGCGACCTTTTCATCAAGACAGCACCATTTCCCAGGATCTGGATAGCTACCTCGACTGGGCTTTGGCCAACCACCCTGACCTGAAAAAGCTAAACATAGAAAGCAGTGTGCTTGAGCTGGACAGGAGACTGAGCAGCGATCAGCTGAAGCCTGTGATTGATGTCAATTACAATATGTTGTTTGCCGGGCAGAATGATCTGGAGATCGCCAACTACGACAACAATTACAAGCTAGGGGTAGATTTTATCTTTCCGCTGCTTTTAAGAAAGGAGAGGGCGAAGCTTAAAATTGTCAAGATAAAGCAGCAGGAGTATGACCTGAAGATCACGCAGAAGAACAGGGAAGTGATCAACAAAATCCACCAGAGCTACAACAAGGTGTATACGCTGGACGACATGATTGATCAGCAGAGGCAGATCCAGGTCAACTACGAGCGCATGCTGCAGGCGGAGCTCACCAAATTCGAGAATGGGGAGAGCTCCATTTTTCTTGTCAACAGCCGGGAAAACAAAAAGCTGCTGGGCCAGATCAAGCTGATCGAGCTTGAAGCGAAATACAACCGCTCCCTGGGAGAACTCAAATGGGCGACAGGTAAGTTGTATGAAGAGATTGGAGGAGTGGAATAGGTAGGTGAAGCATGCCTGGTTTTGCAAAAAAAAACACCACGGCATAAACAGGTTAAAATGCTGCCGTGGTGCTGACTTCGGTGGTGTTTAACAAATGGTTACAGGTAGTCTATTTCATAGTTCAAAAGAAAGACGCCACCCTTATATACAATGGAATTCAACTCACGAAGGTGGTATGTTTCCTCAGAGCCTTCGAAGAGCTTGATACCCTCCCCAAAAAGCACAGGATTCAGCTTGACCTTAACCTCATCTATGAGCTTGTGGCCGAGCAGAAAACCAGCAAACTGCCCACCACCACAGAGGTAAATCGGCGACCCAACCGTCTCCTTAAGTTCCTGCAGAAAATCGATTGGGTTATCGCTAACCACTTGCACCTGCTCATGTGGCTGCGCAAAATTCAGCGAACTGGAGAAAATGTAGTGCATCATGTGAGGGTAGGCGGGTTGCCCGGGATTCAGGCCGAAGTTGTAGCCATATTCGTAAGTGTGCCTGCCCATGATCACGGTGTCGTACTCCCTCAGGCTTTCCAGGTAGTCGGAAACGTGTTCTCCTTCTTCAAGGAAACCCTGAGTGGTGCCGTCTTTGTGGGCAATGTAGCCGTCGAGCGTGGAGGCTACGTGGTATATTATTTTTCGCATGGAATATCAGTTTGAATGAAAAAATAGTTGAACGGCCGTTATTGAAACTGGCGCATCAGGTTGTAATGATTTCCGGATTGTGCTATGCTCCGCAAGGGATAAGGTCACACGCTGAAGCAAAGCGGCATCCATGTTATCATAAACAAGGAATAACCCGGATCGGAAACCTGATGTAATGGGAGTGGCGGGAATGCGCTTGCCTGATCAGTTCAGGAAGCCATTTGCGCCACAGGAAGAAGTGAAAAATTATCTGATCATGTTTGAAAGTCCCTCAGTTTGCACCGAAGCTGAGGCAAATATAATGATTTGGTTAAAAAATCGAAATAGGTGCCAGGGAGGAGTGTTTCCAGTTATGCCCTTTACCGCCTTATGTATGGCGCTTATTCGTTTTCGGTTATGCCCTTAACCGACCCCTTGTTATGCGCTTAACACCTACCCGGTTATGCCAGTGCGTACCAAGGCTGAGTGCTAGCTGAAGTCTGTTTAAGTTGAATTTTTATCAAACTAAAATGCTTTACAAAGTAGGGAGTATTGAATATATTTGATATATGAGCAAAAGGCAGTCTTTTAGGAAAAAGAGAAGTGATACAAAGATGGGAACCATTGAGAAAAAGTATGGTAAAGATTTTGGTGTCCGCTCTGATAAGAAACTTGGCAACTACCTTAAAGATAAGGGTTATGGTTCGCTAAGTGAACTCCTTAATTCGAAGGATGGAAAACCTAAAAGATAAGCTTGAACAGAATATTCCAGAGATTGAATTTCTTGAAGAAAGGTTCAGGTTCATTGACAATAAGATATTGAGAACTAACATCTCAATTTCATTTCAGTATGTCATTTTCTTAATTACTCTAGAGGAGGAAGTTACCCTTCAAGGCCCGGTCTCTTATTCTATTTTCAAAAACATAGTTCTAAACACTGCCTCAATAATAGAGGGATCTTTGCATCACTTATTGGATACTTTGATCAAAAGAAAGCTACTAGACAGTGAGAAAATATTGACTAAAGAAGAAGTCTACTCAAACAAGAAAATTTTGTTCAAGACTGATGATGGAATGGAGATTTGTGGAATTCATCTAAGGAAAAAGCCAACAAACCTCAAGACTAATACAAGCTTCATAGAAATAAACAGAGCTTGCAAACGAGCTAGAATTCTTGACGATGAGCTTTTTGAAGAAGTAGAAGAACTGAGAGATAGGCGCAATAAAATTCATTTGGCAGGCTTAGCAAAAGTCGATGATTTTTACGAGAAAAAAGATATCCAACAAGCTTTCAAGACGGCCTCAAAAATTTTAAAGCTTGTGGAGGAGCGGCTTGAAATTAAGAAAGGTAACAAGTGAGCATTTATTATGGTGTCATTTGAAGCTGATGAGCGCTTCCAGATAGTTGATAGGCCTAGGTACGAGCTATATCTGGATGTTGCAACAAGTACCATAAAGCCCAACCTTCGGCAATTATTAGCAAGGCTGGAAAAAAATGCAACAAACTGTCGTCTGACCTAGCTAAAAGGCTCCGACTCCCATTTCCCAAGCGTCCGCTTGCGGGCTGATCATTTCGGCGTCCCGCCGCTATCCGTAGATACTAACCCATCCCTATCTACAGGTGAGCTATTTTGAGTATGAAAGCGGACGCTCAAGGGTAATGAGTCCGAGCGGACGCTTGAACTATTGAGGGGTGTTGGCCACATTTTTCGATAGGTTGTCGATAGTTTTTATTTTGCAGATATAAAGACAGTGAAGGAACTCAATTCAACATGGCAATTACCAATGCTTTAGACTTTGTAGTGAAAACTGATGATCTGCAACAAGCCAAGCTTGTAGAAAAAACCTATTCTGATGAACTATCAACAAATCAGGTTCTTTTAGAAATTGACAAGTTTTCATTTACCTCAAATAATATCACCTATGGTGTGGTAGGAGAGAAAATGAGCTATTGGAAATTTTTCCCAACTCAATCTGGCTACGGAATCATTCCAGTTTGGGGGCTGGCCAATGTTGTCATTTCTAACCATCCGGATGTGCAAGTAGGTCAGCGATTTTATGGATACTATCCCATGAGTTCTCACTTATTGGTCACCATTAATAGTGTTAGCGGTAAGGGTTTTGTGGATACTACTGAACACAGACAAGCGCTCCCACAAGTCTATAATTTTTATACCAATGTAGAACATGACCCAACGTTCACTCTGGAAACTGAAGAGTTGATTTCCATATTTCGCCCTTTGTTTGTCACTTCCTTTTTGATTGACGATCATTTAGCAGAACAGAATTTCTACAAGGCCACATATATACTCATTACAAGTGCCTCAAGCAAAACAGCGCAAGCTTTAGCCTACCTGTTAGCTCATCGAAAAAAAGAAAATGCCTTAAATTTCAAGCTGGTGGGACTTACTTCTAAAAGGAACATAGCATTTGTAAGGCAGTTGGGCTGGTATGATCAAACGATAAGTTATGATGAAATTTCTCATTTGAATGCCGACGAGAAATTCGTGGTAATAGACTTTGCAGGCAATCACAACATCCAATTCCAGCTACAAACGTTATTGGGCGATAAACTGGCTTATAATTGTCTTGTGGGGCTTGTTGATTGGCAAAATCTGGAAGGTGAAACCCCATTAGCCCAAAAGGGAGAATTTTTCTTTGCCCCTACGCATGCGGAAAAACGACAGAAAGCATGGGGGTTAACAGGATTTCAACAAAATGTTGAGGTAGCCTGGCAACAATTCATAACTTCTATTCAATCCGTCATTTCGATTAACGAATATATTGGACCGGAGAAATTGCGACAATTGTATTTGGACATGTTGAACGGGAAGGTTGATCCTACACATGGCAATATAGTTAGCTTGAAAGATGATTAAGGAATGGCTTGAGGTTGACTTTTTGCCCCAATCCCGTAAGTGCAAGCGTTCGTGGTTGTGCAACAGCCGAGTCTGCTTGTGGGCTGATCATTTCGGCGTCTCGCCGCTACCAGTAAATACTAACTCATCCCTACCGTACGGCAACCTGCTTGAGAATGAAAGCGAGACGCTCAAATATGACGAATCCAGGCGGACACCAGAACTATTGGGGTAAGCCATTGCAGCAATAAAAATCAATCCCCCTCCCTCACCAGCTGCACAGCATCCATTCTGATGCGGGCATCTTTGATGAGCGACGAAAGCTTGGCCCGTTCTTCGAGGGCCAGCTCGATTTCCTCTGGCCTCACATTCTCGTTTTTGGCATGAAGTGCCGTCAGTCGCCCGATTTCATGGTCCATGGTTAGCCTCATTTGCTGCAGGCCGTTTAAGATTTCGTCGGCCCGGAGCTCTTCCGCCAGGGCTGTTGCGGCCTTGAGCATATTCGGGAGAATGACATCTACCAACGTATCATTTTCCAGCATGTCGTCAATTTGGCCGGGCCTCAGCTGCTGATCGAACAGTTCAGTAGGGTAGTCGTCGGTTACATCCTCACCACTATGGTCAACCACTACCCTAAGCGGAGTGGCAGGCAGAAAGCGGTCGACATGGATGTTTTTCCCACCCGATGTTTCCAGCACAAAGAGCACTTCCAAAAGAATGGCCGACTCTCCTGTGCCCCGAAGCACGCCGTAGCTGGCTGCTCCTGCACCATCGCTGAGCACCAGATCCATGGCGCCTGTGGCCATGGGATGGTCCCAGCTAATGAAGCTCATGTCTTCCCTGGCCAGCGCACGCTTCCGGTCGAACGTGACGGAGATGCCCTCATCGGGCAGCGATGGGAATTTGTATTTGTTGGCCTGGGTAGGCTGCAGCAAATAGGTGCGGGGGCCGAGGTCTTCCATATCAATAGAAAAATGGTGAAAAACCTGCACCATGTACTTCTCCAGACTTGTATCGAGGTCTGCTTCTCCGATTTGTTCCACCAGTTTTTTGGCCACAGCCGGTCGAAAAGAGTTCATCTCGAGCAATCGATCCCGGCCATTGGCGAGCATTTTTTTGAGGTCTTGTTGGAAGGCAGCCGTGTCAGTAATAAGGGATGCCAGGTGTCTGTCTGCCTCAGGTGACCCAACCGACTGTGTGGCTTCCTTCAACCGCTCGCCAAATAACTGCGCCAGCTGGTTGCCACCTTCCAGGTTTTCTTCAAAGGCATTGAGCCCTTCATGAAACCACCTCACAAGCACTTCCTGTGGGCTGCCCGTCAGGTAAGGCACATGAATCTGGATGTCTTCCGTTTGCCCTATCCGATCCAATCGTCCGATCCTTTGCTCCAGCAACTCTGGGTGCGCCGGTAAATCGAACAAAATGAGGTGATGGGCAAATTGAAAATTTCGTCCTTCGCTGCCTATTTCAGAACACATGAGCAAGCGGGCACCATCGGGTTCGGCAAACCAGGCCGCATTGCGGTCTCGCTGCACAATGGTGAGGTCTTCGTGGAAAACGCCCACTTTGATGCCGCTGAGCTTCCCAATAGCCTCCTCCAGGGCCAGCACTTTTTCTTTGCTCCGGCAAATCAGCACTGCTTTTGCAGGCTTCAGCTTCTTCATCAGCTTCACCAGCCAGCCCACCCTGGGGTCTTCTTCAAACCAAAATTTTTGCAATGGGCCATCAGTCGCTGATGTCTCTGAGTCGAGGGCGTATTCCTGCGACAACCGCTGTGCCCACAAGTCAGGCTGCTCAGTCGCCTTGATAGGCACAAGATGCGCTATTCTCTTTGGGAATCCGCTCATTGCCGACCGGGTATTTCGAAAGACCACCCTGCCCGGCCCGTGTTGGTCGAGCAAATCTTCGATAAGGTTGTACTTTGCCACCTCTCCGCCTTTGGCAAGGGCTGCTATCCTTTCCTTGCCAAACATCGATTCTAGCAACTGCGTATTGGCCGCCTGCAAGGGTTTTCCTGAAGAGAGTGCTTCTACTACATTGGCAATCGCTTTATAGTCCTGCGATTCATTTTTGAAGGTGTCGTAGTCAGAGTACCTGTCTGGATCCAACAACCGAAGCCGTGCGAAATGGCTTTCTACGCCCAATTGCTCCGGTGTGGCCGTCAAAAGCAGTAGTCCTTTTGCTACCCGGCTCAAAAGCTCCACAATGCCATATTCAGGGCTGACTTTGTCCACCGACCATTCCAAATGGTGGGCTTCATCTACCACCAGCATGTCCCAACCGGCAGAAAGCGCCTGACTGGCCCGCACTTGCGAACCAGCTAAGAAAGACGTGCTGCAAATAATCAACTGGTCGTCGAGAAACGGGTTGCCATCGGGGGCACCGCCATCGAGTGAAGCACAGCGCACTTCGTCGTAAATATGGAACCATAGATTAAACCGCCTGAGCATTTCCACAAACCACTGGTGAACCAGTGAGTCGGGCACGAGAATCAGCACCCTGGAAATACGCCCGGTCAGCAGCAGCCGGTGCAAAATCAAACAGGCTTCGATGGTTTTTCCGAGCCCAACCTGGTCCGACAGCAGCACCCGGGGGGCGTGCCGTGCGCTCACCTCATGGGCGATGTACAATTGATGAGGTATCAGGTCAATCCGCCCCCCGACAAACCCATTGATGGGCGAAATTCTGCGGTTGTGGTCGTAGTAAAGCGTCTTCCTGCGCAAGGCAAATAGTTCGGGTGTATCGACATCCCCCATAAAAAGGCGGTCGTCTACGCCGTGCTTAACAGACACATCACCAAGGTCGGCCTCCGACAGCTGCCTGCCCTGACCGATATAGATAAATAGGTGCCCGTCCGCTTCCACACGCTCCACCACCAATGGACGCTTGTCCTTGTCGGCAATGGCATCGCCGGGTTTGAAAACCACTCTGCGCAGGGGAGCATTCTCCACGGTGTACTGCCTTACCTCGTCGGCGATGGGAAAGTGTAGCTTTACACGGCCTTTACTGGTCTCAGTCACGATGCCCACGCCCAATTCGGGCTCGCCTGCACTTGTCCATCGTTGATTGGGGAAGAAGTTTTCCAAAGGTTACTAATTGTTCGGTGAATAGAGCGCTACCCCGGGTGAGGGCGCCTCATGGTATCAAGACTGCAAAGGTCTTCAATTTTTGGTTATGATGATCAGACCCCCAGGATAACTTAAAAATAGATCTAGTAATTTTTTCAAGGACTTCTAAAACGAAAATTGTCCTGCAACGCTTTTGCACTCCACCTGCGGATTGTTCATTGTCGAAAAAATATGGCTCAGCATTCCTCTGGAGCTGTTTTTACTCCTTTGCATAATTTTCAAGCCGCCAGATATATCAGATTTGTGTAGCTATGCAGGGTTATAAGGGCTATATTGCAGATGCCGTCCCGAATTATTTTCATTCTTACCAGCAATTTTCCTTTTATCTAGTCTCACATCGCTGCTCTTCATTGGATCACTCATTCTAGCGAAGGTCACTTTAACACCAATAAAAGCTACATGAGCCAATCCATTAAATTTGTGTCGAAGGAGTACGACTTTTTCACTACTCTGAATCACCGAGTCAATCAGTACTTCAAAACGAAAAACATTAGCCGCAATGCCAACACGGCCATGGTCTTCAAGACTATTGCCATGTTTACGCTGTATTTCGGTCCCTACGCAGTCATTGTAGCAGGCTCTTTTTCAAGCCTCTATGTGTTTTATGCCATGAGTGCCGTTATGGGGTTTGGCCTTGCGGGCATTGGCATGTCAGTGATGCACGATGCCAACCATAGTGCCTATTCAAAAAAGAAATGGGTAAATACGCTGCTCGGCTATTCCCTGAACATGGTGGGCGGCAATGCATTCAACTGGAAGGTGCAGCACAATGTGCTCCACCACACATTTACCAACGTTGACGGAACCGACGAAGACATTGAACCAAGAGGCGTGCTTCGTTTTTGTCCCCACACCGACTGGAAGCCCTTCCACAAGTTCCAGTTTATCTATGCGTGGTTTTTCTATGGCCTTCTGTCGTTTATCTGGATTGTGTTCAAAGACTTTGAGCGTCTCACCAGGTACAAAAGAGCCGGTCAGATCGAAAAACAAAAGACGACTGAGCTGAAGGAATGGTCAGTATTGATATTTACCAAAATTGCCTACTACGCCTACATCATCGTAATACCCATGTTGGTATTGCCTTTTGCGTGGTGGCATGTGTTGATAGGCTTCTTTGTGATGCACTACATCGCCGGCTTCATTCTGGCAGTAGTTTTTCAGCTGGCGCATGTGGTGGAGGGTACCGAATACCCCGTGCCTGATGAAACCGGTAATATCTACAATACCTGGGCTGTACACCAACTACACACCACTGCCAATTTTGCGCAGCACAACAGGTTACTCTCCTGGTATGTAGGAGGGCTGAACTATCAGGTGGAACACCACCTCTTCTCCAATATCTGCCATGTGCACTACCACAAACTTTCCAAGATCGTGAAAGAGACCTCGGAGGAGTTTGGGCATCCATATAAGTCGAAGCGCAGGCTTCGGGACGCAGTGGCGAGCCATTTCAAAGTACTGAAGGCACTCGGCAAAAAGGATGCATCACCCGTGCTTGAGGCTGTATTTGTGCCCTAAAGCCTTTTTAAGTTCAGTTGAAAAAATAAAGGCAGTTGATCCAATCAACTGCCCCAATTGCTTTATGAGTAAAGTTTTTCGTAATACTCGTCGGCCATTCTGTGGCTGCTGAAATACGGCACCACATCTCTCATACTGTTTTTCATCACTTCCAGCCACTTTTCGGGCTTGTCGTAGTAAGTAGGAAGAATCTCCTTTTCAAGGATCTTGTACATCCCCTCAAAGTCCTCCTGGTCCAGCTTTGGATGGTCGTTGAAGTCGGTGCCGTCAGGAATCAGGTAGCTGTTGACACCGTGCTTGCCAAACTCCGGAATCCAGCCATCCTGAATCGATAAATTCACGCTGCCATTCATGCTTGCTGTCATGCCGCTGGTGCCTGAAGCTTCTCTGGGCTTTCTGGGCGTGTTCAACCAAATGTCGCTGCCGTTTTTCAGTGAGCGGCTCAGTGCCAGCTCATAGCCTGTCAGCACCGTGCAATTGGCAAACTCTTTGGACACCCTCACGAGGTGGTTAAAGATGTCGATGGCGCCGTAGTCTTTGGGGTAGGGCTTGCCTGCCCAAATGATTTGCACGGGTCTTTTGGTGTTGGTAACCAGCTTTCGGAACCTGTCGAAGTCTTTGAGCAGCAGGTCGGGCCTTTTGTAGGCAGCAAACCTTCTGGCCCACACGATGGTGAGTACGTCAGGGTCGAACAGCTTTCCCGACTGATCGGCCACAATTTTGAAAAGCTCGCTTTTCATCTCCTTCTTTCTGGCTATCAAAGCCTTGTCATTATTTTTCTCCAGGGCGGTGTTCAGCTCTTTGTCGGCCCAGTAGCTCACATTTTGAGAGTTGGTAATGGGGATTATTTCACACGTATCTTTAAATGTGCCCCACATTTCTTTCGACACCTTGGCGTGGATTTTTGACACCGCATTGGCTTTTTTGGCCAGCCGCAACGCAGCCACCGTGTAGCTCACTTTACCCGATTTGTCCGTGATCCAATCTACTTCTTCCTGCTTCCAGCCAGTAGGGAAAAAGCCAATTTTGTTCAGCAGCTCAAGGGAATGTTCTTCATTGCCGGCTTTTTCCGGTGTATGCGTGGTGAATACGCATTTGCTCTTCAGCTTCTTTTTATCGGCTGCCTGCGCATACATGTGAGTAAAGGCTGGCAATCCGTGGCCTTCGTTGAGGTGGTAAATGTCGGCACCGCCCAGGGCTTCAATCACCTTGTAGCCACCCACGCCCAGCACCATGCTTTGCGCAACCCTTGTCAGCTCGTTGTCTTCGTAAAGCCTGTGGGTAATCGTGCGTGACAGGTAGTCATTCTCTGGAATATCGGTGCTCAGCAGATAGATGGGCGCACTGCCAAAGGTGTCGGCCTTGAGGGCATACGCCTTGGCCTTCACACTGCCATTGTCGAAAATGGGAACATCGACAATGATACCCGTGTCTTCCAGAAAGCTGTAGTTTTTCTCTGTCCACACAGCGCCCAGCGACTGATCCATGTTGCGGGTTTGGTCGTAGTAGCCGTACTGCCACAGTATGCCAACGCCAACCAGGTTCTGCTTAAGCTCATAAGCACTGCGCATGTGGGAGCCTGCCAGAAACCCAAGGCCTCCGGAGTAAATTTTCAGTGCCTGGTCAATGGCAAATTCCATGCTAAAGTAGGCTACCTTCTTCTTGTACTTAGCATCGTATTTATAGGGGTGATACCACTTACTATATTGACTCATAATTGATTGTGCTTGTTTTGGTGAGCGAAAATAGGCAAAACAAATTTAGGACGGCAAAAATGAAACTGCCGATTTCGCCGAACTGGTTTGTGCAAAGGGTAGCGGGGAAACTGTAGGCTATTTCCCAGCCGATTAGTGGTGTTTCATACTCATGTTGAGCATGCAGCCAATAGGTTCCGTTTTGTTTGGGTTGATGGCTTTGCCGGCAAAAGCGGCGGCAATGGCATCGTCGAGGTAGTGCTCGGTGACGACGTTTCGGTACTTGCCCAACTCATAAAACCAATTGTCTATTTTGCCCCTGTAGAGCAGGTCGCCCGTTCGGTTGAAAAGAAAAACTTCAGGAGTTACTTTGGCTTTCAGAATATGAGTGACCACCTGGTGGCTGTCGAGCAGAATGGGGAAGCCGAATTTGTATTTGGCAGCAAAAGCCGCAGCGGTTTCTTTGGTTTCTCCTTCGCTGGGAGCAATCCCTATCACGCTAAGTCCCTCTACTTGCGCCAATTCCCTGAACTTGCCTGTGTACTGCTGGCAAATAGGGCAATCGTGGGCCATTAGGATCAAAAGGGTGAGTTTTTGGTTTTCGAAAGAAGAAAGCGAATAGGGCTGGCCGCCGTAGTTTTCTAACTCAATTTTCCTGAGCGACTCACTGAAATTGCCAAGGTCGGTGGGAATAGTTTGCGCCAGCACACCAATGCTCAGTAGCTGACCAGTAATCAGCCCAATGAGGGCCAAGAAGCTTACGTACCGCCGATTGTTCATACCTTAAAGTTAGGGCTTAATACCCTTGATAGAAAAAATATGACAAAGCTTTCCATTATCTTTCCAAATCATCGGCAATCCTTCTACTTTGGATTCCGTTTAGAGATTAACAAAAAGAAGAAGACAGTCATTTCATGAATTTTCTATTTCCTCAATTCCTTTGGGCTCTTCTTGCACTTTCTATTCCGATCCTCATTCACCTGTTTAATTTTCGCAGGGCGAAAAAAATATATTTCTCCAATGTGAACATGCTCAAGCATGTGAAGCAAACGAGCAGCTCCAAGCTAAAGCTGAAACATTGGCTGGTGCTGTTTTCCAGGCTAGCGACCGTCTTTTTCCTTGTCATGGCCTTTGCGCAGCCTTTCCTGCCTTCCAACGACGGCAAGCAGCTGAGCGGCGACGTGGTGCTGTACCTCGACAACTCGCAGAGCATGAGCAACCTGACGGGTACAGAAGCGCCCGGGCTGGACATAAGCATTGGCATGATCAGTGAAGTGCTCAAGGCTTACCCAAGAGAAACACGCTTTCAGCTTATCACCAACGATTTTGCGCCGTTTTCCAATCATGCCAAAAGCAAGGTGGATGTGGAGGAGTTGCTTACTGAGCTGAGCTACTCATCTATCGTGCGATCGCCCGACGAGATCATTGGCCGAATGGAGCTGGGCGCCACTGAAAAAGACATTTACTGGATCAGCGACTTTGCCTACAACCCTGAGCAGCCGGTATCGGATGGCGACTCCGTCAACAATTTCAAGCTGCTGCCAATTTCCTTTCCTGTTTCCGCCAATATTTTCATCGACACGGTGTACCTCGAAAGCCCTTTTCTAATAGAGGGTCAAACCAACACCCTTTTCGTTTCGCTTCGCAATACGGGCGAGGAAATAAAAACTGATATGCCGGTCAAGTTTTTTGTCAACGATATTCAGGTGGGGGCGCTCACTACCGACCTGGTACCCAATGGGCAAACCACCCTTTCATTTGAACTCAACATGGCGCTCGAGGACTTCAACCGGTGCCATCTCAGCATTGACGATTTCCCTATTCTTTTCGACAATGAGTTCTACCTGACGCTGAACCAGTCGCCCAGGGTGCGCATTATGGAGATTCGTGGCAGAACAGCCTCTTCTGCCATTGGCAGGGTGTTTGCCAACGAGCTTTTATTCGATTTGCAGTCCTTCGATGCTGGCAATATTGACTACGGGAGCTTTGAGGATGCCGAGTTGCTGGTGATCAACGAGGTGGATCAGCTAAACAGCGGCCTGGAAGCTTTTATCAAGAGCTCGCTCGATAATGGGAGAACGGTCTTGATCATTCCATCGTCCCAAAGTTTTGATAGCGGGTGGGCGAATATCTACAGTGCGCTCAGGCAAAGTGTGCAAACCAACCTGCAGGAGATTGCTCAACCCGATCTCAATAACCCTTTCTTTAAAAACATTTTTGAGGCCTCTTCCGAGAAAATGGAAATGCCGGCCGCTGCTATGCAAATGAGCTGGGGTAACAATGGCGGTCATTTGCTGAAATACAGGTCAGGCGCTCCCTATTTGACCCGAGCAAATGCCTCTTCGGGGGTTTTGTACCTGCTGGCTTCTTCTCTGGCGCCGACCAGCAGCACGTTTTCCAACAACGCCTTGTTTGTGCCCATCATGTACAAAATGGCTATCGGTGCCCGAAGCACAAAGGGCCGACTTTACTATACGCTTGATGAAATACTGCTCACCGTCAATGGGTCGGAAGTAACTGATACCGAACTGTACAAGCTCAGCGGCAACGGGCAGGAAATTGTGCCCGGTCAGCAGGCGGTGGGGGCCAATGTAAGGCTGGAGCTGCCCAGGTTTATGATGCAGGCTGGCTACTACGACGTGAAGTTCAGGGACGAACTGGTGGATGCACTGGCGTTCAATCTGGAGAAAGGCGAATCGCAACTCAAACCTTTGCCGGAAGAGTCGGTGTTGGAGTTGTTCAACACGGTGGAGAAAAAAGAGATTATCAATGTGCTCTCACCGGAAGATCTCGAAAAGAATTTGAACGAACGCTTCAATGGAAAGGAATTGTGGAAATATGCCTTAATTTTGGCGTTAGCATTTTTACTTATTGAGGTCTTATTACTTCGTTTCCTATGAGTAGCCTATACCTGAAAGGTGTAAAACTGATCAACCCCTCCTCGGAATTCCATCTGAAAAAAGTCCACCTTTCCATAAAAAATGGGAAAATCGACTACCTGGGCTTGAAGGAAACTAACAGTGCAGGAAAGATTATCGAGGGCAAAGACCTGATCGTAACGCCAGGCTGGTTCGATCTGCGGGCTAATTTTTGCGACCCGGGCATGGAGCACAAAGAAGACCTGAACTCCGGGTTGAAAGCTGCCGCCGCAGGAGGTTTCTCAGATGTGTGCCTGCTGCCCGACACCCACCCCACCATACAAACGAAGAACGATATCGAGTACCTAAAGTCAAAGGGACGAGGCAAAGTGACCACGGTTCATCCGATGGCTGCCGTTACACTTGGGCGCAAAGGGGAGGAGCTGAGTGAAATGATCGATCTGCACCATGCGGGTGCTGTCGCTTTTACCGATGGCCACGACCCCATCTGGAACACGGATATCCTGTTGAAAACCCTGCAATATCTGCAGCCACTCAATGGCTTGTTGATGAACAGGCCGGAAGACAAGTGGCTGGCAAAGTTTGGCGTGATGCATGAAGGAGTGCAAAGCACCAGGTTGGGCATGAGAGGTGTGCCGGTGGCTGGCGAAACCATCATGGTGGAGCGGGATCTGAGAATACTGGAGTACGCTGGTGGAAAGATCCATTTTTCACAGGTGTCATCCGCTGAGGCTGTCGATATGATCAAAAAAGCCAAAAAACGTGGCCTTGCAGTGACTTGCGACGTATCAGTACACCACCTTTGTTTCAACGACACCTACCTGAGCACCTTCGATACCAACTACAAAGTGTCACCTCCCTTCCGCACCGAAAAGGACAGAAAGGCGCTGATTGCCGGCGTGAAGGATGGCACCATCGACACCATTGTGTCGGCGCATGAGCCGCAGGATGAGGAGAGCAAAAAGCTGGAGTTTGACCTGGCCGAATTTGGCATCACCGGGCTTCAAACCCTCTGGCCTGTGCTCAACCAACTGGACCTCAAAGGCGAGCTTTCGCTGGAGCAGTCGCTGCCCGCCGTTTTCGATGGGCCGAGAAAGGTGCTAGGCTTGCCTGCTGTTGCTCTGGAGGTTGGTGCTGACGCCTGCCTGACAGTGGCCAGCACGTCCACCAGGTGGATGCTCGATAAAAAAACCAACCTTAGTAAATCTGTCAACAATCCATTTTTTGGAAAAGAACTGACTGGCATGGTGGCAGCGGTTGCCAATAATGGCCTTGTTCAAATCATCAACTAAGCTGGCATGAAGAATCCATTGATCAAGGTACCCCTGAAGTACGGGATAGCTGGAGGCTTGCTGGTGGTGCTGGTTTTTGTGGTGCTTTTCCTGCTGGGTGAAAACCCTCTTTTAATGCTGCAGCCCTTCGATTTTATGCTGTTGCCATTGTTTCTGTTTGTGAGCATCCGTGAATTCAGGGATGTGCACAATGGCCGTTTGATGTTTTTTTGGCAGGGAATGACAGTTGGTTTTTTCTGCTATATAATCATTGCGCTGGTGTCCAGTGTCTTTATCATTTTGTTTCTCGAGTTTTGCGACTGTAATCTTTTGGCAGAATTCATTACCAATAAGGTAGAGATACTTGAAAGCGGCAAAGCAAGGGTAATTGAAGAAATGGGGCAGGCTACCTACGACAAAACAGTAACAGACGTAGAAGCTACCACTGCCTTTATTGTCTCCTTGGACAATCTATTGAAGAAATGCATCCTTGGCCTTTTGTTTACTATCATGTTATCTATGATATTAAGAACGAAACCTAAAAACTAAAACCATGGAACAACAAGTAACAACAAGAGGAGTAGGTTTGCAATACGGCGTTATTGCTGGTGTGGTAATGATTATTTATGGCCTTGTCCTTCAATTGACCGGGCTGGTATTTGAATCATGGGCATCATGGATCAACTACATTTTTTTAGCAGTTGTCATCTTTCTTGCTCATAAGAAATACAAAGAGGACGGAGACGGATTCCTTTCATTTGGCCAGGGCCTCGGAATCGGGTTTTGGATATCACTGGTTGGCGGGGTGATTAGCTCCGTTTTCTCCTTTATATACATAACCTTTGTTGATCCAACGTTTGTGGAAACTATGATGGAAAAGGCAAGATACAATATGGAAGAGCAAGGCACGCCAGATGCACAGATTGATCAGGCGATGGCCATTACGGAAAAATTCATGAATCCGGGAATGATGTTTGTCTTTGGTATAGTGGGCGTTTTGTTTTTCGGCTTTATATTGAGCCTGATTGTGTCTGCCATTACAAAAAAGACCGATCCACAACTTGAAGTTTAATGACCGAAAATAAGCCAGATATTTCTGTAGTGGTTCCTCTCAAAAATGAAGAGGAATCATTACAGGAATTGTGTGAATGGATACAAAAAGTGATGCAGGAAAACCAGTTTACCTACGAGGTGATACTGGTGGATGACGGGAGCACCGATGCCAGCTGGGTAACTATCCAGGAGCTAGGCATAGGTAATAGTTGTATCAAAGGCTTACGGTTTAACAGAAATTACGGTAAATCCGCTGCCCTGCACGAAGGCTTTGCAGCAGCGGATGGCAAAGTGGTCATCACCATGGACGCCGATCTTCAGGACAGCCCCGATGAAATTCCCGAGCTCTACCGCATGATCACGGAAGATGGCTACGACCTGGTGTCGGGCTGGAAAAAGAAGCGGCACGATCCCATTGGCAAGACCATTCCATCCAAATTTTTTAATGGCGTTACCCGCATCATGTCAGGCATTCCGCTACACGATTTTAACTGTGGCCTGAAAGCTTACAGGTCTGTGGTAATAAAAAACATCAAGGTGTACGGCGAAATGCACCGATACATCCCGCTTATTGCCAAATGGAACGGGTTTTCTCGCATAGGTGAAAAAGAGGTGCTGCACCACGCCAGAAAATATGGCAGAACTAAGTTTGGGCTGGAACGCTTCATCTTCGGCTTTCTCGACCTGCTTTCTATTTCTTTTGTTACCAGGTTCAAAAGGCGCCCAATGCACTTCTTCGGTACTTTGGGCACACTCACTTTTGTGTTTGGAGCCGGTGTTACCGGGTTTATGGCGCTTGAAAAATGGAACAACCTCAGGCTCAAACTTCCGGTCAGGGAAATTGTCGATCAGCCATTGTTTTACATCGCTCTGCTGGCAGTAGTGGTGGGCGTTCAGCTTTTTCTGGCTGGCTTCCTGGCTGAAATGATGACAATCACCAGCAATAAGAATGAAGATTATCTGGTCATTGAGAGGTCAGGTTTATAGCTTTGGCCCATGGCTAAGCCCAAATACTCATTCATAGTACCGGTTTACAATCGGCCGGACGAACTCAGGGAGCTTCTTTCCAGTTTAGGCGACCAGCAGGCAACTCACTTTGAGGTGATCGTTGTGGAGGACGGCTCGGAGCAAAAGGCTGACAAAGTGGTTGAAAGCTTTGCCGGCAAGCTAGACCTCACCTACCTTTTCCAACCCAATGCCGGACCCGGCGCAGCCCGAAACAACGGGGCTTCGCAGGCCAAAGGCCAGTGGCTGATCTTCCTGGATTCGGATGTGATAGTGCCGCCGGGTTATATTGCTGCGCTGGACGCATTGCCAAAGCTACCATCGTTGTTTGGCGGACCCGACAAGGCTGCTTCCGATTTTTCTGCCACTCAAAAAGCCATCAACTATTCCATGACCTCTTTTCTAACCACCGGTGGTATCCGTGGGAAAAGAAAATCGATGGAAGCATATAAACCCCGTAGCTTTAATATGGGTGTTGAAGCCATGCTTTTTCAAAAGATTGAAGGCTTCAGGGCGATGCGGTTTGGCGAGGACATTGACCTTTGTTTGAGAGCAGAAAAAGCAGGCATGAAGGGCGTGTTAATTGAAGATGCCTGGGTGTATCACAAACGCAGAAGCAATTTCCGACAGTTTTATAAGCAGGTGTTCAACTCAGGGGTGGCAAGAATTCATCTTCACTTGTTGCACTCCGGCTCTACAAAAGCCGTGCATACTTTTCCAGCCTTGTTTGCGGTTGCAGTCATTTTTCTGGCTGTGTGGGCGCTGCTGTTCAATGCCAACCGGCTCCTTCCTCTTCTGATCTATTCCGCCTTCATTCTGGTTGATTCAACAATTAAAAATGGGTTGCCTGCCGGCATCTTGTCAGTGCCTGCTGCTTTTGTGCAGCTGGTGGGGTATGGCCTGGGGTTCTTAAAGGCAGGATTTGAGGTGTATGTACTCAGAAGAAAGCCTAAGTTTGGGTTTGCTGAAACCTTCTACAAGTAGCCTATGCCTTTTTACAAAAGAAAATAGTCTCGTCTTTTGGCAGCGCATACCTGGTAACTACGTCGCCCGGTAATTCCTTCACATAGTCATTGGCATCAACTGTAAACCCGGCGCTGGCCAGCCGTTCTGCATAGTCCTTCCCGTACTTTCTCACGTGGTCGTCCTGCCCAAACCTGCGGTAGCGTTCCTTTGGATCGGTGATGGTGATGTCTTCAACTGTTTTCTCTTCCAGCGGATAGAAGAACGGCACCTGGATAATGGCCCACCCACCCGGCTTCAGCACTCTGTGCAGCTCGCTCATCGCCTTCAGGTCGCTGTCCACATGTTCCATTACGTGGTTGCAAAAGGCCACATCGAACGTGTTGTCGTCAAACGGTACCTGATGGATATCCATCTTCACTTTTGCCAAAGGCGATTCTATGTCGGCTGTGATGTAGTCGTCTTTATGAAGTTTTTCAAATGCCTCAATAAAGCAGATTTCAGGCGCTACATGAAGCACTTTCAACTTATCGGTAAAAAAGTTGGTCTTGTTCTTGAGAAACAGGTACATCAGCCTGTGTCGCTCAAGTGCCAGGCAGTTGGGGCAGAGGGCATTTTCACGGGACTGCCTGCCGTAGGGCAAGAACTTTCGGAAGTGGGCGTTGCATACAGGGCATTCCACTTTGTTGCCAATGTAAAAGATGGAGACCACCTTGAGCACCCAATGGCTGAAAAGTTGCAGGTATTTTCTGGGTACTGTGCGTAGCAAAAAACTAATGATGTGCTTCAAAACTATAGCGATCTGGTTCCGAAATGCCTGCAAATATAGTAGATTCGAAACCCAAACCAGCTTGGAATCGAAATAAGGAAATATTGATTGAGGAGAATTACCAGTATATTCGAAACCATGCGTCTTAGGCTTCCTATTTTTTTAATAATGCTGACCACAGCTTTCTATCTTGGGAGCTTGTGCACAGCAGCAGCTCAGTCGAAAGAGAGGCCCATTGACAAGGATTCCCCATCGTGGGTGCTGAAGCAAAAAAAGAAAAATGAGGCTAAGAAGGACTTCCCCAGGCAAGAATACCCACGCTATATTATCATAACAGAAACAAAAGGGGTGCTTTACGGAAACCCTTGCGCCCTTCAGGAAACGCACAAGATGGGCTTTGAGTACGTGTTGCTAAAGGAAGGGCAGCCGGGCTACGAGACCATGTGGAAGAAGATGACCAACAATTTCTTTGTGAAGACGGGGCTGGTTTTTCGAAAATCTCCCTTTTGGAAACTCATACTGAAGCACAGGATCGAAGACTGCCGAGTCAATACCGGTGACTTTATTGGCGACGCTTCCGCTACTGAACCAGAGGATATAGCGCCCATCTCTTTTTGACCTTGCCCGCTTCACAACCAAAATTGACCATGTGCCATTCATTAGGTACATTTAGGTATATTCACTAGGTAAAAAAATAAAATCATTTCTACTTAGGGTTTTGAAGTTGAACAACGCCTTTTGGGCACAAAACACATCAATATGAATAAAGTAATGAAAAGCTTAAGCGTCATGGCTATGGTGATGCTTTCTTTTTCCTTTGCTGCCAATGCGCAAAAAGGAAAGTGGGTTTCTCTGTTTGACGGGAAAACCATCGATCAGTGGCACATTTACAACAAATCAGGAGTTGATCCAAAATGGCAGGTGGAAGATGGTGCCATTGTGCTGACTGCCGGCGGCGCTGGCGACCTGGTTACCAACAAGGACTATGGCGATTTTGAACTAGAGCTGGAATGGAAAATTTCTGAAGGCGGAAACAGCGGCATCATGTTCCATGTGATCGAAGACGCCAAATACAACGCTCCTTATTACACAGGCCCTGAAATGCAAGTACTTGACAATGAACGCCACCCGGACGCCAAGCAAGGCAAAAATGGGAACCGTCTTGCGACGTCTTTGTACGACATGATCCCCCCAAGCGACCCCTCAGCTTACAAGCCAGCGATGGAATGGAACAAAGTGAAGTTGGTGATCAAAGACGGCAAAGCCACTCACTACATGAATGGCAAGAAAGTGGTTGAATACCCAACAAGCGGCCCGGTTTGGGATAAAATGGTCAGTGAAAGCAAGTTCGCCAAGTGGGAAGCTTTCGGAAAATCATCAACAGGCAAAATTGCCTTGCAGGATCACGGCAACAAAGTGTGGTTCCGTAATATCAGAATCAGGGAACTGTAGAAAGTTGTTGACCACTGGTAAAAAGCCAAGGGTCAATGCTTTCTTAGATTCCCGTGAAACTGAAAGGGCTGATTAATCTCAGCTCTTTTTTTATGTCTTCACTTACCTCCAGCTCATCAATAAAAGTACTGATGCTTTCTCTGGTGATTTTGGTATTGGTGCGGGTGAGCGCTTTCAGCGTTTCGTACGGGTTGGCGAAGCCTTCCCGGCGAAGTACAGTTTGAATAGCTTCGGCTACCACCGCCCAGTTGTCCTCCAGATCGGCATCTATGGCTGCCTGATTGAGCTCCAGCTTGCCAATGCCTTTTGCCAGCGAAAGCAGGGAGATATAGCTGTGCGCAATGGGTACGCCAATATTTCTTAATACCGTTGAGTCCGTAAGATCCCTTTGCAGCCTTGAAATGGGAAGCTTGGCGGAAAGGTGCTCGTAAATGGCATTGGCCATGCCAAGGTTGCCTTCGGCATTTTCAAAGTCGATTGGATTCACCTTGTGGGGCATGGCCGACGACCCAATCTCGCCGGCTTTGATCCGCTGCTTGAAGTAGTTCATGGAAATATACTGCCACACGTCCCTTGAAAAGTCGATCAGGATGGTGTTGATGCGCTTGAGTCCGTCAAAAAGAGCCGCCATGTGGTCGTAGTGCTCAATTTGTGTGGTGGGTGAGCTTCTTTTCAGCCCAAGACTATTACTAACAAAGCCGTTGGCAAACTCAGCCCAGTCGTAGGTGGGGAAGGCCACGTGGTGGGCATTGAGGTTGCCGGTGGCGCCGCCAAATTTGGCCGCAAACGGTATGTCTTTCAATCCTTTTATCTGCTCCTCCAACCGTACCTGAAAGACTCTGATTTCTTTGCCAAGACGGGTAGGCGAGGCAGGCTGGCCGTGAGTTTTTGCCAGCATAGGTATTTTCTCCCAATCTGCGGCCATGGCTGCCAGTGAAGCAATTATTTCATTCAGCTTGGGCAGGTAAACCTCCTGCAGAGCCTCCTTCAGGCTTAGAGGAATGGCGGTATTGTTGATGTCCTGCGAGGTCAGGCCAAAATGGATGTATTCTTTATAGGCTGAAAGGTCGGCAGCATCCATCTTCTGTTTGATGAAGTATTCCACCGCCTTCACGTCATGGTTGGTCGTTTTCTCTATTTCTTTGATGGCCAGCGCATCTTTCTCCGAGAAATCTTTATAGATGGCTCTTAGCTCGGCGTACCTGGCTGTTGGAAAAGTGCCAAGAGCGGGCAGTGGTATTTCACAAAGCGCTATGAAGTATTCGACTTCTACCTGGAGTCTGTAACGAATCAGTCCCCACTCAGAGAAATAGGGAGCCAATAAAGCGGTTTGTTTTCTATAGCGACCGTCGACCGGCGATATGGCCGTTAAATGTGTTAAATCCATGCGAAATGTGTTAGCTGCCAAAAGCAAGCCGCAAAATTACGGAATTATGGCCATAACTAAGGACAAGAACAGAATAAAGCTGAAAGAGGCTAGACTGCCAGGGTTACCTAGTCCTCAAAATACGCCTTCAGAGGCTCCCAGTAGTAGTCGATCCAGCCCTGATCGATGCTGTCGGCCACTTCTTCGGGCACACCAAGCTGTTTGAAAGTAAGAAGCGTGCCGCCGGGAACTGCCGTAAACTCGTAGATGACCCTGGAGAAGTGATCTTCCGGCCAGCCATCTTCGTCGGCTTGCCAGGTTTGCACAATGCGCTTTCCATAAGAGAGCTCGACGTTTTCACCAAAACAGTAGCCGTCGAAAGCGCTGTGTTCTCCGCCTACTTTTCCGTCGTTTTCTGCTGGACTATCAGTAAAGTCACTATGTTTTTTGGGGTCAAGAATGGCTTCATAAGCCTGATTGGGTCCTGTTTTCAGGATCACCTTGTGGTGTAAGTCACGAGTTTCCATTTTTCATTCCAGACGGGCTGGAGTGTTTTGTGTTGGTTTGGTATTACTTTAATTTTTCAGGTGGGAAAATTAGAAAAGCTTTCAAAATATCTTCTCAACCCTGTTGTTTTTTTTCACTAGTAAAATACGAAAACATTGAGAAAAAACCATGGAAACAGGTCTTTTAGATGAGCCAAAAAGAGCACTGTGAAGATAGAAATATTTTAGCGGCAACCGTAAATAAGTCAAGATTGCCTTTCTATTGACCTGAGCAGTTTCACAACATTTACTGTTAGTTCCGATGAAAGCCGCACATCCACCAGCACCTCCTGCAGATGCTCAATAAAAATATCTCTTTCTTCCTGAGACCTGTGAAGTGGTATTTTTTCGATCAGCTCAATGAGTGAGTCGAGTCTTTCATTGGCCAGTCGGCTGTCGAGAAGAATTTCCCTCACCTGAATAAGCAGTTTATACTCAGGCAGCACAGGCATTTTGGCGAGCTTTTGATTGAGCTCAAATTCCGTCCAGGGCCTGGTGAGTATTTTGTCCGACATCATAAATCATTAAAGTATTAATCTAATCTATTTTTGCCAGAAAATAGAAAATTTGTTTAAAGTACTGTTAAACAATGACATACGATTAAATATCATTTGTTAACCAAAAAATTTAACCAATTGGTTAAACCTCTCGGTTAATACTTCGTATATTTGCATCATGACGAAGGATGTAAGTACAGAAAGAAAGATACTGGAAGCCGCCAGGGAGGTATTCATTCAACAGGGAATGGCGGGAGCGAGAATGCAGGAAATTGCTGACAAGGCCGGCATCAACAAAGCATTGCTGCACTACTATTTCAGGTCCAAAGACTTGCTTTTCGAAAGGGTTTTCATGGAGACACTCCAGTCAAATGGCCCGGCCCTGTTTGGTATTCTTGGGAAGGAAATGCCCCTAAAAGAAAAGTTGATGCAGTTTGTGGAGCACTATGTGGAACTGATGAAGAACAATCCCTTCATGCCTCTTTTCGTCATTAACGAAATTTCAAGGAACCCCGAGAAGCTGTTTGGCAAAATTGGTTCGCAAGTTTCGCAGGTGGCGATGGGGCTGGGTTTGCAATTGAAGGCTGAAGCGGCTAAAGGTACCATAAGACCTATAGAGCCAGTGGATCTCATCAGCTCTATCATGGGGCTGTGCGTTTTTCCTGTCATTGCAAAGCCTATTCTCAGGCCGGTCTTCGGACTTAGTGAAGAAGACTATAACAAATTTCTTGAGCGAAGAAAGAAGGAAGTTCCGGTGATCATTTGGAACTATTTAACCGACAAATCAACAAACGAATAATATGAAGAGGTTTGTACTAACAATGAGTGCAGTGGCGATGGTGGCCGGGGTTTACGCCCAGGAAACCATCAGCCTGCAGGGCTGCTACGAGCTGGCACTTCAGCACACACCGCTTTCGGGGCAGGCAGCTCTTTATGGTGAGTTGGCTGCTTCCAAAGAGGAACGGCTGGGACTGGCGTATCGTCCGCAAGTGAGTCTGAATGGGCAGTGGAGCTATCAGAGCGACGTGTTTTCATTGCCATTCAGTATTCCAGGCGCTGAAACGCCGGAAATTCCAAAAAGCCAGTACCAGGCTACCGTGGGCATCGAACAGAGTATTTACGACGGCGGCATGGTCAGGCAATCGAGAGAAGCTTCCAAAAGAGAACTGGCGGCCAATCAGCAGAAAGTGGAGGTCGATCTGTACAAGGTAAAGGAGTCTGTGAACAGCTTGTATTTTGGTGTACTCAGGATTCAGGAAGCCGAAAAAAACCTTGAAGCTGCCAGGAATACCTTGCTCGAGCGAAAAAAGGTGATTGATGCGGGATTCTCGACTGGCGTGCTTTTGCAGAGCGATAAGTCCGCCTTCGAAAAGGAAATCCTGACCATCGAACAACAGCTTGTAGCGGCGGAGGCCGAAAAAGAAGGGCTTGTAGCCATGCTGGCTGACAAACTTGGGCAGCCACTCTCTGTAGATGCAGTATTAACTCTTCCTGGCGGCACCATTCCGCTGGAGGGTGAAGCAACGATCAACCGGCCGGAGCTCAGCTATTTGAGTGAGCAGAAAACTGTGCTTTCTCAGGCGGGGGAGCTCATTGCTGCGAGAACTAAGCCGAAGGTAAGTGCTTTTGCCAGAGGAGGCTTTGGTAGCCCCAATCCTTACAATTTCTTTAAAACCGACCTTAGCGGGTTCTATATGGCGGGAGTGAGGCTTTACTGGCCACTATTCGACTGGGGAGCCAGCAAGCAGGAGCGACAAGAGCTGCAAATTCAGGAGCAGCTGCTCGAAAACAGCCGCAGCGATGCCATGAGCCAATTCGAAAATGGCACCCTGCAATGGAGAAAGAAGTGGTTGGTCTCTGACGAGGTAATGAAAAGGGATGCCGAGATCGTCAGGCTGCAGGAGTCAATTGTCAGGGAATACGCTGCCAGGCTCGAAGGCGGAACTGTCACCTCTTCCGACTACATCACTGCGCTGGATCAACTTACAAGGGCAAAAATTACGGCCCGCATGCACGAGATCGACAAGGCGTGGTATCAGGTACAATACTTTACACTTACAGGAAATCTTTAAGGAACTATAGCAATGAAAATTTTCACATACACAGCAAGTGCATTGCTGCTGATCGGGTTGGCAGGATGCAACAAAAATGAAGAGAGGTCGGATGCTTATGGCAATTTTGAAGCGACCGAAGTGCTGGTTTCTTCGGAAGCTACTGGCAAGCTCCTGCAGCTAAAGGTGGAGGAGGGCAGCCAGGTAAAGGCCGGCGCTGCCATTGGACTGGTCGACACTCTTGGCCTTCATTTGAAGAAAAAACAGCTGACGGCCTCCAAGCAAGCGATCAGAAGTAAACTCCAAAACGAAAAGGTGCAAATAGATGTGCTGCTTGAGCAGAAGGAGAACCTTGAAAGAGAGATCAAACGGGTGGACAAGCTGTTCGTCGAAGGGGCAGCAACTGCAAAGCAACGGGACGACCTGCATGGCGAACTGAAAGTACTGAATAACAGGATCGACGCCACCAAAAGCCAGCTAAGCACAGCCAACAGAGGCTTGTTGTCGGAGTTGGCTCCGCTTGAGGTGCAAATGGAGCAGATAGAAGATCAAATCCAGCGCAGTGTGCTGGCAAGCCCGCTGGGAGGAACCGTGCTCTCCAAATATGCTGAAGCAGGTGAGATTGTCACTTTTGGCAAGCCGCTTTTTAAGGTAGCCGACCTGAAGGAATTGACACTGAGGGCCTACATAGATGCGCCGCAGTTGGCCACCATCAAAATTGGCCAGAAGGTGAGAGTGCTCACTGACGGCACCGACGGCAATTTGAAAGAGAATGAAGGAACGGTGTCATGGATCTCCTCATCAGCCGAGTTCACGCCAAAAATCATCCAAACAAGGGAAGAAAGGGTCAATTTGGTGTATGCGATCAAAGTGGTGGTGCCCAACGATGGGGCATTGAAAATAGGAATGCCGGGTGAGGTTAAATTCTAAGGTCATGGAAAAGCAAAATGCAGTTATTGTAAAGAACCTGGTGAAAACCTATGCCCATGTGGAGGCATTGAAGGAAATTTCTCTGAATGTTAAAAAAGGAGAGCTGTTCGGGGTAATTGGCCCTGATGGTGCCGGCAAAACTTCACTTTTCAGGATCATGTCTTCACTGTTGCTGCCCGATAGTGGCGAGGTAAATGTGCTGGGCATTGATGTAACCAGAGACTATGCTTCAATTCGCAAAAAAATGGGCTATATGCCCGGTCGCTTTTCTCTTTATCTGGACCTGAGCATTGAAGAAAATATCAACCTTTTTGCCTCCATATATGACACTACGCTGGAAGAGAATTATGACAATATCAGGTATATATATTCTCAAATTGAGCCTTTTAGAAAGCGCAGAGCCGGAGCACTATCGGGTGGAATGAAGCAGAAGCTGGCCCTTTGCTGTGCACTAGTGCATAGTCCCGAAATCCTGTTCTTGGATGAGCCCACCACTGGCGTGGACGCTGTGTCGAGAAGCGAGTTTTGGGAAATTCTTCAAATGCTGAAAAAACGTGGGATGACCATTTTGGTATCCACTCCTTACATGGACGAAGCCAGCCTTTGCGACCGGGTGGCGCTCATGCAAGATGGCCGCATTCTTTCGGTAGATACACCGGCAAAAATTACTGATGCCTATGCCTATTCCTTGTTGGCCATCAAAACAAACGAAAAGTACAACATGCTTTCGTCGCTTCGAATGCTGGAGCAGGCCACACTGGTGTATCCATTTGGCGAAAACATCCATGTAGTGTCCGACAAAGGCAAGCTGACGAGTGAAGAGCTAATCAAATACCTCAGCGCTCAGGGAATGGAAAACTGGGAGATAGTGGAGGTAGCACCAGATATAGAGGACTGCTTTATTGCGCTGATGAATCAACATGTAGCGGCATGAGTAGTTCTATCATAGAAGTGGAAAACCTCACCAAGAGATTCGGCACCTTCAAGGCTGTCGACTCCATTTCGCTCGAAGTGAAGCAGGGAGAAATCTTCGGGTTTCTGGGAGCTAATGGCGCAGGTAAAACCACCGCCATGAAGATGCTTTCAGGCTTGCTCAGCCCCACGTCTGGCAAGGCGGTGGTAGCTGGTTTCGATGTGTTTAAGCAACAAAACCAGATCAAAAAATCCATAGGATACATGAGTCAGCGGTTTTCGCTCTACGACGACCTGACCATCAAAGAAAATATACGGTTTTATGGTGGCATTTATGGTTTGAAGAGAAAGCAGTGGAAGGAAAAAGGAGAGGCGCTGGTTAGAAGACTCGGGCTTGACGAAGTGGAAGGCAAGCTCCTGAAAGACTTGCCACTGGGCTGGAAACAAAAGTTGGCTTTTTCCATAGCCATTCTTCACGACCCCAAGATTGTTTTTCTTGATGAGCCCACTGGCGGAGTAGACCCCATTACCAGACGACAGTTTTGGGAGATGATTTACGAAGCAGCCCACGACGGCATCACCGTGTTTGTAACCACGCACTACATGGACGAGGCGGAATACTGCGACAGAATCTCCATGATGGTGGATGGCAGGGTGGAGGCCTACGATACACCGGAAGGTTTGAAAAAGAAATATGGTGTAAAAACCATGAACGAAGTATTTATCAAGGTGGCCCGTCCATAGGATGCGCCAAAGAAGATAGCATTTCACTATGAAAAGACTGACTTCACTTATACGAAAGGAGTTTTACCACATCTTCAGAGACAAGCGAACGTTGTTGATTCTCTTTGGAATGCCGGTGGTGCAAATCCTGCTTTTTGGTTATGCCATCACCAATGAGATCAAAGATGCGCACATTGCCATCCTCGATCAGTCGAACGACGAGGTGTCCCGCAGGTTAGCTGATAAGCTGGTTGCCTCCGGATACATCCTCCCTGACGGACAGGCTGAAAGTATTGACGATGTTGAGCAGCTGTTCAGGGAGGGCAGGATAAAGATGGCTGTGGTAGTCGAGCCCAATTTTGCCGATAAACTCCAGCATGAAGGAAAAGCATCGGTGCAGCTGCTGGCCGACGCCACCGACCCGAACATGGCCAATACGTTGGTTAATTACGCCACAGCCATCATCCAGAATTTTCAACTGGAACTGAACCAACCCGGGCAGCCCCCCATTCTTGTGGGTGCGGAGGTTAGGCTTCAGTACAACCCCAGCCTAAAAGGCGTGTTTCTCTTTGTTCCTGGTCTCATCACCATACTGCTGATGCTGGTATCGGCGATGATGACATCCATTTCGATAGCCAGAGAAAAGGAAACTGGCACAATGGAGGTATTGCTGGCATCACCTATGAACCCCGGTCAGGTGATTATTGCCAAGGTGGTGCCTTACTTCAGTCTGGCATTTCTTGATGCTGTAGTGGTGCTGCTGCTCGGAAGGTATGTCTTTGGCGTGCCTATAATGGGAAGTGTGCCACTTTTGCTGGCAGAGATCATGCTCTTCATCATCATGGCGCTGTCGCTGGGCATTCTAATTTCCACCGTAGCCCAAACTCAGCAAACGGCGCTGTTGCTTTCGCTAATGGGACTGATGCTGCCGACCATTCTGCTTTCAGGTTTCATTTTTCCTATTGAGAATATGCCCTTGCCACTGCAAATCATCTCGCACATTATCCCGGCCAGGTGGTTCATTGTCATCGAAAAAGCCATCATGCTCAAGGGCGTTGGCATCGCCTATTTCTGGAAGGAAACCCTCATTCTAGTTGGGTTTACGGTATTTTTTATCGGGTTGAGCATCAAAAAATTCAATGTCCGACTTGGTTAAACTGAAAGTGCCATGAGAATAATTCTATACCTCATACAAAAAGAGTTTTTGCAGATTTTTCGCAACAAAACGAACCTGCCCATTTTGTTTGTGATGCCGGTGGTGCAGCTGATCATTTTAAGCTATGCTGCTGACTTTGAAATAAAGAACCTGAAGGTGTATTGGATGGACAACGACCAGAGTAGCGCTAGCCGCCAGCTCTACCGTGGCTTGACTGCCTCAGGCTATTTTACGATAGCGGGTGCTGGTTTCAATCATGCAGGAGCCGCAGCAGCCCTCGACAGGAATGAGGCCGATCTGGTAGTGGAAATACCTGCGGGCATGGAAAAGAAGCTGGTTCGGAAGGAGCCGCAGTCATTGCAGGTTATTGTCAACGCCATTGATGGCACCAAAGCCGGCCTCGCCAACTACTATTTTGGCAGAATACTAGCCGACTACAATCAGCGAGAGTTGACGAATCTGGAAATGAGGGTGGTGGCCGGTAGTCAGCCCACTGCCGGGCAGGTAATCAATGTCGAGTCGTCTTTCTGGTTCAACCCAGAGCTTAATTACAAGACCTTTATGGTGCCCGGCATTTTGGTGCTTTTGGTCACGATGATAGGCGCATTTTTGAGTTCTATGAACATCGTGAGAGAGAAGGAGATTGGCACTATAGAGCAGATCAACGTCACACCAATTCAGAAATATCAGTTTGTGATCGGAAAACTGCTGCCGTTCTGGTTGCTGGGCCTTATGGTGCTTTCTATTGGGCTGGTAGTAGCTAAAGTGGTGTTTAATATCCCGTTTGTAGGTAGCGTGGGGCTTATCTATGCTTTTTCCGCCGTCTACCTGCTTTTGATTCTCGGCTTTGGGTTGCTCATTTCCACGCTTACCGACACACAGCAGCAGGCCATGTTCCTTGCCTGGTTTTTTCTTGTAGTGTTCATTCTTATGGGTGGGCTCTTTACCGCCGTAGAAAACATGCCTGGCTGGGCCCAAACTGTTACCTTGTTCAACCCTGTTCGATATTTCATCGAATTCGTCAGGCTCGTGATGCTCAAAGGAGCTGGCTGGCAGGAGACGAGGTTCTTCTTCGCAGTGATTTTCGGTTACGCTGTGTTGCTCAACGGACTGGCGATTTTGAACTATAAAAAGACGGCTTAGGTAAGGAACATGTTGAGGCTTTTACGGAGTCAAAGCCCAATAGCCTTCAGATCCTCCAAAGTGTCAAGGTCAATGCTCGCTTCAGGCAGGGGATAGCTGAGGACTTCGGCATCAGATAAATTCTTTAGAATTTTTCTCGCACCCTGATCGCCTTTCAATAACAATAGTTGTTCGAAATAGCTGCGGGGGAAAATGGCCGGAACACCAATGATTCCGGAATAGGCCGCACCCAAGACTTTACTTTTATCGTTGAGCCATTTACCGACCATTTCTGAGAGGTGCTTTTCTGACACAAACGGCTGATCCACAAGCAGAAACATGACGGCTTCAGCATCTGTCGGAAGGCACGCTAGTCCGGCTTTTATCGAGGTACTCATGCCCTCGGAGAATTGGTCATTGTAAACTTCGGTGTACGAAAGCCCGGCCAGCTCAGTGCGCACTTCTTCCCGTTTGGCGCCGGTAACCACAAAAAAGTTGTGTTCGTTTCCCAGCGCCCGTGTAATAGTAGCAACACGATGGCGCACCAAGGTGGTGTCTTTGAATGGTAGCAGCTGCTTGGCCTGCCCTAGCCGGGAAGACGAGCCTGCCGCCAGCAGAACGATGCTAAGCTTTGCCTTTTTTGGAACCTGTGGCATTGAGCTGCTCATAAATATTGTTTAGCAGTCTGTCGTCGTAGGCACTGCGGTCGTGTATAGGGCCGTCAAGATGTTTCAGGTAGCCGCCTTTTGAATTGTTGAAAAACGCTTGAATCTCGGCAATGACCGACAATGCAATTTCATCGGGTGTTTCTGCGCCCAGATCAAGACCTATGGGCGAGTGAACGGTAGCTGCCCAGGCATCTCCCGGGTAGATACCCTCTTCCTTCAGCTGGTCGACCATTTTATCGAAACGCTTCTTAGGGCCCATAATGCCCAGGTATGCCGGTGGATTTTTGATCAGCTCTTTGAGCACGGCGTAGTCGTACTTATAGTTGTGCGACATGAGAATGGCGGCACTGAATCTTTTGAACACGATGTCGGTAGACACCTGGTCTCGCTGGCAGAGCGTCACATTTTCAGCATCAGGAAAACGCTTAGCGCCGAGGTGAGCAATGCAATCGTCGGTAACTGTCACTGCCCAGCCCAGGTTTTTCGCCATCGACGTTACTGGTGCCGCATCGAAACCACCACCAAATATCACTAACTGAATGCCGGGGTGCAGCGTTTCTACCAGCACTTCTACCATGGCCTCGTCCACTGTGTATTGGCAAATGGCCGGGCGGTTGGCCACAAAGGCTTTTTGAGCATCGGCGGCTATGAGCTCTTCTAAGTTTGCATGGCCGATAGTGCTGTATTTTTCACCCAAACCATTGAGTAAAAACCTCTGGCCCTGATATGGATTTTCAGCGATAGAAGAGTCGAACACCGTGGCCATTACAGCCAGCTCACCTTTCTCCACGAACTTTTCAAGAAGATGAATAGAGTTGAAAATGTCCAGCTCATTGATAGGCTCAATCAGCACGTCGATGATGCCATTGCAGCCGAGGCCTACGCCCAGGCTGGTGGCGCTATTGTCGTCCATGGTGTCGTAAGTAACAAGCGAAGGACGATTGTTGAGAATTGCCTGCCGGGCTTTGCGAAGTGCGTCACCTTCCAGGCAGCCACCGCTGATGGCACCCGTCCAGCGTCCGTCGTCTGTCATCAGCATTCTGGCACCCGGCCTTCTGTAAGATGAGCCGTGCACCCGCATAACTGTGGCCAACGCTGCTTTTTGCGTAGAAAAATTAACCTTTCTATAGGCTTCAATGATGCTTTTTGCCTCTTTCATAATGTCACTCCAATTTACAACACTTCATCAATTCCTACCACCCATTCAAAAAAATAAACCCCATAAAGGGGTTAGTTAATACATATTTAAGACCAATCAAGTTTCACCAGGTGGTACCTTTTAAATCCCTGGCCGCTTTCATGATGTCTCGTCGGCTGATCTGGCCTTTCAGCACACCTTTGCTGTCAATTACAGGAAACCTGCGGAAATGAGTGGTGAGAAATTCATTGGCCACGTCAAAAATATCTTTGTCTACATCCATGGTTTTCACCTTTCTCGACATGTAATTTTTCACCTTCCCCTCGTGATTTGGGTGGTTATGATAGGCTGAATCAATAATAATTCTCAGACAGTCTTTTTCGGAAAGCATTCCTACCAATTCGCCAGCGTCGTTCAGCACCGGGCCACCAGAAATCCGCTTGTCCAACATAAGGTCGATTGCTTCCTGAATATTTTGATCCGGATGAAAAGTGAAGACATCCTTGACCATGTAGTCGGTAACGGGGGCGTATTTAATGGGTTCGACAGTCCTGGTAGTACCAGTTTCTTTTGGGGGAGTAAAATTCATAGTCAGTTGTTTAAGTGATGTGACAGGTTATTAACTACACCTGAATAAACCAGGAAGTATAAGTTACGGAACTATCGGGAGGAATCAAACTAGACGCTCGATGTTTTCTGTAAAATCAGTAGATTATTTTGACTGACCGCCGTTTACAGTACAATATGCTTAAATAGGAGAATTTTCGATATAAGATTTTATTTGGGGGATAAGTAGTATATCGGCGCCGCTCAAGTCTACCGCCGTCAGGTCTTGCACTTCTACCCAGTCGAAAGCCAGGTGTTCGGTAAGGTGAATTTCTCCACTTAGCCACTGGCAATTCCAGGCCGTCAGGTTGATGCGGGGCACCTTTATTGCTACGGCACCGATTTTCTCAATAGGGCCCACTTCGATGGATAATTCTTCTCTGATTTCCCGGGTAAGGGCGGCTTGCTCCGTTTCTCCCGGCTCAACTTTGCCTCCGGGGAACTCCCATTTGAGCCCCTCTTTTTTGTGAGCAGGACGTTTTGCTACAAAAATTTTTGACCCACGCATAATAATAGCACAAACAACTGAAAGCATGGGCTAAAAAATCTCTACTCTACTGAGCAGCATGTCTGATTCAAAGGTGTTGTTTTGAAATGACAAGGTGAGGTCTTTTTTATCGAGCGAAATCTTGCCACCCAGCATATCGATAGCCGAATATTCTATTTCCTGCTTGGTTAAAATGTCAAGGTAGTAATCTTCGTTGGCACGTCTTATCTCAAAACTAAACTTCTGTACCAGTCGGTCTTCACGAAAAACCTCGGCGTTTTTACCAGAGATAAGTACCTTGTAGAGAATGCCCGTTTTTAGCGTGCTTACAGTGATGGCACCAAATGGAGTGGGGTACTTGGTGTTCACCCAAATCCAAACGCCACTCACCTCAGCATTCTTTTTATTGATGGCTTCTTCAATCGGGTCAACTTTGGAGCATCCGGCCAAAAGCACCAAAAATGTCAGAAAAAATAGCGCTTTTGTCATAGGATAAGCTTAGAGTAAATGCAGTACGACGGAAGGTCAGACATGCTACCTCCATCAATTTAAGAAATAAACAGTTATAGTCCTCTGCATCCTTACCCGGCAAAACAAAAAAAAAGCGAGCTGTGCCCGCTTTTTACTTTTGATTTCAGTCTGATTACTTTACGTTGAACGACACGTCCAGGTCGCCCCATAGCAAGCTTACCTTGCCCGACTTATCTATGGTATAGGTTAACCTTTCGGAGGCGGAAGCGGCTTTTTTCGACTTTACTTTTACTTGCAAAGCATCTTCTCCTTTATTTTTCTCGTAGTCAAATGCGCCCCAGGTATCCCAGGTTTTGTTGAAGATCAGTGTCCAGTCGTCGCCGTTTTTCAATGTAAAAAATGCATACTTTCCAGCTGGGAGTGCCTTGCCTTCGATTTTCACTTCTTTGTCGACTTCGAATACAGTGGCGTTGTTGGCACCAGCTCTCCATACCTTGCCTTCCATTGGTTCCACGTCTTTCCCCATTGTTCTGCCCTTCAAAGCGGGCGAGCTGTAGTTGATAGATACGGTGGCTCCACTCTTTATCTTTTCTGATACCGACGCAGCAGGGCTTGGTTTGTCCTGGGCGAGAAGGTCGCCGAAAGCAATGGTGAGCATTCCCATACAAAGCGCAAAAATTTTGTAGCTAGTTTTCATGGTGTGTGATTTAGTTAAAGGATATCACTGTAGACGGACTAGCTACCCAAAATGTTTTGGCCTGGATATTCGTTTCAATAAATGGTTCCGATCCAGTCAAATACGTCCACCTTCACATACTGTGAGTATTTGCCTCTGAAGTCTGATATGGCAATTTTCAGGTTGTTTCTGCTTACTGAATCTTCGTCGAGATAAAAAACGAAAGCAGACGTGCCAGCTGGAGTGGCGCTTGCACGCCTGAGGGATACTTTGCTTTCTTCATCGATGAGAAAATAAGTATAGTCACCTTTCACCAGAGCGGTGTCGGCAAGCCCGTTGTCGCTAAGGAGGTCAAAAAAATTATCTACAAGGGTGTTTGACTGCTGCGATTCGGAATATTTCTGGATGCTACCCCAAAGTATGCCTTCAGGCATTCGGTAAACCTGCGGATTCACAAACGCAAAGTCATCGCTTTCGGTCATGTCCAGCGTATAGCCAGCGTCGGAAATCACAAGTGTACCTGTAGAGGCTGGCTTGTCTTTCACTTTCAGGCTTAAGTTGTAGGTTCCATTTACAATTTTTGAAAAGGAATAAACATTGTAGGCAGGGCCGGTTTCGGAGCGGCAAGTACTGTTTTTGTAAATCTCATTGAATACGATATCAAGTTTGTTTTCCTCCGCATCTACTGTCATTAAGATGTTGTAATTGGAGCATTCGTACAGATTGGTCGACTCAAATAAAATTTGAAAGAAAGGATCTTTTGCGCTTACGTCCTCAAGCATTGTAACATTAATTTTGCTCGTGATAGGGCCCTGAAATTCGTCGCTATCCAGGCTGCACGAGAATAAAAACCCTAACCCCACCACTGCAATGATTGCAATCTTCTTCATACACTATTTTTTTTGGTATTAAGAGACAAATTTGGCAACAAATGGTTGGAATGCCTCACCGCAAAATTGCATTTCACAAAAAAATGTCGGTTTTACCTGTCAGGAAATTGCAGATCGCTGAAATACAGTCCAGTTGATGCTCGCCAATCCCAAACTTTGTTTGCACAGGCTCTTCAAATCATAAATTATTACCTAATTTTGCAGACTTTTAAAGGAACGTATGGATCACATCCGCAATTTCTGCATAATAGCACACATAGATCACGGTAAAAGTACCCTGGCCGACAGGCTCCTTGAGGCCACCCACACCATCACCGATCGGGAAAAGCAGAATCAGCTTCTTGACAACATGGATTTGGAACGGGAGCGGGGCATCACCATTAAGAGCCACGCCATTCAAATGAACTACAAGAGTGGTGGCAAAGACTACGTACTTAACCTGATCGACACACCCGGCCATGTTGACTTTTCTTACGAGGTATCACGCTCCATCGCCGCCTGCGAGGGAGCACTCTTGATTGTTGATGCATCACAAGGTATTGAAGCACAAACTATTTCCAATCTGTACCTGGCTTTAAACCATGACCTCGAAATCATACCTGTGCTCAACAAAATTGACTTGCCCGGTGCTATGGTTGAGGAGGTGAAAGACCAGGTAGTAGAATTGCTAGGTTGTACCCGGGAGGAGATACTGCTGGCCAGCGGAAAAGAAGGCATTGGCATCGACGATATACTGGAGGCGATCGTTCACAGGATCAAGCCACCCAAAGGAGACCCTAACGGCCCTTTGCAGGCGATGATATTCGACTCTGTGTTCAACTCCTTCAGAGGTGTTGAGGTTATTTTCAGGGTGTTCAACGGCACCATGAAAAAAGGAGAGAAGGTAAAATTCATGAACATCGGGAGTATTTACGATGTGGATGAAATAGGCGTGCTGAAACTTAAGCAATCACCAAAAGCGGAAATCAGCGCTGGCAATGTCGGGTACCTGATCTCTGGCATCAAAGTGGCCAAGGAGGTAAAAGTAGGGGACACGATCACCCATGTGGACAGGCCGGCAGCGGTCGCCATCAAGGGTTTTGAAGATGTGAAGCCGATGGTTTTTGCGGGCATCTACCCCGTTGAAACTTCGGAATACGAAGAGCTTAGGGCATCGATGGAAAAGCTGCAGCTCAACGACGCCTCGCTTGTGTGGGAGCCGGAGACATCAGCCGCTCTTGGTTTTGGCTTCAGGTGCGGATTCCTCGGCATGCTTCACATGGAAATTATCCAGGAACGCCTGGAACGTGAGTTTGACATGACTGTGATTACCACGGTGCCTTCGGTGCGGTTTCATGCCACGCTCAAGGGGGGACAAATGATGAAAGTAAGTGCACCGTCGGAAATGCCCGATCCCATTGCTTTGGATTTCATCGAAGAGCCTTTTATCAGGGCCCAGATAATAAGTAAATCAGAATACATCGGCCCCATCATTTCTCTATGTATCGACAAGCGGGGCGAGATCAAAAACCAGGTATACCTTACCTCCGACAGGGTAGAGCTGACGTTCGAACTGCCGCTGTCAGAAATCGTATTTGACTTCTTCGATAAGCTGAAAACAATTTCCAGGGGCTATGCTTCTCTCGACTATGAGCTCATTGGCTATCGTCAGTCGAACATGGTGAAGCTGGATATTATGCTTAATGGTGAGCGGGTCGACGCCCTTTCCGCCATTGTGCACCGGGACAAGGCTTACGATTGGGGCAAGAAACTCTGCGAAAAATTGCGTGAGTTGCTGCCACGCCAAATGTTTGAAATAGCAATTCAGGCGGCCATTGGGGCTAAAATCATCTCCAGAGAAACTGTGAAAGCCATGCGTAAAAACGTGTTGGCTAAGTGCTACGGTGGTGATATTAGCCGTAAGCGCAAACTGCTCGAAAAGCAGAAAAAAGGTAAGAAACGGATGCGCCAGGTAGGCAATGTGGAAATTCCACAGGAAGCCTTTATGGCGGTATTGAAAATAGACTAAACCATAAAAGATGCCTCAGATACTTGATGGTAAAAAGGTAGCTGCAGAAATTAAGCAGGAGATTGCGGCCAAAGTAAACGAACTGGTAGCTCAGGGTAAGAGAGCACCTCATTTGGCCATCATTATTGTTGGTGATGACGGGGCAAGCCACACCTACGTGAATGGTAAGATCAAGGCTTGTAAGGAAGTTGGGTTCGACTTCACGCTTATGCACTTTGCCAAGACCATCTCTGAGGAAAAGCTCATTAAGCATATTGAACAATTTAACGCTGATACGGATATCGATGGTTTTATCGTGCAGTTGCCTTTGCCGGAGCATATTTCAGTAGAAAAAGTGACTGAAAGTATTTCGGCCGAGAAAGATGTCGATGGGTTTACCAATCAAAACTTCGGAAGTATAGGCTCGCAAACCCCTTTGCTAATGCCTGCTACGCCTTTTGGGGTGATGGAACTGCTGAATCGCTACAAGATTGAAACCAAAGGAAAGTATTGTGTGGTGGTAGGTGCCAGCAGACTTGTGGGGGCACCGCTGGGCATACTCATGACCCAGCAGGGACAAGCCACAGTAACACTTTGCCACAAATACACCGAAAACATTTCTCAATACACCAAAAATGCCGACATCCTGCTGGTGGCCGTAGGCAAACCACATCTTGTCACTGCCGACATGGTGAAGGAGGGTGCTGTTGTGGTAGACGTGGGAACTACGAGAATCGATGATCCTACCAGGAAATCCGGATTCAGGTTGGTGGGTGACGTGGACTACGAAAATGTGGCGCCAAAGACGTCTTACATTACACCAGTGCCGGGAGGCGTGGGGCCAATGACCATTGCCTCACTGCTGATGAATACGCTTCGTGCCTACGAAATGCTTCTTGAAACAGCCTGATACCATATTGCCTTCAATAAAAACAGCTCTTCCGTTAATGGAAGCTTTCTACACCATACAGGGTGAAGGAGCTTTCCAGGGGCATGCTGCCTATTTCATCCGCCTGGGAGGTTGCGATGTTGGCTGCGTGTGGTGCGACGTAAAGGAGAGCTGGGAGGCGGCGGCGCATCCTGACACAGAAGTGGCCAGGATAGTGAAGGATGCCTCGCATTTTCCGGCAAGAGTGGCTGTTGTTACTGGTGGAGAACCTCTGATGTATGACCTCGGAGAACTAACCCGGCAGCTGAAAGACAAAGGATTCCGGACACATATTGAAACTTCAGGCGCCTATCCGCTATCCGGACACTGGGACTGGGTGTGCTTTTCCCCAAAAAAGTTCAAGGAGCCGCTTCCGGAGGTGGCTCAGGCGGCCGATGAGCTAAAGGTGATAGTCTACAATAAGTCGGACTTTAAATGGGCCGAGAAGTACGAAGCCCTCGTTGGCGCAAACTGCCGACTATTCCTCCAACCCGAGTGGTCACAGCAGGAAAAGGTAACGCCCCTGATCATCGACTACATCAAAGCCAACCCGCAGTGGCAGGTTTCGCTGCAGGTGCACAAGTACCTGGATATTCCTTAATTCAGTGCTTCTCTATATCTGTATAAAAATCCGCCAGTGCCCTTCCCGGTAAATTTCAAAGTTCAGCTCGCAATCGAGCTGGTAGGAGTTGAAAGCGCTGGGAGCATAGAAATTGATAGTGGCATTGGTCAGCGGATACACCACCTTGGTGAAAGCCACGATAGTCTGGCTACTTTCAAACATGGGTGATTTGTCGGCCGAAGCTTGTAGCTGACTAACCCCAATCGGAAGCCCGTTTCGCTGAATCAGTATTTCGACCTGGTTGGGGGTGTCGGCCATATGCACAAACCTTGTTCGGAGAATATTCCGCTTTTGCCCCACAGTGTAGGAAGAAACGTATTCACCGACATACTTGTCTTTGTCCCAGTAGCCGGTTACGATGCTGTCAGGCACACCAAGTTTTCTGATATAGAGCTCGCCTTTGCCATCTTTGAGGCCATTTTTAAACTCTCCTTTATAAAGGTTTCCATTCGACCAGGTGTAGGTACCTACTCCGTCCGGGTAGCCTTTTTTGAAGCTCCCCTCATAGGTGTGAGAACCAAGCGCCTTGCCAATGCCATGAGCAAGCCCTTTTTTGCATTCTCCATCGTACTCAAGCGCCAGTGTTTCCATCAGCACTTCGCAGTCTTTTTGAACGACCGGGTCAGGCCTTAAAAAAAGAAGCAGCCCGGTAAAAAGTAGTGTAAAAAATGTGTTCATATTGAGTTTAGGTTTTAGTCTACAACATGTTGCTTCTGAAAAGCACTTAGCGGAAGATACAATATAACCCAAACAGGGGGAGTAAATAGAGATGAAAAGCTGCTCCGGAGGAAAAGGATCCCCGCTTTTTTGGTCAGCTGCTCACTAAAAGAGCTTGGGTAAGCTCGGTATTATCTCAATAAACCTCGATTGTGATCAGCCACCTGGCCTTTTTGAATATGTCGAATTCTACATGATATTCTAAAATATTTGAACCCACTGGTGCCTGGCTGCGGAAGTCCATTTTCGCTCCCGTAAATGGGAAGTCCAGTTTGCGCAGCACAGTGTATTCAAATTCCGATAACGGCTTAACGTCCTGATCGCTTACCAGCCTCAGCCCGTCGGCTACTATGGACTGTTTATTTCTGGCATAAACAATCATTATTTCAGACCCGTTTTCAGTGATTTCTTCAATCATTACACTTTTAATATTGCTGGAATGCGATTCTCTATAGGGTAAATTTGAAGCACCTACGAAAATATCTTTGATCCAATATCCTGCCAGGAGGCTGTCTTTTTGACCTTCTCTTTTCACCTTCATTTCTCCATAGCCTTCTTTCATGCCTTTCACGAAGTCGCCCGAGAAATAGTCCCCATTCTTCCAAATGTATCGCCCCTGCCCATCGGGGAGCCCTTTTTTAAACTCACCGATATAGGTGTCGACGCCTTTGGCTGTACCCGTTCCCTCAGCCAGCCCTTTTTTACAATCGCCATCGTAAGTGCCCGAAATAGTTTCCAGAAGTACTTCGCAGTCTTTGACAGGTGAAATGGCCTGATCACCAAGAACAACAATTAGGAGAATGATAAAGCTTTTGATCATGATACTTTAATAGTTGTCAAAAGACAAATCTATGGCATCTGCCGTTATGTATTCAATTTTTTATAATAGGATAATAGCTAATTTAGTGTGATGATACGATTTCTTTCTCTTTTGGTGGTAATACTTGTGTTGGGCATAACCGAAATGGCTGCTCAGTCGTCCTATACCACCGAAGATAAAAAGGCTATAAAATATTACGAACAATCGGCATTGCAGATCAGAGGCCGGGATTTCAATGGAGGCATCGAGTTATTGGAGAAAGCCCTGTTGCGTGACCCTGCTTTTATAGAGGCTCACCTGCGCCTTGCTTCAGCCTACAAAGTGCTTTTGAGATACGATCTCGCCGAGACACAATACAGGGAAGCACTGGCGGTGGACTCACTCAGCAAGTTGAACTTTGACACTTACTTTGCTCTTGGCCTGATGATTTATGACAAGGGCGAGTACAAGGAGGCAAGGAAATACCTCTCAAGGTATATTCAAACTAACCCAAACAATGCAGGAAGAGAGGGGTTGGCGATGGATTTGATCAAGAATATTGATTTTGCGCTCGACCTGATGAGCAAGCCTTTGCCGTTCAATCCAGAGCCCCTGCCAGCTCCACTGAACAAGTATGTAATGCAGTACTTTCCGGCTGTTACAGCTGATGGGAAGCAGCTTTTCTTCACAGTGCGAAAAGGCAATACGGCCAACGACGATGAGGATATTTATGTAACGAGGCAAAATGACGACGGCGCCTGGTCGGAACCCGAGCCTATTTCCGATCTGATTAACTCACAGAGGAACGAAGGAACCAGCTCTGTCTCTGCTGATGGCCGAATGCTGATTTTCACCTCCTGCCAGGCGCCGGGAGGCTTTGGTAGCTGCGACCTCTACTTTGTTCAGAAAGAAGGGGATACATGGGGCAAGCCTCAGAACATTGGCCAACCAATCAACTCTTCGGGCTGGGAGTCGCAACCATCGCTATCGGCTGACGGTCGCACACTCTATTTTGTCAGCGATCGAAAAGGAGGGCAGGGGAAAAGAGATATTTGGGTAAGCACACTGTCGGCCCGTGACAATTGGATGGAGCCCGTGAACCTCGGCCCTGTTATCAACACCGAAGGCGACGACCTGTCTCCCTTTATTCACGTCAACGGCCAGTCTTTGTATTTCTCATCCTCCGGGCACATGGGGCTTGGTAAGTACGACTTGTTTCTGAGTGAAAAAAACGGGCTTGAGTGGTCCCCGCCGAAGAACCTCGGCTACCCAATCAATACCAAAGACGATCAGGTGTCGCTGGTCATTACTTCTGATGGCACTAAGGCTTATTACTCCCACGAGGTTGTCGGAAACAACCGGGATTTTCAAAGCTCACTGTACACCTTTGATGTGCCCGAGGAAATTCGGGTGCAAAACAAAAGCAATTTTCTAACCGGCAGAGTAATGGACATTGAGACCAAAAAGCCGCTGGGGGCGTCCATAGAGATGTTCGACATCAATGATGCGTCGCTTAACTACAAAGTGACTTCCGACAAGGTGGATGGAAAGTATTTTGTTGTGCTTACCGAAGGGAAGGAATATTCTATTTACGTGACCCGCAAAGGCTATCTGTTTGAGAATCTTACCTTCAATTATCTTGAAAAAAAATCGAGGGAGCCTGAAGTCCTTGATATCTATTTGACGCCCATTAAAGCAGGAGCCACCTCGGTGCTCAAGAACATATTTTTCGACGTTGACCAATATGTCTTGAAAGAGAAGTCCAAAACAGAATTGGACGAGGTGATAAAGTTTCTGAAGGATAACGAGCAAATAAGAATGGAGATAGAAGGGCATACCGACAATACGGGCAGTACTTCTCATAATTCGGAACTGTCGACAAATAGAGCAAAATCTGTTTATGATTTTTTAATCAAGGCGGGAATCCCAAAGGAAAGACTTCAATATAAGGGGTACGGATCAACCAAACCCAAAGTTGACAACAGCACGGAAGCCGGGAAGCAGCTTAACCGAAGAATCGAATTCAGAATACTTTAGCACATTAGCCAGCATATGGGGATCAAAATGAATAGAGTTTTAACCGCAGGCCTCTGCCTTGTCGCCACATTGGCCGTCTTTTTAAAGCATCAGGAGCCTGTTTCAAATAAAATTCAGCCCAAACTTAGTATAGAACACCAAAGATTGCTCGACAAAATCAGCGAAGGAGGAGAGGGTGAAGAAAAGCAGGACGGCTATTCCAGATTTGCCGAATTCCACCAACTGCTGCGAACGCCAGATGGCAAGTCCGGCCCCGAATATGAGTTTAATTATAAGCTAAAGGAGCTGGAAAAGTCGACAGCCAGAATGGCTAATTTCAGAACGCTGGGAACAGTGCTCGACTGGAAGTCCAGGGGGCCTGGCAACATACCTGGTAGAACAAGGGCACTTCTTGTCATGCCCAACGATGCTGCAGGCAACACCTGGCTGGCTGGCTCAGCCGGTGGGGGTGTCTGGAAAACTACTGACAGCGGTGCCAGCTGGACAAATATGACGCCCGACTTGCCTAATCTGGCAGTGGCTACACTGGCGGTTTGTGCCACCAGCCCGGCAATTATTTATGCCGGCACAGGCGAAGGTTTTGGCAACCTGGACGGTATCGGTGGCGCAGGCATTTTTAAGTCGACCGACGGTGGTGTCAGCTGGGTGCAGTTAGCGTCAACGGTTGCCGACAATTCGTTCCGGGTGGTTAACAGGATCATTGTAGATCCAAACAACCCTAACCTGGTAATAGCCTGTGCAAATACATCAACCAATACGTTCAACACGGCCACCTCGGGAATCTTCAGGAGTACCGACGGCGGAACAACCTGGACGAAGGTGTACACCTCCGATGAGCCTGTTCAGCAGGTAATTGCGGCGCCTGGCGATTTTTCGGTACAGTATGCTGCCGTACGGGCTGTAGGAGTTTTAAAATCTACGGATGCAGGTGCTACCTGGTCAGCCACATCATCCAACCTTAAGTCCTCCGGAAGAATTGAATTGGCTGTGTCAGCAAAGAGCCATCTGAAAGTTGCTGCCTCAGTTGAAGGAAGCCTGAGTGGAGAGGCAGGCGCCGATCTTTTTATTAGTGAAGATGGCGGGACAAGCTGGGGTTATGCCTCTGAGAAGGACGACAACAACTTTGACTTTCTGGAACAGGGCGACTACGACAACGCCATCATGTTCCATCCTTTTCTCGACAATGTAGTCTACGTGGCGGGTGTCAACATCTTCAAATTCACTATCGACTCCTCCGCTCCATCTCTCATCAAGTCCGTTGAGAAGTTCGAAAAGACGGGTACTTCATCGTTTATCGATTTCACGCCCTTCAATGGCAACAACTTGCCCGGGCTGGAAATTGGTGACGTTGCCGCTGAGGAACTGGTGGATGTGGAAATAAGATTTGGGCCCGGCATCAACCAGCTCGCTGCCAGGTTCACAGTGAACAAGCAGGGCGCAGGTGTGCCAGCAGCCCAGTATCTGTACAAAGACTATGTGGAAGTCCCGTTTCAGGCATGGGATGTTACGAATAACAGGCAACTGATGGTGTCTTTTCGGGATCAGCAGGAGGACGGAGAATTCACACTGATTGGATCCAACACCGAAGGAGATGGTGGCACGCACAGCAGAGAATACCTTTTTGTTCATCTTTTGGATTATTCTACGACAGTAGACGCTGAAATCGCAAAAAATGGTGGTCATGAACACCAGATGGAACTCAACCTTTGGCCGGTGCTGGCGAGTGGAGGCGTCTGGAGCCCGAAGAACCTTCCCGATTCAAAATTGAATATCACATTTTCAAGTATCAGCAAGCTCAAAAAACAAGTCACTATTGTGGCCGACGGCTATGGGGAACACACCGAATTCTCTGGTGGGAGTGTCGTTAATCCTACTTCTTCTATTCATGTTGACCACCATTCATTGACAGCAGGCTCAATTTCCACCTCCGATTCCACCTTCAGGATAATTTCGAGCAACGATGGTGGCGTTTATCATTCAGCCATAAACAAAGACCCTGGCACGGCCAATGGAGATTGGACATTTTCAGGAACTGGCATGGTCACTGGTCAGTTTTACGGGGTAGATAAGCGACCAGGGGTGGATCAGTATATCGGCGGTCTTCAGGATAACTCGACCAACATTTCGCAGGAGGGCACCTCACCTGGCGGCAATGCGAGCTACACACGGGTGATTGGTGGCGACGGGTTCGATGCAGTTTGGAACTACGGAAATGCTGCGCAGGTAATTGGATCCGCTCAGTTCAATGCATTTTTTAAGTCTTCCAGCTTTGGTGCCCCTGGCAGCTGGACACCTGCCATCTCTGGCTTGCCTCAGGACGACACAGAGACTGATTTTCCGTTTTTTTCCAGACTGGGCAATGCAAAATCTGTCCCTGAAGTGCTTTTCTGCGTTGGCGTCAACGGTGTATACAGGTCAACCGACTTTGGCGATAAATGGGTGCCCAGCCAAATGGACGCCGACTGGTCATATAGAGGGTCGTTCACCAATGTCGAAGTTTCTCAGGCCAATTCAATGATCGTTTGGGCGGGAGGCGCCATGTCGTCCGCTCAAACCTTGCAAGTATCCACCGACAGGGGAAAAACTTTCAAAAAAGTGAATAACTACACAGGCAATGCGCAGCTCAAAGGTGTGATCACCGGGATTGCCACCCACCCTGCGGAAGACAGCACAGCCTATGTGCTTTTTTCATATGCTGGTTTGCCTAAAGTAGTAAGGACAACAGATTTGGGGCAAACCTGGCAGGATCTCTCAGGCTTCGAAAGTAGCGCCAATGGAGTTGCGGGCTTTCCGGACGTAGCGGTGTATTCCCTTTTGGTGTTGCCAAACGATCCTTCAGTGATTTGGGCGGGGACAGAAATTGGCATTTTCGAAAGTGCTGATGATGGCCAATCATGGATACGCCTGGCTGGTTTGCCAGCAGTTTCAGTTTGGGAAATGAAGGTGGTGGACGCCCAGGTGGTGATAGCCACGCACGGAAGAGGTATTTATACCGCACAGCTTTCCAATGTTCCAGAAGTAACAATGGCGCCGTTTATCCAATCGCTTGGCGTGAAGCCGTCCGGCCTTGTCAACCTGGAAGCCCAGCTGCGGTCGCCTTACGACAGCACCCAGGTGCTCGTAAATAGTCAGGTGATCAAAACGCTTGGCCCCAGTACTGGCGGAGCCACAAGCATTGACTTTTTTATTGATGGAGAAACTGAGATAGAGGTGGCTCTTCGTTCATTTAAGTCAGGCAAAGAGTATGTTTCTATTTCAAAATCTGCAGTTTCAGACCTAAGAGCTCCTTCATTGAGCTATTCCAACACCTTTGATGACCCTCTGGCGGCAAATGACTTTACGGGTAATGGCTTTTCCGTGGTTACGCCTGTTGGTTTTTTGTCGTCGGCTATTCACTCCAGGCATTCCTACGATGAAGACACTACATACATCTACAAACTGCTAACCCCCATCGTAATCAATGCCGAAAACCCAACCTTCAAGTACCGTGACATTGCCATTATCGAAACTGGCGAAACGGGAACTGTATTCGGTGATGATGAATTCTACGATTTTGTTGTCGTTGAGGGTTCGGTAGACGGAGTGGATTGGAAACCTATTGAAGACGGCTACGATGCGAGCTACAATGCTGCATGGCTGACCACCTATAGCAGCGAGGGCAAGGGCAATGAAGGGCTGTACGTACAACATACGGCTGATTTGCTCGACACTTTCAATGCTGGTGACACAGTCATCTTTCGATTCCGGCTTTTTTCAGATCAGCTTAGTAACGCCTGGGGCTGGTCCATCGACGACCTGAAAATTCAGACAGAAAGTAACAACACACTGACATCCACAGTTGATGGCCTTGACTCATGGAGCCTATACCCCAATCCGGCTGGTAATTTCGTCACTTTAGGGCATCCCGATAGAGACAGGGGAATGCTTGGTATAACTATTCTTAACATGGGTGGACAAAAAATGCTTCAAAAGGACGTGAATGTTATTTCAAAGAGTACGGAAGTTAATCTTACCACTTTAGAACCGGGCATTTATATGCTGATTGCCAATTTCCCCGACGGCGAAAAAAAATTCCGATTGCTGAAGGACTAAAAATTGATTATTCCAAGTTTACTTTTCTCAACATTCTCAAAATATTGTTCGGCGACCTCCCCCAATTTGCGTGATCTCGAAAAATTAAATTAAGCAAAACAGCATTTTATGTGGGTTTTGAAAATTTTACAACACTTGTTTTGATATAATGTGACGCCACGAAAGAATCTTAGATTTTTTTGAGATTTCAGCGAAAAACTTTAAGTTTGAGTTTACTTACAATCGAAAACTATTACCTATTTCCAACTTTAAACAAAACAGTATGAAGAGGATTCTACTACTATGTTTCATGCTGGTTTCAGTCTTCGTATCCGAAGTCTGGGCCCAAGACAGGGTGGTGTCAGGAACAATCACATCTACGGATGATGGTTCTTCTCTACCCGGTGTGAACGTTGTACTTAAAGGTACAACCGTAGGTACCATCACTGACATTGATGGTAACTACAAAATTAGTGTTCCTGCAGCAGGCGGAACGCTCGTATTTTCATTTATTGGTCTCACCACTCAGGAATCTGAAATTGGTGCTAGATCAGTTATTGATGTTGCAATGGCATCTGACGTTAAGCAATTGACCGAAGTAGTTGTAACAGCTGTGGGTATTGAGAGAGAAAAAAAGGCACTCGGTTATTCCGTAGCCAATCTTTCATCTGATCAGGTATCTCAGCGTGCTGAGCCAGATCCTCTGCGTGCTATGCAGGGAAAAATGCCAGGTGTTAACATTACAGGTGGTAACGGTGCTCCCGGTTCTTCTACCAAAATTAACATTCGTGGTATTTCTTCTATGACTGGTAACTCTCAGCCCCTATTCATTGTTGATGGTATTCCTTTCGACAACAGTGTAAACGGTAATGATGATCCAGGATCAAACACAGTTACATCTAACCGTGCATTTGATATTGATCCAAACAACATCGAAAGTATCTCTATTCTTAAGGGTGCTGCAGCGTCAGCGCTTTATGGTTCCAGGGCGACTAACGGTGTGGTTGTGATCACAACCAAAGCTAGCAAGAAGAACACCAAAAAGGGAATGGAGATTAGCTACAATGGTTCTGTTAACTGGCAGGAAATTTCCGGTATTCCTGACTATCAGGATGTGTACACGCAGGGATCTAACCAGGTGTACAACGGAGGTTTCATCGGTAACTGGGGTGCTCCTATGCCTGATTATGTTGATAAAATCAACGCTCAGTATGGAACCAATTATACTAAGACTTATTCTTTGTATCCTGACGGCTCACCTTATCCTGACGGTACGGCTAGTAACCCGATAAGCAACAGATACCCAGGCCTGTTTCCTGATTTGATGCAGGATTACACAATGCCTGACGGATCAGTTAGAAGCGTTTCAGCGCCCTACAAAATAGAGCCGCATGATATCATCGGTGGTTTCTTCGAAAAAGGCCGTGTAGTTGAGAACGGCGTAACTCTTTCATCTGGATCCGAAAAAGCTAGTATCAACACCGGTTTCTCAAGAATGAATCAGGAAGGTATCGTTCCTAATCAAACAATCGACAGAACCACTCTTTTCTTTGGTGGAAATGGTCAGCTTGATAATGGATTGTTCGTTTCAGGTACAGTGAACTATGTAAACACAAATCAGGTTTCTCCACAGTCAGGTGCAAGTGCATTCTCTGACTATTATGGTGGCCAAGCGACAAACTCAATTTTTGCTCGTTTGTTTTACCTCCCAAGAAACTTCGACTTGAATGGGTTGCCATTTGAACACCCTGTTGATGGTTCTAACATATTTTATAGAGCACTTGACAACCCACGCTGGATTGCCAAGAACAACCTTTATGAAAGTAATGTAAACCGTGTTTATGGAAACATTACTGCCGGTTACGATGTCACTGAGTGGTTCAACGTAACTTTAAAAGGTGGTGTTAACACTTACCACGACTTCAGAAGAGATGTGATAAGACCAGGTGGAATCTCGGTTCCGAACGGTGGCGTTACAACGGATGATATCTCAAATACTGAGCAGGATTATAACTTGATCATGACTTTCAGCAAGGATATCAATGAAGATCTTAGCTTCCGTGCTCTTGTAGGTATGAATGCCAATGAAAGAAGGTATTCAAGAAGAACGATTGGTGGCGCTAACGTAATCACAGCCAGCCTGTTGAAAACAAATGCAACTTCTACTCAAATTGTTCTAAGAGACTTTGACAGATTGAGAAGACTTATCGGTGTTTATTCTGATATCTCTTTGTCTTACAAAGATTATCTTTTCCTTAACGTAGTAGGCCGTAATGACTGGTCGTCTACACTTCCTCAGGGAGCAAACAACTATTTCTATCCTGGTGCAAGCCTTTCATTTGTGTTGAGTGATGCGGTGACAATGCCGTCATTCATCAACTTTGCAAAGTTGCGTGTAGCACAAACAAAAGTGGGTAGAGATGCCGACCCTTATCAGGTTAGAACTGTCTACGCATTAGGTCTGCCAATTGCGTCTCCCAGGTATTCAGGTGTTTTCAATACAGCAACTTTGGGTAACACCCTTGGAAACGCTACTCTTAAGCCAGAATTTACTGACGAGTTTGAGGTAGGTGCAGAAGCCAGGGTTTTGAACAACATCATTGGTTTGGACGTAACGTACTTCTCCAGAAGTTCTACTGACCAGATAGCCAGTGCTGCCGTTTCACGCTCAACTGGTTTTACTCAGGAGATTGTAAACATCGGAGAGTTGACTAATAAAGGTTGGGAAATCGGCCTTGACGTGACTCCAGTTAAGCTTTCGAATAGCTTTACCTGGAATTCTTACTTCGCATTCACTAAAATCAAGTCTGAAATTGTAGACGCCGGCCCAAGTGGTGAAATCTTCATCGGTGGTGCAGGTTCTACTTTTGGAACTATCCACAGAAACGGAGCTCCTTACGGACAGATTTTCGGAACGAGCAATGCAAGGGATGATGAAGGCAATATTTTGATTGACAAAAATACGGGTCTTCCTTTCCCAACACAGACTTCAGGAATCATCGGTGATCCTAACCCTGATTTTACACTTGGTTGGACAAACACATTCTCATTCAAGGGCATCACTTTGAAGGCGTTGATTGACTGGAAACAAGGTGGAGACTTCTACTCTTTCACTGCAGCTTCTTTGATGCTTCGTGGTCAGCTGGCAAACTCTGTTGATCGTGAAGGTTTGAGAGTGGTTCCCGGTGTTTATGGTAGCAATCAGACTTATGAGGCTGTATTGGATGAAAACGGCAACAAAATCAGAAACACTACGCCAATTACTGCATTCGACTCTCACTTCTCTAACGGATGGGGTGCTTACGGACAGGATGAAGTTAACGTGTATGATGGTACTGTAATTCGTCTGCGTGAATTAAGCCTTGGTTATTCATTGCCAAAATCTATTTTGGAGAATACACCGTTTGGAAGAGCTTCTATTTCGTTAACTGGTCGTAACCTTTGGTTCCGTGCGCCTAACGTATTGGAAGGTCTGAATCTGGATCCTGAACAATTGACAGCAACGTCAGACTCTAATCAGCAGGGATTCGAGTACGGAGCGACGCCTACAACTCGTCGTTATGGCTTCAATGTTTCACTTAGCTTCTAATTGAGGCTTTAATAACTGTATGAACATATGAAAAAATTACATAGAAAAGCTTTAGCTGCATTTATGTCGCTAATACTTTTGTTCTCTGTTTCTTCCTGCGACATTTTCGATTTAGATGTCAATACGGATCCGAACAACCCGTCACAAGCAGCAGTTGATCTTCTGTTGGCCAATGTGCTATCGAACATGTCTTCCTCGTTAGCTGGAGGATTCAATGGAGCATCTACGGGTTTTATGGCGCAAACAACTGCAAATGATGATTTTAACTTCAGCAATGCGTCATGGAATGGTACTTGGAATTTTCTCTACAGCGGACCTCTCAAGGATCTTAACGAGTTGGTTCTGGCTGCAGAAGCCCAAGGAAACAATCCTCGTTACCTTGGGATTGGTCAGGTACTGAAGGCATACTACTTCAGCACTATGGTAGATTTCTTTGGAGACGTGCCTTACACGGAAGCGTTTCAGGGTGATGCTGATAGTCCAATCAAAGAGCCAGCTTATGATGACGATGCTGCCGTTTATGCCGACTGTTTAAGTCTGCTTGACAAGGCCATTGCCAACTTTGCACTAACAAGCACGGTTGCTGTAAGAGGTGACCTCATCTACAACGGCAACATGACTCGTTGGAGAAAACTAGCTAAAACTATGAAGTTGAGGCTGCTACTTCAAACAAGGAACGTTAGCGATGTAGCTGGTCAGATTCAGGCACTTGTTACAGAGGGTGACTTGATTACCAGTTCAGCTGATGATTTTCAGTATGAGTTTCCAACTGCTGTTACGCCCGATTTTAGGCATCCATGGTACCAGGCTGCATACGCTGGTGGAGAGGCTGGGTTTAGCTATTTTGGACACCAGTTCATGTACGAGATGTTGTTGAATGGTGATCCCAGGTTCCCTTTCTACTTTCATCGTCAGACTTCAAATGTGCTAAATCCTGACGATCCGACTGACAAGCAGACGATTCCTTGCTCTCAGAGAACGGATTGTACTTATGGATACTTTGTATTGAATCCTAATATTACCAATGCTTTGTTTGGGTCAGACCCAGACGGTCTTTCTTCATCTGAAGAGGCTTATTTGGCTGGTATATTCGGGAGGGACAGAGCTGATCCATCAGGTATTCCGAATGACAACCCTATCAGAACTATCCCTGGCTCTTATCCATCCGGTGGTGTGTTTGACGCTACGGCTGGTTCAGGCGGAGGCAACAAGGGCTCTAGCGTAGGCTACTTTCCTATGCTAACAAGCTGGATGACGAAGTTCTATCTTTTGGAAGCGTCTATCACCTTGGGAACAGATATCTCTAAGGTAGCTGCAAGCGAATCTGCGCTGCTTAACTCGGCATTGACCGATCAGATGAACAAAGTTTGGGATTTTGGTTCTCGTGGTCAAACTGTAGCTGCTGATGAGTCTACTTGGGGTACGGCTTATAGCTGGCCAATTACTTTCAAAACAAGAGCTGCTCTTAGGGCTGAGGTCATCGCCGCTTACCCTACAGGCGGAACTCCAAACGCCAGGCTTGCCTATGTGCTGAAACAAGCTTGGTTTGCTAACTTCGGGAATGGTATTGAGCAGTATAATGCCTTCCGTAGAACAGGGCTTCCAGCTGATATTCAGACACCACTTCAGTTGCCACGTCAGTTTGCGCTACGTTTCCCGTATGCGCAGGATGAACTTAACCTGAATAGCAAAACTCCGGTTATCATTTATGACAATCCTTCGGCTGCAGTGTTCTGGGATACACTTAAGTTTCAGTTTTAATTAGTTAATTAGACAATTATGAAAAAACTAAATAAATATATCCTGGTATTACTGGCGATGGTTGTTGTTATACCTGCCTGTAAGGACGAGGATTTGGTGATACTGCCCGAATGGGAATCAGCTGTCAATGCGTACACAGTTGTAGCTGATGGCTCAAAAGGTGACTTTCTAAGTGGAGACGCTAGTCAGGACATTACTTTTGATATGCTGTGGAACTCTATTGACGGTAAAAATACAGTAACTAAAATAGAGATTTTTGCATATTTCAGCGAAGCTTACACTGATCCTGATGGTAACCCTGCCGTAGCAAACTATGGTGGTGCGGATGGTGTGTCGTTCCTGACTATAGAAGGAGCTGCAGTGCCTGCTAACAAGGTGACAACGTCATTCACTATTTCTCAGGATGATATGTATGAGATGTTTAAGGACTCTTCCTTTGACTACGATAAGGACGGCACAGCTACTCCAGTTTGGAGTAACCCTGATAAGCCTAATAGAAAGGCCAGCAGCACAAACTTTAAGTTTGTACCCGGCGACTCTTTCTCAATTCGTTGGGAGTTGACTACTGCTGATGGTAGGTTGTTTGATTCATGGTCTCCTTCAGTTTGTACTGAATTTCCTGGATCCAACTGCTCATATGCCTGGGCGATCGTTTGTGCAGCTGAAATTTCCAAGCCAGTAGGTGACTGGTCATTCCAGTTGACTGACACGTACGGCGATGGTTGGCAGGGAGGCTATATCAGCGTTCTTGTTGATGGTGCTGAAGCTGCGCAGGTGAAAATACCTGACGGTGGTGGTTCGTCGGGAAGTGCAACTGTAAATGTTCCTGCAGGAACCACATCACTTTCCTTTGAGTGGAGCGACGACTCCTATAACAGTGAGTGCGTGTTCAAAATTATTTCGCCAAGCGGAAACGTGGTTGCCGACGTTTCGAACCCTTCTGCTGGTAAAATTAAATTGGACCTTTGTAGTGAATAATTGAATTTTAAATATTCATCTAAAAGCCACCCAAGGTCTTGGGTGGCTTTTTTTGTGCCTCTTCTGTGATTGTTTTGGGCAGTTTGTTAACTGAATGTGACGACGTTAGACTTCATCCCGTAGTTAGTGAAGAGGATGTTCGGAAGGCCGAAGAGCATCTATACAATGGAGAGGGAATTGGATCGAAATCTTGCTGGCGCTCCTACTTTTCGATGTAATATAGAACGAGATTCATCATTTCGCTGGTTGTATTCCAGCCGTATTGTACATCCCTGGGTGGGAATGTTGGATTGGCGGGATTTCCTGCTGTGTTGTCGTAGGAAGCTTCCACTTTAATAATCGAGCCTTTTGGTATTTGCACCAATTCTTTGAATTGATAGCTGGTCTGCCAGTTAAAATCCCACTTGTTTATTCGTATTAAAGGTATTTCAGTTTTTTCCGGAGTAATGGCATAAGCCTTAAAAGAACTGCCCAGATAATGCATGTGGGGCATCACTGCAATCACTTCAATTGTGGTGTCTAGCAGATAGACGGCCTCGAAATACGGCTTGGTATTTTTAGGAATTAGAAATCGGTTATTCAGGATGTATTCTTCCGTAATAGTAATGGTTTTAACCTCCTTTTCTATTTTTCCTTGGGCCAGGTATAAATTGATAACAGAAAGATCCTCTTCTTTTACAGAGGAAGGTGCGTAATGTATGTTGAGGATCAGGTCAACATCCTTATTGATCTTCTTACCGGTTCCTTTGGGAAAGAAGATGGGGAAGTTGCCAGGTACCCAACCGTAAAGAAACCTGTCAAGAGGAGGATATTTGTTGAATTGCCAGATGGTTGAATCGTTGGCCGAGAGGCCTTCAATATGCCGAACCATATGGCTGGTGTCCGTCATAATGCGGCTATGGTGAACCAGCCTTTTGTTGCCAGGAACAAACTCAATTGCTTCAAGGTAGGTGTCCTCGGCAAGGTGGGTGGGGATGTTGAAAAACCTATAGTCGTCTTTTCCGGCATCACTAATCATAAAGGGACTGCGCATGGCAAAGCTTAGGTCAGGTTTGCGTTCTGGATATGGACCCGTAGGCACATCAATCGATTGCGCATCCTTTTTGTCTCCTTCTTTTTTTCCTTGCGTTACCCAGGTTTGTATGGTAGCTATTTCCTCGCTGGTAAGCAAACGCTCGTTTAGGTAAGTTTGATACGAAGGATCGGCTTGCCAGGGCGGCATATATCGTGTTTTGGTAACATACACAATAAAATCTGCCTTGTTCGATACATCATGGTAAGTGATAAGATTAAATGGCCCGGCTTTCCCCGGCTGATGGCACGGAGTGCAATTTTGGTGAATGATCGGAGCTATGTCTTTGTGGAAAGTCAGTGCCTCACTCTTCTGCGCAGATAAAGTATTGCATTGGAGGGCAATAACGAGAATTGCTTGAAGGAGCTTAATTAAAAGTACTTCTTTCCTCATGAATAGGGAGCTCGGTTGATAATAAGCCTGTCCATTAAAACTACTATATTATTTTATCACCAGATGGTAAAAGCCGACGTTTAGTAGTATGTGCTTTTGGATAGATAGCCTTTTACATAATCCACAACCCCACTTTCCAACTCTGTAAATGGCTGATCATACCCGATAGATCTTAGTTTAGTCATGCTGGCCTCAGTAAAGTACTGATACTTGTCCCTGATGTCCTCAGGCGTGGGTATGAACTCAATCTCAGGCTTTTTTTCCAGTGCGTTGAACACTGCCAGCACCAGGTCTTTAAATGTTCTCGCACGGCCAGACCCAAGGTTGTAAATGCCACTGTCCTTCCTGTGGTGCATCAGAAACAGGCAAATGCTGCACACATCCATCACATACACAAAGTCACGCATTTGTTCACCGTCTTTGTAGGCTGGATTGTGCGACTGGAAAAGCTTCATTTTGCCTGTTTTCTCTATTTGATGGTAGGCATGAAGGATCACAGAGGCCATTCTTCCTTTGTGGTATTCATTGGGGCCGTATACATTGAAGAACTTGAGGCCGGCCCAAAAGAACGGTTTCTTTTCCTGTTGCAATACCCAGATATCAAATTCATTCTTCGACTCACCGTACGGGTTCAATGGTTTGAGCTCGGAAAGCCTCGATTCATCGTCGTCGTAGCCAATTTCCCCCAGGCCATAAGTAGCGGCCGACGACGCATACACCAGCGGAATTTGATACAGCGTACACAACTCAAAAACCTTTTTTGAATAGTTTGTATTCAGCTTCCAAAGAAGCTCCCGGTCAAACTCGGTAGTGTCTGTGCGTGCTCCCAGATGAAAGATGAATTCTATCTGCTTTTGATTATTCTCGATCCAGCCGAAGAAGTCATCCCTGTCCACACGTTCTATTATTTGCTTCTCTTGGAGGTTTTTGTTCTTCTCTTCGTTGGAGAAATCATCAACAGCCACAATGGCCCGGAAACCCTTCTTGTTCAGGCTTGAAATAAGGCAGCTTCCAATAAAGCCAGCAGCACCAGTTACTACGATCATTCAGAGTTATTTTGCCCAAATATAGGGCTAAATAGCAGGCCAATAAAGCCTAAAGACTGAAAGCCTGCGTAACACGCACACATTCTTCTTATATTTGCGAAAATTTGTTGGGGAATGATTTACGTAAGCAGGAAGGAACATTTTAACGCAGCTCATAAGCTATACAATCCGGCATGGTCAAAGGAGAAAAACGAAACGGTTTTTGGCCCCTGTGCCAACGAAAATTGGCATGGGCATAATTTTGATTTGATCATAACAGTCAAAGGAATGCCCGATCCGGAAACAGGCTTTGTCATTGACCTTAAGAAGTTAAGTACGCTTATTCGCTCAAGGGTGATTGAAAGGGTGGACCACAAAAACCTTAACCTGGATGTTGATTTTCTTGAGGGGAAAATGGCGAGCTGCGAGAACATAGTTTTTGAGTTCTGGAAGATACTCTTTCCGGGAGTCAAAGAAATTGCGCCAAACGCAACTTTGCATGCCATCAAGCTTTACGAGACGCCCCGCAATTACGTAGAGTATTTTGGAGAATAGCATCCTTTGCCTGCGATACACTCACTAACCACCCAAACCCGGACCGAATGAAGTATTTTTTGATTGCAGGAGAGAGGTCTGGAGACTTGCATGGATCTTTTCTAATCAATTACTTAAAGAAACTCGACCCCGAAGCGGAAATAGTCGGGTGGGGTGGCGACTACATGGAAAAGGCGGGAGGCACTATCCTCAAACACTATCGGGAGCTGGCCATCATGGGGTTTTGGGAGGTGATCAAAAACCTGAGAACCTTGGCCAGACTTCAAAAAGAGTGCAAAAACAGCATTTTGGAATTCAATCCGGATGCAGTGATCTTTATCGATTACCCGGGGTTCAACCTGAGAATTGCTGCCTTCACCAGGGCAAAGGGTTTTACCAATTTCTACTACATTTCTCCTAAAGTATGGGCGTGGAACCAAAAGCGGGCGTATAAGCTGAAGCGGCTGATCGATAGGCTTTTTTGCATTCTTCCATTTGAAGTGGAGTTTTTTAAAAGGTATGAGTTTGACGTCTCCTATGTGGGAAATCCTCTGAAGGAGGCTATTAAGTCATATGATTTCAACGAGCAGTTTTTAGCTGCCTGGGCGGGCAAAAAAGTGATCGCTGTGCTGCCGGGAAGTCGGGCGCAGGAGGTAGCCAATGTGGTGGAAATGCTCAAGCAGATAGTGCCGGCAAAGCCAGAGTTTCATTTTCTGGTGGCAGCAGTCGACAACCTTCGTGATAGCGCCTACGAAGCACTAAAACATAGCGGGGGAAACGTAGAGCTGGTTTACAACAAGACTTATGAAATCCTCAAACTAGCCGAGGCCGCTATTGTAACCTCTGGCACTGCCACCCTCGAAGCAGCCTTGTTAAAAGCACCGCAAGTTGTTATTTATCGAACAAGTGGTATTTCCTACGCCCTGGCCAAGAGGCTTATTAAAGTGCCTTTCATTTCTTTGGTCAACCTGATTGCAAATAAGGAGGTAGTAAGGGAGCTGATACAGGACGAAATGTCACCAGATAATGTGCTAAAAGAGCTCAACTCCATCGTCTCCGATAGCAACGGACATAAAAAGGCGATGTTGCAAGGCTACGATTTAGTAGACACGATTATTGGTGAACAGAACGCTCCGGAAGAAGCCGCCAGGGAAATGACATCTTTCTTGAAACAAAAAAAGGCCTAAGCGGCCTTTAGTCTTTTGAACTTCGATTTGTTCATTTTCTCTTCAGCGTAATCCTTGCTGATAACCAGTTTCTCTACATCCTTCGATGATGGAATTTCAAACATCGCATCGTTAACAATTACCTCGCAGATAGATCTCAGCCCCCTTGCGCCAAGCTTAAATGCCACGGCTTTGTCAACGATAAAGTTCAATACTTCGTCGTCAAACTCAAGCTCCACACCTTCCATCGCAAACAGTTTCTTGTATTGTTTGGTCAGGGCGTTCTTAGGAGAAGTAAGTATTTTTTTGAGTGTCTCCTTATTTAAAGGATCCAGGTAGGTGAGTACCGGCATACGACCGATAAGCTCCGGGATCAAACCATAAGACTTCAAATCCTGCGCCGTGATGTATTGCAGAAGGTTATCCTTGTCAATAAAAACATCGTCTTCCTTGTCAGCGCCAGCAGCAAAACCAACGGGTCTTGTTGTCATCCTCGAAGAAATCATTCTGTGAATGCCGTCAAAGGCGCCGCCGCAAATAAACAGGATGTTTTCTGTGTTCACTGTGATCATTTTTTGGTCGGGATGCTTCCTTCCTCCCTGAGGCGGCACATTCACTTGTGTTCCTTCGAGTAATTTTAGAAGCGCCTGCTGAACACCCTCTCCGCTCACGTCACGGGTAATAGATGGGTTGTCCGATTTTCTCGCAATCTTGTCAATCTCGTCTATGTAAACGATCCCTCTTTCGGCCGCTTCCACGTCGTAGTTGGCAGCTTGCAGCAACCTCGTCAGGATACTTTCAACATCCTCTCCCACATAGCCCGCCTCAGTCAGTACCGTAGCGTCAGCGATGCAAAAAGGCACCTGCAAAATTTTGGCCAGAGAACGGGCCAGGTAGGTTTTACCTGTCCCTGTTTCTCCCACCATTATGATATTAGACTTTTCTATAACAATATCATCATCCGTTTTTTCCTGCGTCAATCGCTTATAGTGATTGTACACTGCCACGGAAATAACCTTTTTGGCTTCATCCTGGCCCACAACAAACTCATCAAGGTGATTCTTGATCTCAATAGGCTTGATGAGGTTGAACTTTGGCTTCGCTGTGCTCGTCCTTGTTTTTGTTTCTTCTTGCAAAATTTGCTGAGCCTGCGAAATGCATTTATCGCAGATATGAGCATGTATACCTGAGATCATCAGGTCGACATCCTTTTTGTTTCTCCCACAAAATGAGCAAGTTACTTGGGCCATCTTATCTTCCAAAAGTACTTTATTTAGATGATTTTCTCTGTAAAACTTCGTCAATTAAACCATACTCCTTCGCTTCGGTTGGTCTCATCCAGTTATCCCTGTCCGAATCCTTCTCCACTTGTTCGTATGGTTTGCCAGTATGGTTCGAAAGAATGGTGTACAAATCCTTCCGTAACTCCTGCATTTGTCTCAGTGTAATCTCCATGTCCCTGGCCTGCCCTTGCATGCCGCCGCTCGGCTGGTGGATCATGATCCTTGCATGAGGCAATGCGGAACGCTTGTTTTTAGCACCGCCGGCCAACAATACTGCACCCATTGAGGCAGCCATGCCCGTGCAAATAGTGGCCACATCAGGGGTCACATATTGCATAGTGTCATATATACCCAGGCCCGCATAAACCGAACCCCCAGGGCTGTTCACATATAGCAGAATGTCTTTCTTTGCATCTACAGACTCCAGAAACAACAACTGGGCTGTGATAATATTACCGATATTTTCTTCTACCTGCATGCCGAGGAAAATGATCCTGTCCATGATCAGGCGGGAAAAAACATCTATTTCTGCAAATCTTGTTGGTCTTTCTTCGATAACCGACCGGGTCATATTTTCTACTCTGCTTGCATATTGATCGAAAACAGAGCCCGAAATCCCCTGGCCTTTCACTGCGTATTTCCTAAATTCTTCTTTTGAAAGCTCTTTATACATTTGACGTATTGTTAATGGGTTGACACAAAAATAAAAAAAAAGCCCTTCTGTGAAAGGACTTCAATTTAACCCAAAAAGTTGGTTCTTAGTTCATAGGCAGGTCACGGAAATCATCAAGACTAACTTCCTTCGACTTAATCGTCACCTGTGACTTGATGTACTCCATTACTTTCAGCGTTTGAACCTGATTGTGAACTTTCATGTAGTTGTCACCATTCTCCCCCTGAAGGTAGTTGTTAACAAACATATCAATGCTCGATTCAAACTGAGACCCCATGCCACTGCCGGCAAGCTGCCTTCTGATCAACTTTCTGGCCTCTTCCATCACATCCTCGTGCTCTATTTTCAAATCCTGATCCTTGCTGATTTTGTTTCTTATAAGAGACCACTTCAATTCTTTGGTATAGGCATCAAATTCTTTCTCGATATCTTCCGGAGTCAATTGCCCTTCATTCGTTCTCAGCAACCAGCTTTTCAAAAAGCTATCCGGAAGCTCAAGTTTCGTGTTTTTGATCAGCTCATTTCTGATTGATCTGTCAAGGAACATGTCTGTTTCTTGCTGGTAGTTTTCAGAAATGGTTTCTTTTATTTTTTGCTCAAACTCTTCGTTTGACTTAACGGCGTCTTTGCCAAACGTCTTATCAAACAATTCCTGATTGACCTCGGCTTTAGCCACACGGCTGATATTTTTTACTTCAAAAGTATATTTGCCCTTCAGTTTCTTAGCCTCATCTTTGGTAATGCCAAGAGCGATGGCCAAATCTGATTCTTCTTTGAAAAGCTTCTTGATATCCACCTCAACAATAGCTCCTTTGGCCAGGCCAACTAGTTTTTTCGCCTCTTTTGGCGAAAGTTTGTCGGCATACAGCACAATGCTTTCCTCTTTAGCATCATCTTCAGCATTCAGAACACCGAAAAGGTTGTCTCCCTCGGCTGCAATTTCCTGATCGGTGGTTTCGCCGAACTGGTTCTTTAGGTTCTCAACTGTTTCCGCAATTAGCTTCTTATCAACTTTGATCGAGTACGAAGTCACGCTGACCTTTTTGGAGAGGTCAATCGAGAATTCATCAACCAACCCGACATTGTATTCAAACTCAAAATCCTTTTGCACATCCCAGTCAATGTCTTGCGCCTTTTCAACATTGGGAAGAGGTTCGCCAATGATCTCCAACTTGTTGTCCTTGATGTAATCTGACACTTTGTGAGAAAGCATATGGTTCACTTCATCCACAAGAATTGACTTGCCATACATTTTGCGAATCATGCCCTGAGGCACCTTCCCTGGGCGGAAGCCTTTAATGGAGGCCTTGCGACTATACTCCCTTATTTTTTCTTCAACTTTGGGTTGATAATCAGTTTCTGAAACCTTAATTTTAATTAGGGCTTCTGTCTTAGTAATCTTGTCGAGTTGAATATCCAATGTTGTAGAATTTTGTTGAGTCAATCCAATATAAAAAAACCCTCTCAGCAATTGCGTAGGAGGGTTTGTTTTTTAGTGCGGGTGGAGGGACTCGAACCCCCATGCCTTGCGGCGCTAGATCCTAAGTCTAGTGCGTCTACCAATTTCGCCACACCCGCTTTTGAAAACGGAATGCAAATGTAGAGAAATATTTTGTTTTGTCAACGTGTAGTAACAAAAATTTGTTTAAATAGGTATTCGTTAATAAAGTAACATGCAGGCGGTAGATATTGAGGAAGAGAAGCGGGAAATAATTCAGAGGTACAGGCGCTTGCTGCGACTGGCAAAGCCACTTCTGAAAGACGGAGATGCCAAGCTAATCAAGAAGGCATTTAATACCTCTATGGAAGCCCATAAGGAAATGAGGCGGAAGAGCGGTGAGCCGTATATTTTTCATCCCCTATCGGTGGCGCAGATTTGCGTGGAAGAAATTGGTCTGGGTACCACGTCTATTGTGGCAGCCTTGCTGCATGACGTGGTGGAGGACACCGACACTAGTATTGCTGATATTGAGCGTGAGTTTGGCCCAAAGATCGCCAAAATCATTGATGGACTCACTAAAATATCCGGTGTTTTCGAATATGGTAGCTCTCAGCAGGCCGAAAACTTCCGAAAAATGCTTCTCACCCTTTCGGAAGATGTGAGAGTAATTCTCGTGAAGCTGGCCGACAGGCTACACAACATGCGAACGCTTGGTAGCATGCCTCGCAACAAACAACTGAAGATTGCTTCTGAAACAATTTATCTATACGCCCCACTGGCTCACCGACTGGGACTGTACACAATCAAATCTGAACTCGAAGACTTAAACCTCAAATTTACCGAGCCCGATACTTATAAGTCTATTGCCAATAGTATCAGCCAAACCAGAGCGTCCAGAAACAAGTACATCAGATCTTTTGTGAGGCCAATTCAATCGGCCATCGAAAAATCTGGTTTGACAGTGGAAATCAAGGGCCGCCCCAAATCGATATACTCTATATATAATAAAATGCGCAAGCAGAACATCCCCTTCGAGGAAGTGTATGACCTGTTTGCCATCCGAATCATTATAGACACTGAATACGAAAACGAAAAGGCCGCTTGCTGGCAGGTTTACTCTATTGTTACCGACTACTACCAGCCCAACCCCGACAGACTTCGTGATTGGATTTCTACATCGAAAGCGAACGGCTATGAGTCTTTGCATACTACAGTTATGTCCCACCATGGCAACTGGGTGGAGGTGCAAATCAGGTCTCGCAGAATGGACGACATTGCCGAAAAAGGATATGCAGCTCATTGGAAATACAAAGAGAATAAATCAAACCCACAGGAATCCGGCCTGGAGCAGTGGATCACCCGTGTGAGGGACATGCTGGAGCAAAACGATTCCTCGGCTATTGAGTTTGTCGATGATTTCAGATCCAACCTCTTTCAGGAAGAAGTTTTCGCCTTCACCCCGAAAGGTGATTTGAGAACATTACCACATGGAGCCACTGCGCTTGACTTCGCCTTTGATATACACACCCAAATTGGCGCACGTTGCATCGGGGCAAAGGTGAATCAAAAGCTTGTACCTTTAAATCATGTGCTAAAAAATGGAGACCAGGTTGAAATCCTGACTTCCAGCAAGCAGAAACCAAATGAAGGCTGGCTGAGGCTCGTGGTTAGCTCAAAAGCCAAGTCAAAAATCAAGGATCTTCTAAAAGAAGAGAGGAAAGCCGCCGCCGAAGGAAAAGAAATAGTGCTTCGCAAACTGAAGCAAATGAAGTTGACCCTTTCTAGCGAAATCCTGGACCAGTTGGTTGCATACTTTGGTGCCAAAACGCCTTTGGAATTTTTCTTTGAGGTAGGCAAAGGCAAGATCGACTCAAAGGACATCAAGAGATTCAAGGACTTTAAGGAAGGGAATGTCCAAAAGAATGGTCATAAAATTCAGGACGCCCGTGCCTTTGAAAAGCAGATCACTGAAGTAAAAGGCAAAGACCACGACCTGCTGCTGATCGGCGAGGACATGGATGTGATTGACTACAAATTTTCCAAATGCTGTAATCCCATCCCTGGTGATGAGGTTTTTGGCTTTGTCACAGTCAATGAAGGCATCAAAATCCACCGCACGTCTTGCCCTAATGCACCTGAGCTTTTGTCCAATCACGGTTACCGGGTAGTGAAGGCAAAATGGGCGTCTCAGCAGGCGATTGCTTTCCTTACGGGGCTGAAAATTACCGGCACCGACAGAATGGGAATGATCAACGATATCACCAAAGTAATATCCGACGAACTCAAGGTGAACATGAGGTCGATAACTATTGACACCGACAATGGGATTTTTCAGGGTGGAATTAAGTTATATATCCAGGACACGAAACATCTTGACACCCTGATTCGGAAACTCGAGGAAATTAGTGATGTTTACAGCGTCTCCAGATACGATGACTTAGAGCAGCTTGACTAAGCCAGCTTTTACTATATTTGTGACTTTGAAAGTATGGTACTCAACGAAAAAATATTCTCAGAGGTAAAAAAGATATTTACAGCTTACCTCGAAAAAAAGGAGCTGAGGAAGACTCCCGAACGTTTTGCTATCCTGGAAGAGATTTATTCCAGGGGTGGCCACTTTGATGTTGAATCTTTATACATAAGTATGAAGAACAAAAACTACAGAGTGAGCAGAGCCACGGTATACAATTCGCTTGACTTACTTGTTGAATGCGACTTGGTCTCAAAACATCAGTTTGGACAAAACATGGCCCAATACGAAAAATCATATGGCTACAAGCAACACGATCATTTGATTTGTACCGAATGTCACAAGGTAATGGAGTTTTGCGATCCAAGAATCCAGAATATTCAGAATACCGTCGGCGACTTGTTGCACTTCGACGTCATGCATCATTCTCTCATCCTATATGGCAACTGTACGAATGCCTCTTGCGGCAACAGAGAAGAGCTGGCCAAAACATAAAAAGCGTAAAATTTACTTTCTAATTTTTAAACTGAGCTTTCTCCTTATATAATTGCGCCTGAATGAAATACACACATAACATAAGCGATAAAATACTTCATCTCCATTTTGAAGGCGACTTGATCGGCGAAAACAACGGAGCCGAGTTGGTAGAGATAGTCAAAGATGCTATCGATAAACAGGTCAGCCTTTGTGCGCTTTACATAGAAGATGTCAGGTATATCAACAGTAGTGGTATAGGCGTTCTGATAACGATACTTACAAAATTCAGAAACAAGGGTGGAGAGGTAGTGCTTGTTAATCCTTCTGACCATGTCAAAAAGCTACTGGTGATCACAAAGCTCAATGCTATTTTTTCTATAGTAGACAGCGAAACGGAGGCAATAGAAAAACTTAAAAAATCTTAAAAAAATGGCGGTAGATGTACTTTTGGGCCTTCAGTGGGGAGACGAAGGTAAGGGAAAGATTGTGGACGTTTTGGCGCCCAAATACGATGTAATCGCCAGATTTCAGGGTGGACCAAACGCAGGTCATACTTTGGAATTCGATGGCATCAAGCACGTACTCCATCAAATTCCATCTGGAATCTTCCATAGCTCCATAATCAATATCATAGGCAATGGCGTGGTGCTCGACCCTATCATATTCAAGAAAGAAGTAGAGGCTTTGTCGAAATATAATGTTGACATCAATGGACGGCTCTTTATTTCAAAAAAGGCTTCTCTTATTCTCC